>NZ_JBITIH010000018.1:0-167158 GCF_044458865.1 Micromonospora sp. NPDC050417
ACGATCGCTGCGAACCTCGAACATCACAACCCCTGACACGATCAGGCGTTGCAACGATCCCTAGAACCCGAGGCGATAACAAGGGGCCCTTCCTTACACCTCAGCTGGTGGGCTGCTCGGTTTCGGCCACGGGGTCTGCGGCGGGGCCGGCGTTGGCCCGGGAACGGACCACCTCGACCACGTGCGCCACCGCCTCGGCCAGCGGGATCCCGTTGCGCTGCGACCCGTCCCGGTAGCGGAAGGAGACCGAACCCGCCTCCACGTCCGAGTCACCGGCGATCGCCATGAACGGGATCTTCTGCTGCTGGGCGGTACGGATCTTCTTCTGCATCCGGTCGTCGGAGCTGTCCACCTCGGCCCGGATCCCCTCGGCGCGCAGCGCCTCGACGAACTCGGCGAGGTATCCGGTGTGCTCCTCGCGGATCGGGATGCCGACCACCTGCACCGGCGCCAGCCAGGCCGGGAACGCCCCGGCGTAGTGCTCGGTCAGCACTCCGAAGAACCGCTCGATCGAGCCGAAGAGCGCACGGTGGATCATGACGGGCCGCTGGCGGCTGCCGTCGGAGGCCTGGAACTCCAGGCCGAACCGCTCCGGCAGGTTGAAGTCGACCTGAATGGTCGACATCTGCCAGGTCCGGCCGATCGCGTCCTTCGCCTGGACCGAGATCTTCGGGCCGTAGAACGCCGCGCCGCCCGGGTCGGGCACCAGGTCCAGGCCGGACTCCTCGGCGGCCGACCGCAGCGCCTCGGTGGCCCGCTCCCAGTTCTCGTCGGTGCCGACCGACTTCTCCGGGTTACGGGTGGAGAGTTCGAGATAGAAGTCGTCCAGGCCGTAGTCGCGCAGCAGGTCGAGCACGAAGCGCAGCAGCGACTTCAGCTCGCCGGCCATCTGCTCCTGGGTGCAGTAGATGTGGGCGTCGTCCTGGGTCATGCCCCGGACCCGGGTGAGGCCGTGCACCACGCCGGACTTCTCGAACCGGTAGACCGAGCCGAACTCGAACAGGCGCAGCGGCAGCTCGCGGTAGGAGCGACCACGGGCCCGGTAGATCAGGTTGTGGAACGGGCAGTTCATCGGCTTGAGGTAGTAGTCCGCGCCCTCGACCGACATGGGCGGGTACATGCCGTCGGCGTACCACTGGAGGTGGCCGGAGGTCTCGAAGAGGTGCCCCTTGGTGATGTGCGGGGTGTTCACGAACTCGTACCCGGCCCGCTCGTGCTGCTGCCGGGAGTAGTTCTCCAGCTCACGCCGGATGATCCCGCCCTTGGGGTGGAAGACCGCGAGGCCGGAGCCGATCTCGTCGGGGAAGCTGAACAGGTCGAGGTCCGAGCCGAGCTTGCGGTGGTCGCGACGCGCGGCCTCTTCCAGCAGCTTCAGGTACGCCTTGAGCGCGTCCCGGGTCGGCCAGGCGGTCCCGTACACCCGCTGGAGCTGCGGGTTCTTCTCCGAACCGCGCCAGTACGCGGCGGCGGAACGCATCAGCTTGAAGGCGCCGATCAGCCGGGTGTGGGGCAGGTGCGGCCCACGGCAGAGGTCGGACCAGCAGACCTTGTCGGAGTTGACGTCCAGGTTGTCGTAGATGGTGAGGTCACCGGAGCCGACCTCCATCACCTCGCCCGCGTCCAGCCCGGAACCGCCGGACGAGTCGCCGGCCCCCTTGACCTCGATCAACTCCAGCTTGTACGGCTCGTCGGCCAGTTCGGTACGGGCCTCGTCCAGGCTGGCGAAGCGGCGACGGCGGAACCGCTGCCCGCACTTGACGATCTCCTGCATCCGCTTCTCAAGCTTGTCGAGATCCTCCGGCTGGAACGGCTTCTGCACATCGAAGTCGTAGTAGAAGCCGTTCTCGATCGGCGGCCCGATGCCGAGCTTCGCCTCCGGGAAGACGTCCTGGACGGCCTGGGCGAGCACGTGCGCGGTGGAGTGACGCAGCACGTTGAGCCCGTCCGGGGAGTCGAGGCTGACCGGCTCGACCTCGGTGTCGACCTCGGGGGTCCAGTCGAGGTCGCGCAGTTGACCGGTGCCGTCGGAGGCCAGTTCCCGGACGACGACGATCGCCTTGGGGCCGGCTGCGGGCAGGCCTGCCGCGGCTACCGCGTCGGCCGCCGTGGTCCCGGCCGCGACGACGACCGGGTCAGCCACGACGGGGGTACGGGGTGCGGACACGGTTGACTCCTTCAATTAAGACAAAACGGGCAACGCCCTTGGATCGGCTATCCGATGCTATCGGTCCTGGATTTACGCCTCCCAGCGACGCGACCGCGGCGATAGATTGGCGCGGTGGCACCCTCGGACGTAGTCAGCGCACTACAGCGCAGGTACGAGACTTTTTTCGCCGCCCAACCGGCAATGCCGTTTGCGGTGGCGAACGCCGGCGCGCCGGCACACGTATTCGGCACCGGTGACCCGAAGTTCACCATCACCATCAGCGACCCCCGGGGCGCGAAGGCGCTGGCCGGGCTGGACCAGTTCGGGGTCGCCGTCGCGTACCTCCAGGGCTGGCTCGACGTGGAGGGCGACCTCTCCGCGGCGCTACGGATGCGCGCCTTCTTCACCGACTTCCACCCGGTCGCCTGGGTGGGTCGCTTCCTCCCCGCGCTGGTACGGGGCCGCCGGGAGGACGACCGCCGCTCCATCTCCCACCACTACGACGAGGACTCGGCGTTCTTCCTCACCTTCCTCGACCACCGGCACCGGTGCTACACCGAGGGTGTCTTCGCCTCCGACGACGAACCGCTTGAGGACGCGATGACCCGGAAGATGGACCTGGCGCTGGAGGCGATCGGGGTCAGCCCCGGCGATCACGTGCTGGAGGTCGGCGGCGGCTGGGGCGCGTTCTCCGAACACGCCGCCCGGCGTGGGGTGAACGTCACCACCACCACGCTCTCCAAGGAGTCCGAGCGCTACCTGGTCGACCTCTTCGAACGGGAACGGCTACCGGTCGAGGTGGTCCGCGAGCACATCTTCAACTACTCGCCGCACCGGCGCTTCGACGCCATCGTGAACATGGGCGTCACCGAGCACCTGCCCGACTACCGCACCACCCTGCGCAAGTACGCCGAGCTGCTCCGCCCTGGTGGCCGGGTCTACCTGGACGCGCTGGCGATGCGGCGCAAGCACGCCGCCTCCACCTTCCTCAAGCGCTACATCTACCCCGGTGCCTCGGCCCCTCTGCTGCTGCACCAGTACCTCCGTCACGTCGCCCGCTCGCCATTCGAGCTACTCAGCGTCACCGACGACCGGCACAACTACTACCTGACCTGCCGGGAGTGGGCCAACCGGCTGGACGGCGCCCGGGACGAGATCGTGCACAACTGGGGCGAGCCGCTCTACCGCCGTTTCCGACTCTTCCTGTGGGGGTCGGCCGCCGGCTTCGACACCGGACTGGTCCAGGCCTACCGCTGGGTCCTCCGCCTCCCCTGAGGTGTAAGGAAGGGCCCCCTGTTATCGCTTTCGGTAGAGGAAGGGCCCCTTCCTAACCCGCGCGGCGCGGGGGCGGCGGGACCCACGCGGCGCGGGGGCGGCGGGACGGGGGGCGCGGTTCAGGGGAGCCAGGTGGGGAGGGGTTCGCGGGCGGCGATCCAGTCGGCGGGAACCCCACCGGCGCCACCAAGCCCGGCGTACGCCGCGACGACGCCGCCGACGATCGCCGCCGTGGTGTCGACGTCACCACCGGCGTCGACGCAGGCCCGCACCGCCGCCGGGTAGTCGTCCAGGTACCTCGCGGCGACCCAGAGCGTGAACGGAACGGTGTCCTGGGCGCTCACCCGGCTGCCGTTGCCCAGTTCGTCGGCGACCTCAGCGCTCGTACGGTCACCGAGGGTAATCGCCCGTCGGATACCTCGGTGGACCTGTCCGGCACTGTCGAGCGGAGCCGCCGCCGCAGCGAGGAAACGCTCGGGCTCGGGCCGGTCACCGGAGAGCCGGGCCCGGGCGGCCAGCGCGGCGGCGACCGCCACCGCCACCGCTCCGGCGATCCCCTCGGGGTGGGCGTGGGTCACCTCGGCCGACGCTGCGGCCTGCGCCGCCGCCCGCGCCGGGGAGTCGCCGAAGTACGCACCGAGCGGCGCGACCCGCATCGCCGCGCCGTTGCCGTACGACCCCTGCCCGTCGAAGGCCGAGGCTGCGGCGACCGGCCAGGGCGTACCGGCGCGGATCAGTTCGAGTAGTTCGACGGCGCCCGCACCGTACCGTCGGGCGGGGTCGTAGTGGGCGGCGAACGCGGCGGCCAGCTCGTCCCGCTCGATCGCGCCGTGCCGGGCGAGGACGGCCAGGACCGAACAGGCCATCTCGGTGTCGTCGCTCCACTGCCAGAGCGCATCGGACGGGCAGAGTGCATCGGACCGGCTGGGTGCATCGGACCGGCTGGTTCCCCACGGCGCCACGCCGTCGCCGGGCACGAAGTGGCGACCGCCGAGGGCGTCTCCCACCGACAGACCGGCCAGACTGTCCCGAGCCAGGGCGAGCCGGGTGTCATCGACAAGTACGAAGGACATGGTACGGGGAGCATGCCGGCAAAAGGCACGTGGGCGCAACGCGCCGCACTTGCCAGGGGCAGTACGGTCTTCACGTGGCCACGGTGCTCCTGGTCGAGGACGACCACGTCGTACGCGGCGCGATGCTGCGCTCCCTGGCTGACCGCGGGCATGCGGTGCATGCGGTCGGTACGGCTCTCGACGCCCTGCGCCGGGTCGCCGCCGAAACGCCCGACCTGGTGGTGCTCGACCTCGGCCTGCCCGACCTGGACGGCGCGGACGCGCTGCGCATGCTCCGGGGCATCACCGACGTGCCGATCATCATCGCCACCGCCCGGGACGACGAGCAGTCCGTGGTCCGTCTGCTCCGGGCCGGCGCCGACGACTACATGGTCAAACCGTTCACCGGCGCGCACCTGGACGCCCGGATCACCACCGTGCTGCGCCGGGCCGGGCGGGCCAGCCGGACGGTGGCGCCCGCGGTGCACGAGGTCGGCGGGCTGCGGGTGGACGTGGGAGAGCGCAGCGCCCTGCTCGACGGGGTGCCGCTCGCGCTGACACGCAAGGAATTTGACGTGCTGGCTTATCTCGCGGCGCGACCGGGCCGGGTAGTGTCCCGCCGGGAACTGTTGGAGGAGGTATGGCGTCAGCCATCAGTCGGCGAGGATCAGACAATCGACGTACATCTGTACTGGCTTCGTCGCAAACTGGGCGAGTCCGCAGCGAAACCCCGCTACCTGCGCACCGTGCGGGGGGTCGGGTTCCGGTTGGTGGTACCGGACTGAGGTTGGCGCTGGCCTATCTCGGGGCCGGCATGACCTCGATCGTCGCGCTCGCCTTCCTCATCCCGCTCGGCCTGGCCTTGCAGCAGGAGGCGCGGGAGCACGCGCTCGCCGACGCGGGTAGACACGCCGCCGTGGTGGTGGGGGCGTTGGCCGCAGGGGCGGATCCGGCCCGACTCACCCAGGTGATCGATCAGTTCGACAGTGCTTCGGCCGAGCGGCCGGTGGTGCACGGGCTGGAGGCCGGTGGCACCCCCCACGCCAGCGAGGCTGACGTGGACCGGGCCAGGTCCGGTGGTGAGCTGGTCGTCGCCGACGTACCCGGCGGTGTGGTCCGGTTGGAGCCGGTGCAGCTCAACGAGCAGGTCGCGGTGGTCGAGGTCTTCATCCCCGCCGCCGCGCTGCAACCGGGGGCGGCCGGTCGCTGGCTCACGCTGTTCGCCATCGCGGTCGGGCTGGTGGTGGTCTCGGTGATCGTGGTGGACCGGCTCGCGGCCCGTGCGGTCGCCTCCGCCCGTGGCCTGGTCGAGGCGGCGCTCGCGGTGGGTGACGGCGATCTGGAGGTACGGATCGAGCCGAGCGGCCCACGGGAGCTGGCCGAGGCCGGCTACGCCTTCAACCGGATGGCGGACCGGCTCGTGACCTCGCGTACGGACGAACGTGAACTCGTCGCCGACCTCTCCCACCGGCTGCGTACGCCCCTGACGGTGCTGCGGCTCGACGCCGACGCGCTCGACTCCGACGACACCAGCGTCGGCTCGTTCAGCGAGGCGGAACTCGACCGGCGCCGGACGATCCGGCGGATCCGGCAGGCGATCGTCACCCTGGAGGGTGAGATCGACGTGCTGATCAACACCACCCGTAAGACGGTGGCGCAGGAGGCCGCGCCGGGCATGTGCGACGTCAGCGAGGTGGTCCGGGACCGGATGGTCTTCTGGGCGGCGCTCGCCGGGGACCAGAACCGCCCGCACCGGATCAGCGGCGCCCAACTGCGCATTCCCGTACCGGTGCCACGGGCGGAGCTGGCGGCGGCGCTCGACGCGGTGCTCGGCAACGTCTTCCGCTACACCCCGCAGGGGACCGCGTTCGAGGTGGCGGTCTCCCGACGGGACGGTTACATCGCGGTCCGGGTCGACGACGCCGGTCCTGGTATCGCCAACCCTGATCGCGCGCTGCGCCGTGGTGCGAGCGATCGGGGCTCCACCGGGCTGGGGCTGGACATCGCCCGACGGGTGGCGTTGCAGGCGAACGGTTCGGTCAGCATCGACCGGGCCCGGCTCGGCGGAGCCAGCGTGGTGATGCTGCTCGCCGACCCGGAGGCGACGCCGCGTCAGGTGAGCCGGTTCGGGCTGGTCGGGCGGCTGGCTCGGGAACGCGACGGCAAGGGCCGCCGCCAGCCGAAACCCGGCGGTACGGGAAGCTGACCCAGCGGGTTCGGGGTGCTGCGGGCGGGCTGGACCCGCCGCATCGCCGACGGCCCCGCGAGGGTCGGCAAAACCGTTGGACAACGCGCAGGTCCCGTGGCGATGGTGGGCGGCATGCGACAGGACGAGATCTGGAACGCCGACGCCGCACGCCGCTATGACACGCCGGGCACCGGCATGTTCGCGCCCGAGGTGCTGGGGCCGACCGTGGAGCGCCTGGCCGAGTTCGCCGGCGGTGGCGGCGCGCTCGAATTCGCCATCGGAACGGGGCGGGTGGCCGTCCCGCTCGCCGCGCGGGGTGTGCCCGTCACCGGCGTCGAGCTGTCCCAGCCGATGATCGACAAACTGCGGTCGAAGGTGGACGAGGTAACGATCCCGGTGGTCGTCGGTGACATGGCGACCGCCGTCGCCCCGGGCACGTACACGCTGGTCTACCTCGTCTACAACACCATCGCCAACCTGCTCACCCAGGCCGAGCAGGTCGCCTGCTTCCGCAACGCCGCCCGCCATCTGGCACCGGGCGGCCGGTTCGTGATCGAACTATGGGTGCCTGAGCTGCGTAAACTCCCACCCGGCCAGCAGGCCGTGGTCTGGCACTCCGAGCCCGGCTACATCGGCTTGGACACCTATGACGTGCTGCACCAGCACGTGGTGTCGCACCACTTCAGGTTCGACGACGGCACGCAGGCACGGTTGACCCGTACCCCGCACCGCTACATCTGGCCGGCCGAGCTGGATCTGATGGGCCAGTTGGCCGGGTTCGAGCTGGAGTCCAGGCATGCGGACTGGACCGGTTCCGACTTCACCGCCGAGTCGCGTTCCCACGTCTCGGTGTACCGCACCGCGCCGGGACACCAGCCCGGTACGAGGTGACACGCCGGCCGGGGGCACTGTGGTTGGTGCCCGAGCCCGCCGTCCTCCACAGAGGTCCGTGGTCGCTTACACCACTGTGGAGTGCGTCGTCGGCCCACGACTGCGCGTAACAGGCAAGAAATCTTCAAGTTCAGCTTAGGTCTGGATTAATCCTGTGATCGAGACGGATCGCCGATGGCAGGATTAACACCGATCCCATCCAGTTCCGCCGGACTTACCACCAGTTTTCCCCATCCTGGTCCGGCGGAAGTCGTGCGCGCGGCGGGACTCGGTCCCCCACACCCGTCCCGCCGCGCGCGCCAGCCCGAGCAGGAAGGTGGGTACGGCCCCCACCGGCCCTGCCTCACCGGCGACGCTCCGGTGCCGGGCGCCGACCCGCTGGTCGGCGTGCACCGCGAACCGCCCCCGTACGCTGGCCCGGCCCGGCCGCCCGCAGCACCCCGCGCCGGGCCAGCTCCTTCTCCCCAGATTCCGTCTCCGCCCGACAAACCGTTTCGTCCGGAAGACGCGGGGGAATCCGTCGCCCTGTTGCCGACCTGACCAGCCGTCCCCGACCGGGCGACCGCTCCCCCGACCCGGCGGTCCGTCTCCCGACGGGCGCCGGCCCGACCAGCTACCAGCGACCAGAGGCCCACGGCAGCCTCGACGGCCGCCAGCCGAGAAGGTCACCACCATGTCCCCAACGCCCGCGCGCGACCAGGCACAGGAGAGCCTGCTCACGGTCGTGATCGCGTTCGCCGCAAACCTCCTGGTCGCGACCGCCAAGACGGCCGCCGCGTTGGTCACCGGCTCCGCCTCACTGGTGGCCGAAGCCGCCCACTCCTGGGTCGACACCGCCAACCAGGTCTTCCTGCTCGTCGCGGAACGCCGTTCCCAGCGGCCCCGCGACGTCCGTCACCCCCAGGGTTACGGCAAGGAGGCGTACGTCTGGTCCATGATCGCCGCGTTCGGGCTCTTCACCGCCGGAGCCGTGCTCTCCGTGCAGCACGGCATCCAGGAGTTGCTCGCGCCGGAACCCGCCAGCGACTATCCGGTGGCGTACGTCGTACTCGCGGTCTCCGCGGTCATCGAGGGCGTCTCGTTCGTCCGGGCGTACCAGCAGGCCCGCCGGCTCGCCCGGGAGCGCAACACGGGCACGCTCGAACACGTGATCGCGACCTCCAACCCCACCCTGCGTGCCGTCTTCGCCGAGGACTCGGCGGCCATGGTCGGCCTTGTCCTCGCGTTCCTCGGCGTGCTGCTGCACCAGCTGACCGGGTCGCCGCTCTTCGACGCCCTCGGGTCGATCCTGATCGGCGTCATGCTCGGCGTCGTCGCGATCATCCTGATCGACCGCAACCGCCGGTTCCTGGTCGGTCAGAGCATCGACGAGGCGACCCGGCAGTTGATCATCGAGCAACTGCTGCTCCGGCCGGACATCGATCGGGTGACCTACCTCCACATGGAGTACGTGGGCCCGGACCGGCTCTTCGTCGTCGCGGCGGTCGACCTCGCCGGCAACGAACCCGAGGACCGGCTGGCGCTGTGCCTGCGCCGACTCGAACTGGACATAGAGCGCCATCCGAATGTCGCCGAGGCGGTGCTGACGCTTTCCGCACCGGGGGGCGAGGATCCGCGAACGGCGCGGTGACGCGACCCGCCGGGCCGAGCCCGCTGCCCAGCCACAGCGGGCGGGCGACCGGGGTTGTTCAGCCGATCGCCGTGGCCAGGTAACCGTCGATCTCGGCGATGATCCGCGCCTGCTCCGGCGCGGGGAGGAACGAGGCGTTGACCGCGTCGACGGCGAGTGCGGCCACCCCGTCCGGGCCGAGGCCGAGCAGGTTGGCCGCGACCGCGTACTCCTGTTCCAGCGTCGTGCCGAACATCGGCGGATCGTCCGAGTTGATGCTGACCAGCACCCCGGCGTCGACCAGGGTGGGCAGCGGGTGCTCGTCGATGCTCCGGACGGCGCGGGTGCGCAGGTTCGAGGTCGGGCAGACCTCCAGCGGGATCCGCCGCTCGGCCAGGTGTTCCATCAGTCGGGGGTCCTGGGCGGCGGAGATGCCGTGCCCGATCCGTTCCGCGCCGAGTTCGCGCAGTGCGTCCCAGATGGTCTCCGGGCCGGTGGTCTCCCCGGCGTGCGGGACGGACCGCAACCCGGCCGCGCGGGCCTGGTCGAAGTAGGGCTTGAACTGGGGCCGGGGGACGCCGATCTCCGGTCCGCCGAGACCGAAGCTGACCAGGCCGTCGGGGCGCTCGTCGAGCGCGATCCGGAGCGTCTGCTCGGCGGCCGGGAGCCCCGCCTCACCGGGGATGTCGAAGCACCAGCGCAGCTCGATACCGAGTTCGGCCGCCGCCGCCTTCCGGGCGTCCTCGATCGCCTCGCAGAACGCCGGCGCGGGGATGCCGCGCCGCACGTGCGAGTACGGGGTGACGGTCAGTTCGGCGTACCGGACCTCCTGTCGGGCGAGTTCGCGGGCCACCTCGTAGGTGAGGATCCGGACGTCGTCGGGGTCGCGGATCAGGTCGACGACGCTCAGGTAGACCTCGATGAAGTGGGCGAAGTCGCGGAAGGCGAAGTAGTCCGCGAGGGCGGCCGGGTCGGCCGGCACCGGGGTACGCCCCTCGTGCCGGGCGGCCAGTTCGGCCACGATCCGAGGGGAGGCGGAACCGACGTGGTGTACGTGCAGTTCCACCTTGGGCAGTCCGGCGATGAAGGCCGACAGATCGGTCACGGGTTCTCCCTAACTGCGGGTCGCTGATCCGCCACGGCACGGGCACCGGTCTGGGCGACGAAGAAGTGGCGGCGGAACGGGAAGTACACCAGACCGTCCCGGACCGGGTACGCCTCGGCGAGCCGGCGGCCGAGCGTGGCCCGGAAGTCGGCCCAGGCCGGGGTGTCGCCGCCCAGGCTCGCCCGGATCGGGCGCAGCGCGGTCCCCTCCATCCAGGTCAGCACTGGATGGTCGGCGGCGCGGTCGGCCGGGAGCAGGTGCACGTAGGTAGTTTCCCAGGCGTCCACCGCGCAGCCGGCGCCGGTCAGCAGGGTGGCGTAACCGACCGGGTCGGCGACGGGCGCCGACCGGAGCAGCGGCTCGATCGGCTCACGCCATCGGGGGTCCTCGGCGACGGCGCGCAGGGCACGATGCGAGGCGGCGTCGAAGTTTCCCGGCACCTGGACCGCGAGCCACGCCCCGGCGGACAACTGGGCGGCCCAGCGGACCAGCAACTCCTCGTGTCCGGGCACCCACTGGAGTACGGCGTTGGAGACGACCACGTCGACGGTCGGGTCCGGGGCCCAGTCGCGTACGTCGCCGACGGCGAACTCGATCCCGGATCCCAGTCCGACCGCCTTGGCGATCATCTCGGGGGAGGAGTCGAGTCCGGTGACCCGTGCCTGTGGCCAGCGCTGCGCCAGGGTCGTGGTGAGGTTGCCCGGCCCGCAGCCGAGATCGACCACGGTTCGCGCCGTGGTGGCGGGGACTCGGGCGAGCAGGTCATGGAAGGGGCGGGCGCGTTCGTCCCGGTAGCGCAGGTATCTGCTCGGATCCCACATGGCAATCTCCAAACCGTACGTACGTTTTTTTAGCATAGGGGCACCACGGCCCGCCCCGCCAGCCGAGAGGACTAGGCTCCTCCTGTGGAAAAGCGAAGCTTCCCCCGATTGGGGCGTGAGGTCGGTGTGGTCGGGCTCGGCGCCTGGCAACTCGGCGCCGACTGGGGCAACGTCAGCGAGGACGAGGCCCTCGAAATCCTCACCACGGCGGTGGAAGGCGGGGTCACCTTCCTCGACACCGCAGACGTGTACGGCGACGGGCGCAGCGAGCAGCTCATCGGCCGCTTCCTGCGGGAGCGTCCGAACGCCGGGCTGACCGTGGCGACCAAGATGGGCCGTCGGGTGCCGCAGACCCCCGAGGCGTACACGCTGGACAACTTCCGGGCCTGGAACGACCGGTCCCGGACCAACCTCGGAGTGGACCGGCTCGACCTGGTCCAGCTCCACTGCCCGCCCACCGCCGTCTTCTCCACCGACGCCGTCTACGACGCCCTCGACACCCTGGTCGAGGAGAAGCGGATCAGCGCGTACGGGGTCAGCGTGGAGACCTGCGACGAGGCACTGGCCGCGATCGCCCGCCCCGGCGTGGCGAGCGTCCAGATCATCCTCAACGCGTTCCGGCTCAAGCCCCTGGAGCAGGTGCTGCCGGCGGCCGAGGCAGCCGGGGTCGGCATCATCGCCCGGGTCCCGCTCGCCAGTGGCCTGCTCTCCGGCAAGTACGACGAGCGGACCACGTTCGGTGCCGACGACCACCGCAACTACAACCGGCAGGGGCAGGCGTTCGACGTCGGGGAGACCTTCTCCGGAGTGGACTTCAGCATCGGTCTGGAGGCCGTACGGCGCCTGGCACCGCTGGTCCCCGTCGGCGCGACGATGGCCCAGTTCGCACTCCGCTGGGTGATCGACCAGCAGGGCGTCACCGTGGTCATCCCCGGCGCCCGGAACCCCGCGCAGGCTCTCGGCAACATCGAGGCGAACGACCTGGCACCGCTGCCGGCCGAGACGCTGGCCGCGGTGAACGCGGTCTACGACGACCTGATCCGGCCCCAGGTGCACGACCGTTGGTGACCCGTTGACGCATCGAGCCCCGCAACCATCGCTGGCTGCGGGGCTCGACGTCGATCCGGTGATGGATCAATTACTAGGCCGGCGGCGGCCGACCGTCACTGAGTCAGATGGGGCGGACCTGCTCAGCCTGCGGGCCCTTCTGGCCCTGAGCGATCTCGAACTCCACCCGCTGGTTCTCCTCCAGCGTGCGGTAGCCGCTGGACTGGATCGCCGAGAAGTGGACGAACACGTCAGCACCCCCGCCGTCGACGGTGATGAAGCCGAAGCCCTTGTCTGCGTTGAACCACTTCACGGTTCCCTGCGCCATGTGTATCTCCTTCTAAACTGGCGGCCGAGCACGCCGTGCGGCCGGTTGGCCGTTTTCGAGCAGCGGCGCCTGAGGCGGCCCCCACGAAGGGAGACTTCTCAACCCCGCTGTCTCTAACAGCGGGGAACAGCAAACCACGTACGCAAAAACTTCGCACAGCCTACCCGACGAAATTCTCCGACATGTGACCTGAACGGCCGCTACTTCTTCGGCGAAACCATCGATGGCGGGCAGCGCTCCGGCCACTACGGTTACCAGCGGTGGCGGACATTTCGGGGGCCGACACCCAGAGCGATCCGCGCTGTACCTAACGGACAGTCGCGGCGGGCGCACCGGTCACTGCGGCCAGGAACCGGTGAGCCGCCGTACGCCGATCGCACCGCCCCGGTCGACGGCGGCGCGGACCACCGCGAAGATCGCCCCCTGCAACGCCGCGGCGGCCAGGATCTCGACCCAGCCGCGCTCCTCGTCGGTCGCGTCCGGCGCCTCGCCGTCGCCCGCCGTCACCTTCCAGACCTGCCGGAACAGCGCCCCGGCGAGGACACCCGCGCCCATGCCGAGCAGAATGCCGACCGGACGGTACGCGGCGCGACCGATTGCCCTGCTCATCGTTGCCTCCGCCGCATCACCAGCACCACGATCGCAGCCGCCACCGCAGCCGCGGCGAGTACGCCGGCACCCCACGGCACCGGCCTGCGCCGGACCGCCTGGTTCGCCTCCGACACCGACGAGCGGACCTCACCGATCCGCTCCTCCGCCTGCGTGCGCACCGATCCGGTGACGTTGGCGGCCTGCCCCCGCAGACGACCGGTGACCTGGCTGGCGGAACCCTTGATGCGGGCCTTCACATCCGCCTTGGCAGCGAGCGCCTGGACCGTCTCGGCCAACTCCGCCCTGGTCTGCCGGATATCCTCCCGCAACGCTTCGTGATCGCCTCTGCCATTACTCAACGTCATGGCTGTCCCCTGTCCTTCACCGCCGCGGCAACCGTGTCGACATCAGCCCGCACGCTCCGGACCGCAGCGGTCGGAACCGGCGGCACCGCCCGGGTGACCTGTCGCTTGCCGATCAGGGCGAGCAGCCCGGCACCGAGGAAGAGCGCGCCGGCGATGACCAGGGCCGCCGCCCAGGCCGGCAGGACCACGTCCAGGGCCAGGATCGCCGTGACCACCAGTGCCCCGAGCCCGTAAAAGGCCAGTGCGCCGCCACCGCCGAAGAGGCCCACGCCGATGCCGGCGTGCTTGCCCTTCTGGGTGAGTTCGGCGCGGGCCAACGTCAGCTCGTCGCGGACCAGCCTCGACACCTGCTCGGTCGCACGCTGCACCAACTCGGCCACCGACTGATCGGCCACCGGTCGGGTTACCTTGCCGTCGCGCAGGTCGGCCATGGTGTCCTCCTATCCGCGTGCTCGACCTGTATGCCCCGACTTACCCATGGTCAATCCTCCGCCCACAAACTTTTCCCCCCACCCCCGACCAGGGGTGAAGGAAGGGCCCCTTGTTATCGCATTCGGTAGAGGAAGGGGCCCTTCCTAACCCTTGAGGGGGCCGACGTCACCCTTGAGGGAGCCGAGGTCGGCACCGTTGACGTGGCCGGCGGGAGGGCCGGGGTCGACGGGTTCGTCGGGGCCGACGAAGGTGCTGCTGCGCGCGTCGCCGTCGTCGCTGCCCCCGAAGACACGGGCGTCGTCCGGTGCCTCGGCCGCAGGGGTCGGCCTGCCCCGGCCGGTCGTCGGCACGCCCTGCCAGGCGAACCCGCCGCTGGCGCCGCCGACCTCGGCCCGGGTACGGGGCAGGGCGATCGGACGCTGGTCCCTGATCCAGGCGACCAGGTGCTCGCGGACCAGACAGCGCAGGTCCCAGAGGCTCGGCGCGTCTGCGGCGCTGACCAGCGCCCGTACCCGGACCAGACCGCCCACCGCGTCGGTGACCTGGAGTACGCAGACCCGCCCGTCCCACAGGTCCGTACCCTCGACCAGCCGGCGCAGCTCCTCGCGCATGAGCTGGACCGGTACCGACCAGTCCACGTCGAACTCCGCCGTCCCGAGCACCGCCGCCCTGGTCCGGGTCCAGTTCTGGAACGGCTTGCTGGTGAAGTAGGAGGTGGGCAGGATCAGCCGCCGGTCGTCCCAGATCTGGACCACCACGTAGCTGAGGGTCAGCTCCTCGATCCGTCCCCACTCCCCCTCGACCACCACCACGTCGTCGAGGCGCACCGCGTCGCTGAAGGCGAGCTGGATGCCGGCGAAGACGTTGCCGAGCACGGTCTGCGCGGCAAGCGCCGCGACCACACCGATCACACCGGCCGAGGCGAGCACGCTGGCGCCGACACCGCGCACGCTGGGGAAGGTCATCAGCGTGGCGCCGAGGGCGAGTACGACGATCACCGCGATGGTGACCCGACGCAGCATCACCACCTGGGTCTTGATCCGCCGGGCCTGCCGGTTGTCCGGTACGTCGGTCCGGAACCGGGCCAGCGCGGTGTCCTCGGCGGCGAGGAGTACCGCACCCACCAGCCAGGCGGCGCCGGCGATCGTACCGAGGACCAGCACGTGCAGTAGCACCTGCCGCCACTGCGCGTCCTGCGCGTAACCGGTGCTGGCGCGAAGCCCGACCTGCACGGCGAAGACGGTCCCGGCGACCTGGAAGGGCCGGTGCCCGTGCTCGGCCAGTTCGATCAGGAGCAGTGACCGACGGCCCAGCCAGTGCATGACGCGGTAGAGCACCTCGGCCACGAGGAGGGCGATCGCCGCGGCACCCAGGGCGGTGGCGATCGTCTCGGCGTATTCCGGCACAACTGTCTCCCCTGGGCCTGACCGGGGTCCCGCGTACAGGCGACCGGTGTTCCGCGTGGGTCGGCGGTCAGGCGCCGACCCACGGGGGAACACCGGTCAGGTGGTACGGATCCCAAGGTCACATGCGGTAGATAGCGAGATTGCGCAAATTAGCCAGTTCTATCCCGCTTAAACCTTGCGGTACCGGGCCTGTACGAAACAGAAGGCACCGAACGCGGCGATGCCGAGCGCGACCAGGGAGAGCAGCAGGGTGCCGTACGACTGCTCGCGCAGGGTGTGCAGCGCGGCGTCCAACCCCCGAGCCCGGTCCGGGTCGTACGTCACGGCGGCGGTCAGGAGCAGCAGCCCGGCGATGCCGTACGCGACGCCCTTGGCGCTGTAGCCGGCGACGCCCAGCCGGCGGCTGAGGGTCCGGGTCCTCGGGCTCATCTCGCCGGTCATCAGGTGCTTCTCGAACCGCTTCTTGACGCCGTAGACAACCAGCCCGACGCCGAGGGCGGTGAGCGCGAGCCCGGCCAACCCGACCAGCCAACGCCCGCCCGAGGAGGCCATCAGCTCCTCGGTGAGCGCCTGCTGCTTGTCCGCGCTGGAGGAGTTGGCGTGGCTGAACACCTGGTACGCGGTCCACGCGAAGTAGAGGTAGACGAGGGTACGGCCGGCGGAGGCGAGCCGTTCGAAGATCCGCTCGCGGCCCTGGTCCTCGGTGTGCCCGATGGCGGCCTCGAACGCCTGCCAGATCGCCATCGCCAGCAGGCCGATCCCGATCGCGATCACGAGGAACCCGCCGAGGGGCTGTTCGGCCAGGGTACGCAGGGCGCCGGACTGGTCACCGTCGTCGGCGGCCGTACCGAAGGCGATCTGGAGCGCCAGCCAGGCGAAGAGGAGGTGGACGACCCCGTAGCCGACGAATCCGGCCCGGGCCAGGGCGGCGAGGGCGGGGCTGTTCGCGGCGCGGGACGCGGCTCGGGAGGCGGTGGCTTCGACACCACGGGTCATCGACATGGCCGTGTCATTGACCGGCCGCCATGATTTCCAAACGTCGCCGGACACCGGTCAGGAAGGCCGGACAGCGGTCAGGTGGCGGCCGGGGTGACCCCGACCGCCACCGCACGCCTAGCGGGACGTGCCGGGTCGGATCAGCGGCCGATCCGAACCACGACCTCACTGTCGGTGACGCTCTGCAGAGTCACCGCCATGCCACCGACCTCGGTGGCCTGCTGCCCCGTGGTGAGGGTGAGCTGTTCCCCGGCGACCTCGATGGTCACCTGCTCGCCCTCGGCCTTGACCAGCCTGGCGTTCACGCCGAAGATCGAGGCGTTCGCCTCGACCCCCTGCTTGAAGGTGACCGTGCACTGGTCGATCCCACAGTCGGTGTCGGCACCATCGGAACTACAGCCGGCGAGCAGCGCGGCACCGAGTGCGAGACCGGCGGCGAGACCGGCGATGCGTCGGACATTCGTCATTCTGGGATACCTGCGGGGGATATTCACCCCAACAAGAGTACGAGAGCGATGCGACGAAGCTCATTCCCCGTCGTGATCTCCGACCGGTTATCGTGCCGAACATGCCGTACGACATCGCCCGGGTCCGGGCCGCCTACCCCGCTCTCGCTGAGGGCTTCCTGCACTTCGACGGGGCCGGAGGCAGCCAGGTCGCGGCCGGGGTCGCCGACGCGGTGGCGGAGACGATGCGGACCGCGGTGGCGAACCGGAGCACCGCCTTCGTACCCGGGCAGCGGGCGTACCAACTGGTCGCGCAGGCGCGGGAGGCCATTGCCGACCTGGTCGGCGGGGTGCCCGAGGGCGTGGTCTTCGGGCCGAGCGCGACCGCGTTGACGTACACCGTGGCGCGGGCGGTGGCACGGACCTGGCGTCCCGGCGACGAGGTGGTGCTCTCCCAGCTCGACCACGACGCGAACGTCCGCCCCTGGGTGCAGTCGGCCGAAGCGGCTGGCGCGACGGTGCGCTGGGCGCGGTTCGACCCGGACAGCGGCGAACTTCCGACCGACCAGTACACGGACCTGGTCACCGAGCGGACCCGACTGGTCGCGGTGACCGGGGGCAGCAACGCGCTCGGCACGATCCCGGACGTTCCGGCGATCGCCAAGCTGGCACACGCGGCCGGTGCCCTGGTCTACGTCGACGGGGTTCATGCTGCCCCGCACGCCCCGACCGACCTGGCCGAACTCGGCGCCGACTTCTTCGTGACCAGCGCCTACAAGTGGTCCGGCCCGCACCTGGCCTCGGTCGTCGCGGCGCCGGAGGTCTGGGAGCCGCTGCGTCCGGCGAAGCTGATCCCGTCGCCGGACGGGGTGCCGGACCGGTTCGAGGCGGGCACGCCGAGCTTCGCGATGCTCGCCGGGGTCCGGGCCGCGGTCGACCACCTGGCCGACCTGGGTCGCCTGGCCGGCCTGCCGGACGCCTCGGCCGGTGACCGCCGGTCCCGGTTGCTGACCAGCCTGAGCGCGGTGCGGACGTACGAGGAGTCGGTCTTCGACCGGCTGCTGACCGGACTCGCCGCGCTGGACTCGGTGACCGTCCTTGGTTCGCCCCGGCACCGCTGGCCGACGGTCTCGTTCCGGGTCGCCGGCCAGGCGCCGGCCGAGACGGCGGCGGCCCTCGGCGCGCTGGGCATCTGCGTCTCCGCCGGTGACTACTACGCGTACGAGTATTTCCAGGCGATGGGGCTGCGCGAGTCCGGTGGCGCGGTCCGGGTCAGCGTCTACCACTACAACACGGTCGACGAGGTCGACCGGCTGCTGCACGAGTTGGAGCGGCTGGGCACGCACGGCTGAGCCGACGCCACCGGGGCGGGGTGCCCGGACGCCACCGGCACCGGGCCCGACCGGTTCGGCGCCGGTCAGGCCGGGGACTCCGTTCAGACCGCGTGTTCCGGGGCGGGCAGTTCGGTGAAAGGGAACCGCAGCCGGAAGTCCGGCCAGGGCACGGTGAGACGAATCCGCTCGTCCCGGTCGCGCCAGTCCAGACCGAGGTCGGCGATCTCGCCGAGGTCGCCGAGGGCCTGGCGGGTCTGCTCCACCGACAGCCCCGCCTGCGCGGCCAGTCCGGTGACGCTGGTGCCGACCACCCGGCGCCGCCAACGCCGCCGGGTGCGCTGCGCGAGCTGACGGACCGCGATGGCGAGGAGCACCGCTCGGTCGTCGCGCTGCGCGCGGGCTTCGAGTTCGCGCTCCTCGAAGGAGAGCGGGAGCACGTCGAGCGGATCCCGTTCGAGCCGTGGGCGGATCCACGGGTCGTCGGCGCCGCCGTGGTGGTCCAACTCGAACAGGCCGAACCCGGACAGGCAGGGCAGCAGTTCTTCAACGGTGTGCGGCATCGGCAGGTCTTGACGGCGGCACATCTCGCCGAAGAGTTCGATTCGGGCGCCGCGTACCTCGACCATCCAGTCGTAGTGCTCACGGGCGTGCCGCTCGGCGTGGGCGGCATCCCGACGTGGGTGGCGCTGCCGGGAGCGGGCCACCCAGTCCTCCACGTCGCCGGGATCGCACCAGAGCGCGTCGTCCCAGGGCACGAGGTCGCTCCAGGCCGAACGGCGGAAAGGCACCGAGGCGGGCACAACGGTCAGGTAGACAAAGGAGCAGGGGAGCCAGCGGATCCAGGACGGCATCAGCGCGGCCCGCTGCCAGCGGGGGGTCACCGGACGGAGAATACCGCGACTCGACGTGAAGATGGGGGCACCCTTCGTAAAGACTGGATCCATTCCGTTATGGAGAGTCGCCGATCGCACGGGCGCACCGGCCCCACCGGGCGCGGAACGTCGGGGCGTCTCCGTCCTATCAGGAACGACCGGTGAGCAGTTCCGCGGCGGCGCGGGCACCGGCCCGGGTCGCACCGAAGGTGGCCAGATGGAGTCGCCCGGTCACCCGCTCCGGTACGCCGAGTTCCACCACCACCGCGTCCGGGCGTACCGCCAGCACCCGGGTCACGGTGCCGGCCATCCAGTCGTGCCGGTGCAGGTCACGGACGACCAGTACGAGTGGCCGACCGACCGCCGGGGCGAGCAGTGACGGCGGTAGCCGGTCGCCCGTCGGCAGGTCCTCGGCGGTCAGCCGGACCGAGGTGGAGCCCGGCAGCAGGGCGACGAGCGGCTCGGCCAGCCCCCACGGGGTCTCCGCGCCGATGGCGATGTTGCGCGGCGGCGCGAACTCCACCACGTGGGCGGGGCTGTCCAACGGCAGCGGGACGGCGTCCGACTCGGCGGTCACCCGGATCGCCCGGCGGGCCGCGGCCAGTCCGATCGTCGACCCCTGTGGTCCGGAGCCGGGCCAGAGGGCCTGCTCGGCCCGGGTGGCGGTGGTCCACGCCGCAAGTTGCCCCACCCGCTTGGCGGCCTCGATCAGCCGCTCCTCGGGCAGCTCACCGGAGATGACCGCGGCCACGATGGCGTCCCGGAGCCGGCTCGCGGTCTCCTCGTCGGCGTGGTCCCCACCGACGCAGATCGCGTCGACTCCGCTGGCGAGGGCCCGTACGGCCACCGCCTCGATCCCGTACCGGTCGGCGACCGCGCGCATCTCGATCCCGTCGGTGATCACGACCCCCTGGAAGCCGAGTTCCTCCCGGAGCAGGCCGTTGAGGACCCGTCGACTCAGGGTCGCCGGCCACTCGTCGTCGATCGCCGGCACCAGCAGGTGTCCCGTCATGATCGCCTGGACCCCGGCGTCGATCGCGGCCCGGAACGGCGGCAGTTCGGCCAGTTCGAGCCGGGCCCGGGTCGAGTCGATCCGGGGTACGTCGATGTGGGAGTCGACGCTGGTGTCACCGTGTCCCGGGAAGTGCTTGGCACAGGCGGCGACCCCGGCGGCCTGGAGTCCGCGTACCCAGGCGGCGGTCTGGCGGGCCACCAGGGCGGAGTCAGCCCCGAAGGCGCGTACACCGATCACCGGGTTGTCCGGGTTGCTGTTGACGTCGGCGACCGGCGCGTAGTTCAGCGTGATTCCGGCGGCGGCCAGTTCGGCGCCGAGGTCTCGGGCCACCCGCTCGGTGAGTTCGGGGTCGTCGATCGCGCCGAGGGCCAGGTTGCCGGGGCGGGAGCTGCCGGTACGCGACTCGAAGCGGGTGACGTCGCCGGCCTCCTCGTCGATCGCCACCAGCACGTCCGGCCGCTCCGCGCGCAGTGCGGCGGTGAGCGCCGAGACCTGCGCGGAGTCGCGTACGTTGCGGGCGAAGAGCGCGACGCTGCCGAGCCCCTCGGCAAGCCAGCGGCGCACCCAGTCCGGCGGGGCGTCGCTGCCTTCGAAACCCGGCTGCAAGACCGCCGCGGCCAGAATCGACAGGCTGCCCGTCGGAGTGCTCATCAGGCTGCGTACCCCCGTGTTGTCCACAGTGAACGCGCTGGTCCGGTCGCCGCGCGTGCTGCCATGGTCACACCGGCCCCGGAAATAGTCAATAAACCTTTCTATTAGCGGGATGCGCCCTTCCGCCGGCCGTACGACAATGTGCGGATGGGTCAGATTCCACTCGCCGCCGAGGACACCAGCTGGTACGACGTGCCCGGCGTACGGCTGCTCGGCGCGGTCCTGGGCACACTCCTGCTGATCGCGGCGATCCGTTCGATGTTCGGCCGAGGTGGCCGCTGACCAGGGCGGCGGGCGGTGGCGGACGCGCGTCGCGAGCCGGATGGCCGGACCTGTTCTAACCTGTCAGCTGATCTGTATCCATCCGGTACGCGAAAGGGGCTTGTCGTGACAGACCAGCCGGTATTCAGCGAGTTCGGGTTTTCCGACGACGAATGGGGTCTGCTCGTCGGCCTGCCGCAGGCCGTGTTGACCGCGGCGAGTGCCGCCGAGTCGAACGGCACCCGGCGCACCCGGACCGAGAACGCCGCCGGCCTGGACGCGATCTCCGCCGGCCGGGAGTCGGCCAGCCCGCTCGTCGCCGCGGTCGCCGGGGAGGCGATCGCCCGGACCGGTGACCCCGAGACCGGCGAGGAACTGCCGATCATCGAGCCGGCCGACCCGCAGGCGATGATCGCCGACGTGCTGCAACGGGCCAAGACCGCCGCCGCCCTGCTCGCGAACCGGGTGCACGAGGGCGAGGTCGGCGCCTACGAGCACTGGCTGGTCGAGATCGCCGACCAGGTGGTGTCGGCGGCGCCCAGCGGTGGCATCCTCGGCATCGGCGGCGAGACGGTCAGCGACGCCGAGCGGCGGTTCCGGGACCGGCTGGCCGAAGTCCTCAACGACTGACCCGATGGCGACTGACCCGATGGCGAAGGAGACGGCGAGATGACCACACCAGCGACCGAGGATGTCCAGGACAGCCCTACTGGCTGGGTTGCCGACCACATCCGCGAGTACGTGGAGAGCAACGGCGAGCGGGGCCGGACCTGGCGGGGCTACCCGACGCTGCTGATCACTGTTCGGGGCCGAAAGTCGGGCAAATTGCACCGGACCGCGCTGATCTACGGACGGGACGGCGACAACTACCTGCTGGTCGCGTCACAGGGCGGAGCGCCGAAGCATCCCGCCTGGTACCTCAACCTCACCGCCGACCCGGAGGTTCGGGTCGAGGTGGACGGAAAGACCCTTGTCGCTCGGGCGCGTACCGCCACGCCCGAGGAGAAGCCGGAACTCTGGCAGCGCATGGTCGAGATCTTCCCGCCGTACGCGACGTACCAGACCCAGACAAGCCGGCAGATCCCGGTCGTCATCCTCGAACCCGTCGACTGACAGCCCGCCGCCGGGCCACCCGGGGCCCGGCGGCGGCAACAGGGGTGAGGGCGACGGGTACTGAGCAGGCGGATCGGGGCCGCCGTCAGCCGCTGCGGTGGCCGTCCGCCCAGCGCTGCCAGGCGTCCAGACCCGTACGGCGATCGTCCGCCCAGGCCCGTTGCGCGTCGGCGCTCGACACGTTCCGCTCACCGGTGGCGGTCACCCAGACGATCTCGTTGAGTGCGCGTCGCCGCAACTCGTCCGACCTCCACCAGGTGGCGTCATCCTGTAGGTCACCGACCTGCGCCACCATCGCCGTCACCGCCTCTCGCGCGTCGGCCACGCCCTGCTCTCGCAACTGCCGCTGCCGGCGGATCGCCGCCTCCCAGCGCAGCCCCCAGTCGGCGACCAGCGGCGGATGCGGACGGTTCATCGCCAGCTTCGCCGCGTGTTCGGTGTGGCTGGCGATCGTCATCGCCAGCAGTCCGTGGTGAGCCCAGAGCGGCTGTGTCTCGTCCGGGCCGGTCAGCGGGGACGGCTCCGAGCGGCGGCCGGCGTGGAGCGCGGCCAGTGCGTCCAGACACTCGCCCCGGCGGGCCGCGTACGAGCCGAGGTCGGTGAGGCGGACCAGCCCCGGCAGGGTCGTCACGCCCCGCCCGACCACCGTGACCACCACATCGTCGCGTACGAGGCGCCAGGCGACGTACCCCTGCACCCGCTGGACCAGCGCGGACGCCGCCACGGCGTCGACGGTGACCTCGACCGGCTCGGCGCGGGGCGCGTCGGGCAGGCCGTCCCGAGGTCCGGGCAGCATCCCCGGCACCGGGTAGTCCTCGCCGGCCTCGGCGAAGGCCGACGCGAGCACCCAGTCGAGCGGCTGCACCGTCGTGTCCGTACGCGAGTGGGTCTCCACCAACAGCCAGGACTCGTCGGTGCGCAGGCCGTACCCGATCTGGACGGTCATCACCGCACCGTCCTGCCGCGACCACCCGGCGAGCCAGCCCGACTCCACCGAGTCGGCCAGCCCGTAGACCGGCCAACCGGGCAGTTCGAGATCAAGTTCGGCCCGTTGCGCCTCGGCGACCTCGCGCAACGCCCCCACCCAGCCGGCTTCCTCCGGCCCGACGAACCTCATAACCCATTGTCTCGACCATGCTCCGTCCACACCACCCCGACCGCCGGTCGCCGGACCGCCGATACTGGTTCGATGGAAAACGGCGGTGTGGATACCGCCCCTACCGTCCCATCACCACTCGCGCCGCAATCGGATCAGGCGGGCACCGCCACCATCGCGGCTCGCGCTCGCCTGACGGCCGGCGGTGGCGCGGCCACGTTACCGTCGCCGGGTACGTCGAGTGGACCTTGAACCGAGCGGGGATGAGTGCATGAGGTACCGCGCCTTGGCCATGATCGCGGTAGCGGTGACCGCGTCAGCCGCCCTGGTCGCCTGCGACGGCGACGAGGCGTGCGCGGCGCCCGGTGGGTCGAGCGGCGGTCGGTCGAGCGGCGGTGGGTCCAGCGGATCGAAGTCGACCGGAGGCGGGACGAGCAGCAACCGGACCGCACCGAAGGCGCCCGTCGTCCAGCCGGTACAGCCCGCCTGGCAGCAGGGTGAGCCGGTGCGGAAGGTGCCCGGGGGCGGGCCGGTGGGCTCCCGGACCGGGAACCGCAACGGCGGACCGGCGGCCGTGCCGTACATCGTCGGGGACGACGATGACGACTGCGACTGAGTAGTTCGGCACCGGGCGAACGCCGACCGGGGTGCCGGGACCGTTGTTATGGTCAGCCTGACGGTCAGATCACGGAGAACCCTCGGCCCGCATCGGCACAGGTAGGAGCCACGCCGTGACCCTCTCAGCCAGCCAGACCATCCACACCGGGATGCGCGACATCGACGGTGTGACGGTTCGATTCGCTGAGAGCGAGGACCGGGTCGAGCACGCCCTGCTGCTCAATCCGTGGCCGGAAAGCCTGTACGCGTTCGCCCCGGTCTGGGGGCGACTGTCTGAACGTACCCACCTGGTGGCGCTCGACCTGCCGGGCTTCGGGCACTCCGAACGCCGCGACGATTTGATGTCCCCGCAGGCGATGGGCGATTTCGTCGTACGCGTCGCCGACGCCTTCGGGCTCGACAGCCCGCACGTCGTCGGCCCGGACGTCGGCACCGGGGCCGCCCTGTTCGCCGCCGCCCGGCACCCGGGCCGGTTACGCAGCCTCGTCGTCGGCAGCGGGGCGGCGGCGGTGCCGATCCAGTTGGGCGGGGCGCTGAAGGACTGGGTCGAATCCCCGGACCTCGACAGTTACCGCCGCATGGATCCTCGGGAGATCGTCAGCGCCGCACTGGCGACCATCAAGGGGTACGAGATTCCCGAGCCGATCCGCGAGGACTACCTCTCGTCGTACGACGGCGAGCGTTTCGTGGAATCGATGCGCTACGCGCGGGCGTACCCGGAGCAGTTGCCGGTCTTGCGTGATCTCCTGCCGCAGATGCAGACGCCCGTCCAGATCATCGCCGGGGCGCATGACCTGGCCGTGCCGCCGGTCAACGCCGAGTTCCTCGACCGGCGGCTCCCCCGCAGCAAGCTCGCCATGATCGACGCGGGGCACTTCACCTGGGAGGAGCGCCCGGACGAGTACGCGGCGCTGATCCTGGACTGGTGGCACGGCGGGTACGAGACGGCCGCGTCCTCGGCCATTCGGTAACCCCCACCGGCATTTCGCCAGCGCCTCGTCTCCACGCTCCGCTAAGGCTCTGCCCAAGCTAACAGTCCGCCCGGTGCGAACGTCCGGTCCGCCCCACAAACGACAGGTCAGCGTCACCCGACCGGGTTTTCGAGACAAGTTCCCGGATCTCCGAGGAACTCTCCCGTATTAGCGTGAGCTGCGCGCTGGATGGCGAACAAGAGTCCTCTTGGTCGATTACTGGCGTAACCCGATCGAGAGGATGCGAACCATGCACGACCTTTCTCGTCGCAAACTGCTCCAGGCGACAGCGGCCGTTGGCACAGGGGCGGTCGTTTTCCCGGGCATCATCACCGGCACCCCGGCCTTCGCCGCCGACGGCTCGGGTTCGCCATGGGGCGAGACAAGCGCACCGGCTACGCTGACCGGCCGCATCGTCCGTCCCCAGGATCCCGGATACGCGGACGCGAGCCTCGGCTGGGACGAACTGTTCGTGCGCTATCCGTTGGTCATCGTCTTCGCCCAGAACACCCAGGACGTGGTGAACGCCCTCACCTGGGCACGACAGAACGACGTCGCGCTGCGGGTGCGCAGTGGTCGCCACAGCCTTGAGGGCTGGTCGAATGTCGACAACGGAATCGTGATCGACGTCAGCGAGTTGAAATCGACCCACATCGACACCGCCACCAACACCGCAAGGGTCGGCGCGGGGCTCAATCAGTTGGAGGCGGTGACCGCGCTCGGGGAGCAGGGCCTCGCGGTGACGACCGGCACGGAGGGAAGCGTCGGCCTGTCCGGTGCGACCCTCGGCGGTGGCTTCGGCTTCCTCACCCGCTACCTCGGTATGGCCTGCGACAACCTCATCGGGGCGGAGATTGTCATTCCGTCGGGTGCCGACGGCGCGAAGGCGATCGAGGTCGACCTGAGGAACCACGCGGACCTGCTCTGGGCGTTGCGCGGAGCGGGAAACGGCAACTTCGGGATCGTCACCTCACTCACCTACAAGGTGACCCCGCTCAGCAGCGTCGCCTATCTGCAAGCGACCTGGGAGGGGCTCAACGACCTGCACGGAGTCTTCGACACGTGGCAGCGCAGCGCACCGTTCGCCGACAACCGTCTCGGCACCCAACTCGAAATCCACAAGTCCCAGATCCTGCTGTTCGGGGTGCTCGCGGAGGGGTCGGAGGCAGAGGCGAGGGAACTGCTGGCCTCGGTCCTCTCCATTGGCAACCCCGAGGTCACGGTGCAGATCGGGGGCTGGGGCGAAACCTATGCCGCATTCCAGATTCCGATCGAAGACGAGCCGGCGAACTGGAAATTCTTCTCGCAGTTCACCAACGCGCCGTTCCCGTACGAGGCGATCAGCCTGATTCGCGCGTTCATGGAAAACGCCCCCTCCGAGGACAGCAACTTCTTCACCCAGGCATTCGGCACCGGGGCTCAAACGAACGAACCGCCGGGCGGCTCGGCGTTCCCGCATCGTAACTCGCTCTTCTATTCCGAGCCCGGTGCCGGCTGGGGCACCCGTGGCGAACCGGACAGCGGCGACGCTCTCACCCCGGTCGCCCAGGCCTGGATCGCCGAGTTCAGCCAGGCACTGCGCCCCTTTGTGGACGGCGCCTACGTCAACGTGCCGAACATCGGGATGGCGGAATGGGAAACCGCCTACTGGGGCCGCAACTTCAAACGGCTCCGCACGATCAAGGGGAAGTACGATCCCCTCAACGTCTTCCAGTACGAACAGAGCATCCCACCCGCAACCTGTTGACCTGAGCGTGGAAGCCGGTTGGCGCCCGTACCCGGGCGCCTACCGTGCCCCCAGGGATCTTCCCCGGGTCGAGCCCGGCCGTGTCGTCGGCCTTGGTGCCACCTGTGATTTCGCAGGGGCGCGCGCGGAGGATGTAAGCGCCCGGAGCTTCCGGGTCAGCGAGTTCGCGACGTTGGAAGACGGCCGGCGCGTGATGCTGCACGCGGAGCGTGGGTTCAGCATCGCCGCCAGATCAACCGGTGCCCCGGGTAACGGTGCGATCCCGCTCCACGAGACTCGGGACGGCATCACCCAGAACGTGTTGATCACCGTGCTTCCCGACGACGACGAGTGCACGCAGGCGCACCCTTGGGCGTGGTTGGCCGAGCTGGCTCGGGCGCGCGGCCTGGACGTCACCAGCGAAGAGCTGCGGGGACTACCGTACGAGGTGGTCCTCACCGACAGGGTTGCCCGTTGGCTCAGTCCCCCCTGAAACCGATCGCGATCGTCACGATGGCGCAGATGGCCGGGTCAGTGGGTTGGCTAGGCTCCGGGACATGTTCCGTGAGGCACGGCCCGACGACTTCGAGCAGATCACCCGCCTCTACCGGCAACTGCATCCGAACGACCCCGTTCTGGAGGACGGATCCTCCGCGCAGGCTTTCCAGCAGGTCCTGGGCTCGCCGGCGCTGCATCTCTTCGTACTCGAACTGGACGGGGTTGTCGTCGCCACGACGTACCTCAACGTGATCCCCAACATCACCCGATCGGCGTCGCCCTACGCCGTCATCGAGAACGTCGTCGTCGAGGAATCGCGGCGGGGTACCGGTCTGGGCAGGCAGATCATGGCCGGCACACTCCAAGCCGCCTGGGACGCGGGCTGTTACAAGGCAATGCTGATGACCGGCTCGCGCGAGCCCTCGACCCACGCCTTCTACAGGGCCTGCGGATTCTCCGCCGACGCCAAGACGGCGTACGTGGCTCGACCGTCGTGACGGATTCGCACTGGTTGATCGATCGGGCGGGGATGGAGTCGGTCTACCACGCCGATGATCTAGTGACGCTGGACGAGGCGACGCTTGCCGTCATCACACACGAACCCACCCGGGCCTTCCTGTGTGACGTCGGCCTGCCGGACCGGGTGGGCTGGTTCGAGGCCGACCAGCTTTTCGTCGACGGCGACCTGCGAGTCGGCGGCGCGGCGTGGCAGCGCGTCGCGCTGCGGCATCCGAGCTGTCCGTTCGACATGTCGGCCTGGTTGACGCTCGGCGGGATCGGCCTCGACGACGCCATCGTGGACACCATCACGGGCAACGTGTATTGCATTCCGGAGGACGGCGCTCCGCACCTGCTCAACAGTGGTGTCGACCGGCTGGCATTCTTCTTGCACGCCCTGGAGGTGGAGCGACCGCAGTACGACGTCGATGCGGGCGCCGACGTGGTCGATCCCGAGGGAGCGGAAACGAGGCTGCTGTCGCTGATGCGCCGGGCCGACCCGGCCGCGATGGCGTATCCGGAGGCCTGCTGGTTCACCGTACTCCGGAACGTACGCAAACTGCTGAGCTACTAGCCTGCCCATGGACGGCGGGGTCGGCGGCGATCAGGCAGCCCCGTCGATGATCTGTTCGAGATTGTCGCGGACCGTGGCGATAGCAGGGTCATCGGGGTTGAGCGTGCTTTCGAGGTGAGCAAGGATGGCCTGGTAGAGGGCAATTGCCTCGTCCAGGTGGCCGGCCGCCGCGTAGGCGTAGGCGAGGTTGCCACGGGCGCTAAGCGTGTCGGGATGGTCGGGGCCGTGAATGTCTTCGAGGTCGGCGAACAGGGCCTGAAAGAGGGTGACGGCCTCCTCCCGTCGGCCGGCGACCCCGTAGGCGTAGGCGAGCTGTTGTCGCGTATCCAGCGTCACTTCATGCTCGGCTCCCAGAACGCGCTCCTGGTCGCGGACGGCGGTGATGAAGACGCCGATCGCCTCGTCGGGTCTACCGGCCCACCGGTAACCGAGGGCGAGATTGCTCCGGGAGATGAGTGTGATGGGGTGCGCAGCGCCGTACATCCGCTCACAGCCCGCGGAGATGACTTCGAAGAGGTGCACCGCTTCCTGCTGCCGCCCGCTCACACGGTACAGGTGCGCCAGATCTGTCTTCGAGGTCAACGTGTTGGGGTGATCAGCGCCCAGTAGTCGCTCCTCGTCGGCGACGATGGATTCGAGCAGACGGGCTGCTTCATCGTCCATGCCGGCCCTTCGGTAGATGTGGGCAAGGTTGGAGCGGACGGTCAGTGTGGAGTGGTGCCCCGGGCCGAGAACACGCTCCATGGCGCCGGCCGTGGCCTGGTACGTGGCAATCGCCTGAAACCGCCAGCCCGCCGATTCGTACGCCTGGGCCAGGTTGTTGCGGGAGGTGAGGGTGGAGAGGTGGTCCCGACCCAGCAGCCGTGTGTTGTCGGCGACGATCGCCCGGAAAAGCCTGATCGCTTCGGCGGTCAGACCGGCTGATTCGTAGGCGCTGGCGAGGTTGCTTCGGGAGGTGAGAGTCTCCGGGTGCTCGTGTCCCAGGTCGCGTTCGCGCTCCTCGACGATGGCGCGGTGAAGGGTGATCGCCTCGTCGTGACGACCGGCCGCAGCGTACGCGTGGGCCAACATGGTGCGCACTGCTCCGGTGCCGGGGTGCCCGGCGCCCAGCTCGCGCTCCCGTGCGGCGACGATTGCCTCGTAGATGCTGATCGCCTTACTCAGTCGGCCGGCCGCCTCGTAGGTCTGCGCGAGGCTGTACCGCGCCTCCCGCGTATCAATATGCTCAGGGCCCAGTTCGCGGTGTCGTTCGTCCACGATTGCCTGATAGATGCCCACAGCTTCGTCGAACCGGCCCGCCGACCGATAGACACCGGCAAGATCGAAACGCGAGGTCCGCGTGTCAGGGTGGTGCCGGCCCAGAATCCGTTCCCGCTCGTCGTACGTCGTCTGCAACATCGGCACTGCTCGGTGGAGGTCTCCGGCGTCGTGCAGGCTTTCGCCAGCCCAGGCGTAGAGCGTGAGGAACTCAGCAGTCCATTCCGGGCTGTGCTCGCCAAGCGCAGTGATATGCGTCACGAGTTCGTGATGCCCGGACTTGCTGTCATCGTCCTCGACGGCCGTGTCGATGTAATGGGAGAGCATCCTCACTGCCGCCGCGACGCCATCGGTGAGGGTCACCGACGACGACCGGTCGGCCTGGGACCGGACAACCTGCGCGGTAATCCGATGGACGGCTAGAACGGCGATGTCGGCGCCGGAACCGTCCGATCGAGCCTTTGTCGTGAGAAGTAGTGCGTCTGACAGGAGACGCAGTGCCGTTGCCATCGAGGCGGCATCGGTCTGCAATGCCGCCTGTGCGGCCTCGCCGGTAACCAGCGCTTGCCTGACGCCGTCGATCGACATCACCGACAACACCGTCAGTAGCCGTTCGGCGAGTCCGGTGGGGTCTTCGTGACGCAGTCCCGCCAGACTCAACGCGACGGCCTTGTGTACCCCGGAGTGCAGCGGCGCACCGTCGAGAACGTGACTGTCGAGTGCGATCAGATATTCACCGCAGCTTGACCCGTGCTGCGCGATATGGGTCGCCGCCTGCGCCAGACCCAGGGGAAGCCAGTCGAGTCGATCGCCCAGTTCGTCGACAGCCGGGTCATCGCGCAGGGAGGCGGCCTCGGCCAGGAATGCTCTTCCCTCAGCGGCGGTGTACGGCGGAACCACAATCGCCGTGACATCGTGCATGGTGGCGACCTCTTGACCGGCACCGGTGATGATCACCTCGACCGCGTCGAACCTCGGCAAGAGTTCGCCGACCCGTGTGGGGTTCTCGACGTTGTCGAACACGACGAGCCGTTTCGTGTTGAAGTGAGCCAACATGGCCGACCAGGCATACTGCGCCTGCTTGCGAGGCTTCAGGTCATCGTCGAACAGTTCGAGTCGGGTCGAGAAATGGGTCGGACCGGTCATGAATCCAGACGTGGCATCGACCCAGGCGACCGAGGCGTATCCCGTTTCGACGCACTCACGGGCGTACGCGGCGGCCAGCTGCGAAGCACCGGCTCCGTTGACTCCCACCAGCGCTACCGTGCCGTTGCCTGCTGCCAGCGCCTGCTTCACCCGCGCGTACAGGATGGGACGCTGTTGGAAGTGCCGCGCCGGTGCTGGGATCGCGCCGAACACCACTTGTCTCGCCGGGATCGGTAGTGTCCCCGGCCGTCGTCTTGCCCGGTCCAGGAGCGCGAGACCGCCGCCCACCACGTCCGACAACCAGCGCGGCAAGGCCAGTTTCCATGGATGCAGCCGCATGGCGAGCTCCTCGGTTTCGGTGTCTCAACCAGGTTCGTAGATGTGACATCGGTGGGTTCCGGGCACTCGCGTGGCCACCGTTCGCGGTAGCCGTCGGGTTCTACGGCCCGATATGGAGGAACGGTGCCCAGGTACTCGGCCGGTGCGGGGCACGGTCGCGGAGCCCTCGTACGGTGTGGTGCAGCGCCTGCGCGGTGTGCGCGGAGTCGAGAATGCCGCCCTTGAGGAGCCGTGGATAGAACCCGTTGGCGACTTCGGTGGCCGAGAGGTCCGAAATGTTCCAAAGGGTGGCGATGACGTGGCGCCAACCCGTGTGTTGGAGGGCAGCAGCGACCGTGATGGTCTCGTCGGTGTTCGCCACACCGCCGGTCGCGGTATTGCAGGCGGAGAGAAAGGCGAGCTCACCGCCGCTGGTTGGCTGGGCGGCCAGGTCGACGACGGTTACCAGGCCGGCGGCGTCCCAGTCGTAGGGGGCCAGCCCACCCGCGTCCGGTTCGACAATGTCCTGATAACCGTGGCACGCGGCGTGCAGCCACGCGTGGTGCGGGAGTGCGGCGATGATGTTCTGGCGGGTGGCGGCCGGTCCGGTAAGGATCGTGTGACGGTCAGGCAGGACGCTGGCGAGTAGGTCCCGTTCGGCGGTAGCCCCGGGCAGTGGAGCCCGGTGGGGCGTCTCGGGCAGGGCCACGACGAGCATCTTCGACGCGGCGCCCGTCGAGGCCGGGGAGTGGTTGTCCACCTGGGCGAGGGCGCGCAGAGTGGGGGCGTAGGACGAAACGACCCGGTGGTACACAGTGTCGCTTGTGTGGTGGTGCCCGGCGGCGTGGATGGGCAGCGCGGTGAGCGGGCCGGTCGGGCACCACCAGATGCGGGGCCAGTGCTCGTCATCGGTGGGTGTGGTGGTGTGACCGAGGGCGTGGAGAACGGGTGCGGCGATGTGCTCCCAGAGCCACTCCAGGGCGGTGGTGACGGCCATGTCCAGGACGATGCGATCAGCCGTGGAACGCCGACTGTTGTCGAAGTCCTCCAGTGCTGACAGGTAACGGTTCGCTTCATCGGTGACCGCCTGGGCGTGCAGATCCCCGAGCGGGATTGGCCTGACGCCTTCACGGTGCAGGGCGAGGGCATCGCAGCCCCATTGACTGACGATGACGATGACGATATGACCGTCGCCCGGGGGCAGGAGGCCGGAGAGCCGGGGTGGGGCGAGAAACTGGTCCGGTTCCGGAAACCCGGCTGTGGCCGGGAGGGCTCGAATCTGAGCGACGAGTCGGTCGTACTCATAGGCGGCCTGGTGCCGGGTTTCCCGCTCGTACTGCTGTTGACTCGCGTCGTGAGGACCATCGAGGGTGCCGGCGGGTTGTTCGAGGCGGGCGCGGCACAGCGACAGTCGATCGGCCAGCTCCGGGTGTGCCTGGGTCAGGCGAGTGAGGTCGGTGCGGATGTCAAGTAGCTGTGCCCACAACACACCCCGGCCCTGTTCGAGGAGCTCGACCGCCCGATCGTGGCGACCGGCGGCAATGGCACACGCGGCGGCATCACGGCCCAGGGAGGCAGCCGTGCTGTCGAGGAGATGCTGTTGGTCCTGACGTTCGACACCGCGCCAGGAGAGCAGCGGCAACAGGTTCACGACCGCGGCCTCGTACACATCGGCCGCGGCCAGACGGCCGTGCGCGGAGGCGATCATCTCCGCGTGCAGCCGGGCCGCGGTCACCCGTACCGCCGCGGCGACCGCCGTCGAGGCGGACACCTGCGACCATGCCCGCGCAGCCTCAGCCACATCGTCCGCACGTCCCGTGCGCTTGTAGCGGCCGTGGAACGCGAGGCCGAGATTCGTCAGATACATCGCCCGGTGTGGGTCGTCCTCGGTGGCGGCCCGCACAGCCCGCTGTCCGAGCCGGATCGCCTCCTCCAGGTCCGCCGGCTGTCGCGTGCGTTCAAACCGGGCCAGTAGTGCACTACTGAGGGTGGACAGGCGCATTGCCTGGCCTGCGTCGTCGTCGCCGTCTGCTGCTTGCTGGGCAAGCCAGACCGCCTCCGCTAGGTCAGTCAGCACCCCACCGTGTTCAAATCTGACCTGTAGCACCCCGCTCAGGTTCGCCAGTCGTGTGAAACGTCGGGGATGGTCCAAGGGCGTTATGCCCAGTGCCTCCCGGATCACCCGGACCGCCTCATCGAGATCAGTGAATCGCCCGGTGCGTCGATAGCTGGCCAGTAACGCACTACCCACAGCGGACAGGGAGGTTGCCCGATCAGGGTAGTCACCGACCGTAGCGTCCAACGTTTGCTGGCCCAGTCGTACTGACTCCTCCAGGTCCGCCAGCCTCCCCGTGCGCTCGAATCTGGCGTGGAGCGCGGATCCGAGGTTGGACAGGCACATGGCCCGCTTCGGGTGGCCGGTGGGGGTGGCTTCCACCGCCTGTCGCCCTACCCGGACGGCCTCATCCAGATCAGCCAGTTGCCCGGTGTACTCGTACCGGGTGGTCAGGGTGAAACCGAGGTTGGACAGGCACATGGCCCGGTCGGGGTGGCCGGGTGGGGCAGCCTGCACCGCCCGCTGCCCCATCCGGACCGCCTCGTCCAGGTCACCTATCTGCCGGGAATGCCGGAACCTGGTGCGCAGTGTGTTGGCGAAGTTCGACAGCAGGGTCGGATCGTCGGGTTGGTCCGAGGACGCGACTTCAACCGCCCGACCGCTGATCTCTACCGCGTCATCCAGGTCAGCCGAGAGTCCGGTACGGTCGAATCTGGCGAGCAGCACGCTACCGAGGTTGGTCAATATCCCGGCCCGCTCCACGGGGTCATCCACGGCGGCGTTCACCGCTTCCCCTCCAAGGAGCTCGACCGCCTCGTTCAAGGCTGCCAGATCGCCGGTCCGGTCGAAGCTCTCTCGCAGAACGTGGCCCAAGCGGGCCACGAGCGGGGCTCGGTAGGGATGGTCGACCGCGATGGCACTCACTGCCTCCCGACCCACCCGGACCGTCTCGTCGAGGTCGTCAAGATCCCCAGTACGCTCGAACCGGGCCTGTAGCGCCCCGGCCAGGTTCGACATGTACATCACCCGATCAGGGTGGTCGACAGCCAGGTCATCGAGTGCCTGCCTGCTGGTCCGCACTGCCTCGTCCAGGTCCGTCGAATGCCCGGCCTGCCCAGCGCGCGCCCGCAATGCGAGTCCGAGGACCGTCAACATCGCCGCCCGGTCGGGATTGTCGAACGGGGTCGCGTCCACCGCCGCTTGACTCACCTTTACGGCCTCGTCCAGGTCGGCCAGATTCCCCGTACGCTGGAACCGGTACTGCAAGGCACCACTGAGATTGGACAGATACATTGTCCGATCCGGGTCGCTCGTGTCGGTGGAGACGACGCGGAGCATGCTGACCCCGAGGTCCGATGCGATCGGGTCGTGTGTACGGGACGAGCGCTCGACCAGCTCGGCCGCAATAGTGTGGCGAACCTCGGCACCTTTGCCAACGGTCCCCCAGAAGCGCGACACGGGTTCGGGCAACGTCCCGGTGGCCTCGCCGGCGAGCAGATCAGCAAGACCCACCGTCGTGTAGAAGTCGTCCAGGTCGCGCTCCTCCGATCGCTCGACGAAACGGCACCAGTAAAGCCGACACAGGGCAGTAACCACATCGGCGGAGGGTTCGCCCGCAGCGGTGGCCTCCGCCCACAGGGTGGCGGCGACGGTCAGAGCCTCCGGGTCCAACACCGGGTCGGAGTCGCCGTGATGATGTGCCTCGTTCCGTCGCCGCAGGTCGCCGACGAGCTCAGGTATTGACACCAATGGCTCCTCACCCCACGCCTGGGACCCCAGGAGGCAGTACACCTTAGGAGGGCAACAGTGCCATCGCCAGCAGGTTGTCGATATCCCAACACAAGGATCCGCAGGACGCGCCAAACAAAGATCCTTGGCGGATGAACACCCCCGACACCGCCGACGAGGCGGCGGTCGCCGCGTGGCTCTGCACCCGCCTGGCTGCCCTCTCCGAGACCGCGCGGGTGCACCGGTGGTCGCACAGGCTGGACGCGGCACTGGCGGCGATTCGGGCTGGAGCCTCGGTTTCCCGAGCCCTCAGCGCCCAGCACATCCCAATAGACTCCGCCGCCGTCACGGCCCAACGGACCGAGACGGATCGCGGTGACCCGGCCACCCTGTCCGACCTTGGCATCGATCCGGTCGCTGTGACCGGCGACTATGCCTGCCCCGCGTCCACCTTTCGCTGCGATCGCCGCGCCCGCCACGATCCCGACACGGGCCACGAGCCGCGCTGCGGCATCACGGAGCGCACGATGACCTATCAACCCCACCGCCCACGACCATGACCGAACTGATCAGCCTCATCGGTCAACGGCTCACCGAGCGTTGGGCCACCGTGGTCCTGCTGCCGGGCCTGCTCTATGTCCTCATCGGCGGCTGCGCGCTGACCGTCGGCCACGCACACGCCCTGGACGCGCTCTATCTCACCAAAGCGCTCAACACCTCGTGGCAGCGCATCGTCGGCCACGCCCCGGCCGGTCCTCTCCTCAGCCTGGCGGCGCTGTTCGGCCTCGCCATTCTCAGCGGTGTCACCGCCACTTTCCTCGCGGGGCGCGTCCATTCGCTGTGGGTGATGAGCGGACCGCAGCGCTGGGTCGAGCGGCGCCAGCGTAAGACCATGCGGGCGTGGGCGAGTCGAGAGCCCCGACCTCCGACGCGCTACCTACCCCGACGCGCCACCAGCATTGGCGACACCTTCCGCCTGGTAGGGGAACGCATCCACGCTCACTACGGTCTTTCCGTCCTGCTCGCGTGGCCGCGTATCTGGATACTTGCCAGCCCCGACACCCGTACCCTTGTCACGACCGCCTACCAGCGCTATCACAGTGACGCCGTCATCGCGGCCTGGGCATTGCTCTATCTCCCCCTGGCCGCCTGGTGGTGGCCGGCGGCCCTCATCGCGACAGCCACCGCCGTCATCGGCTACCGGCGTGCCCGAGGTAGCGCGTCCAGTCTTGCCAGCCTTATCGAAGCGACTGCCGACACGCACCAACACCAGCTCGCTGCCGCACTGGGCGTGCCGCTACCCGAGGGCCGGATCACTCCAGTCCAAGGCGCGCACATCAACAAGGACATCAACAAGCAGGCGTGATCGGGACTCCGCTGGATGTTCTGCCCAGGGGAGGTCGGTCGACCGGGGTCACCGCTACACGGCACCATCACGTCCGGCGGCAAGCCGAAGAAGCGCACCACCGGACGTGATCGGACCAAACAACGGGGACTCGGGGACGCTTCGCCAACCCGACGAGCGCCCACGATGCCTCGGGGCAAAGCTCAGCGTGCCGTCGTCACGACAGTGACGCCGTATCGATGACGAAACGGTAGCGAACGTCGCTGGCAAGGACACGCTCGTACGCTTCGTTGATCTTGTCTGGGGTGATCACTTCGATCTCCGCACCGAGACTGTGTTCGGCGCAGAAATTGAGCATCTCCTGGGTCTGACGGATGCCGCCGATCATGGAACCCGCCATGCTGCGGCGCTGCGAGATCAGCGAGAACTGGGCGAAGGAGCTCGGCTCACCCGGTGCACCCACATGCACCAGCGTGCCCTCACGCTTGAGCAGTCCCAGGTACGCGTCCAGCGGAAGATTCACGGAGACCGTGTTGACGATCAAATCGAAGGAACCGGCCAGCTTCTCGAACGTCTCCGGGTCACTGGTCGCATAGTAGTGATCAGCGCCGAGACGTACCGCGTCGTCCTTCTTCCGCAGCGACTGCGACAAGACGGTGACCTCGGCGCCCATTGCGTGTGCGATCTGCACACCCATGTGACCCAAGCCACCCATGCCAACAATTCCCACATTCTTGCCGGGTCCGGCGCCCCAGTGCGCAAGCGGCGAGTACAACGTGATGCCCGCGCACAGCAGGGGCGCGGCCACGTCCAGACCCAGCCCGTCGGGGATGCGTAGGACGTAGTTCTCGTTCACCACGATGTGGGAGCTGTAACCGCCGTAGGTCGGCTCACCGGTGAACTGCCTGCTGTTATAGGTGCCCACCATACCTTTGCAGTACTGCTCCTCGCCGGCCTTGCAGTTCTCGCACTCACCACAGGAGTCGACAAAGCAGCCGACTCCCACCCGGTCGCCGACGGCGTAACGGGTCACACCGGCGCCGACCTCGGTCACCACGCCCGCGATTTCATGGCCCGGGACCAGCGGGAAGATAGCCTCTCCCCATTCGCCGAGCGCCGTGTGGATGTCGGAGTGGCAGATCCCGGCATACTTAATCTCGATGCCCACGTCGTACTCGCCCACGGAACGACGCGGGATTGTCGTACGCGTCAGAGCAGCCTTGGGGGAAGCCACCGCATAAGCGGCAACTGTCGTGGGAGTTGTCATGGTGCATTTCTCCAAAGAGAGCGGGAAGGAAGGGTTGGCGTGGAGCGCGAGCCTCAGCGCCTCCACGATTCATCGCAAATGCTACCTACGCAACATCTGAGCCCTCCGGTTGCTTCCCCGGGTGAGATCCAACTCTCTCCCGTGCACACCGAGACGGGTAGACGGGCATCACGGGGGCAAAGGTCACCGCCGGTCGTTTTGAGGCACGGGAGCCCCACGGGCAGCGCGGCAACGCCGTCGGTGGTGATCGTGGGCCGTCGAGGATGGCGTAGGCCAGTTGTGTAGTAGCCATCGTCGTATCCGAATCCCCCAACTCGGTATAGGTCTGCGCGCGTCCCGGAAATCCGAGGCATACGCATTAGGGGGAGATAGGGTCGCAGCACCTTGAATACGCGTTCCGCCTCCGCCCACGTCGGCTACCAGCAGTGGCCAGGACGAAATCTCGGTGACCCCGGACCGTACCTGGTCCCGGTCGACCTACAGCGACCGCCAGACGCTCCGCTAGTCCGGTGGCCGCTGTAGGAGCCGTCGGGACGACTCGAAGCCCAGCCGTTCGTACACCGGCACGGCCGTGCGTCCGGAGTGGACACTCACGCGGGTAGACCCGAGGTGTGCCGCCTGCTGTGATGCGGCCTCCACGAGCGCCGAGCCAATCCCCTGGCCTCGCTGATCCGGCGTGACGAAGACGCTCTGGATGTCCGCGGAGAGCCGGCTTGTCGCTCCAGGTCTCGGGACACGGGGCACGAGCGCGACCCAGGCCATGCCGACGATCTCCGGTCGGCGGAGTCGAGCGACAAACGCCAGGTGCGAATCCTGGTGGACGGCCCACCACTGCGCGAGATCCGCGGCGAATGCGTCGACGGACGGCTGTGCTGGTTCCTCATGATGGGTGTCCAGCCACAACAGCCGGGCCAATCCTGCGACGTCGCCCGCGTTCGCCTGACTGATCCTCACGAGGCGAGTCTGCCACGGCGGACCTCAGCCGTCGTCCGTGCCCGAACCGTCCGGTACCCATCTCGGTATGGGTCTGCGCGCGTCCCGGAAATCCGAGGCGTACGCGTTCGCGGGGAGGTGGGGCCGCAGCACCTCGAACACGCGTTCTGCCTCCGGCTGCCGATAGTCCGTGAACCTCTCGGTTGCCTGCAACCAGTAACCGCCGCGAGGCAGCCGCTCGACGCTCCGGAAGGCGCCCGATTCGTTGAGTCCGTCGAGTCCGCCCAGGGAGAGCCCCACCTTCTCGGGCACCACCGTCACCCATGAGTAGCCGCGCAACGAGAGCTGGATGTCGAGGTAGTGGGACGCCTCGTAGATCCGAAGCATGTCACCGGGCCTCCCGTCTGCCGTCAGGGTGCCGGCGACGAACAGAGCGCTGGGCAGCTTGGCAAGGATCGCCAAGAAAACTGCCCAACTCTCGTCATCGAACCTCAGGTCGCGCTCGATTTCGTGCCCGAGAAATCCGTACGAGAAAACCATCCCCGCATCCACGCCGTACGGGGAGAGTGCACGCGCCGGCCCCTCGTCGCCCGAGGTGTGTGCGAGAGCCGCGTCGCGGAGTTCCCCACCGAGTCGCCGCCATCCGAGGTCGAACCAGGAGCGCACCGCCTCGGCGACGCCCGTTCGATCGGAGGACGGGTCAATGACCAACTGCACCTGCACGACATCCGGCAGGGACGGCACTTCCTGGACGTACGGCACCTTCACCGGTGTCGGCGTGGCGCATCCACTCTCGCCGCAGGCGTCCTGCTCCTGTTCATCGGCGCGGCCTCGCACTCGCCACCCACCTACGCCGACCCGCACAGCACGCCGGGTAACCGGGCCTGAGGGATGGACTGCTGATCCGGCACCCGCTGGCCCTGTCCAACAGGCCGTGCCGACCGATCAACAGGAGTGCACCCTCGCCCTGACCACGAGGTGGGCCGTCAACCACACGTCAATTGAGTCAAATGTGTCGCCGGGTCGACCGGCACACGAAAGGTGTTCACACCGATGTATTGGAATACCTCAGCACGCCGTCCAGCATCACGTTCGAACAGCGTCAGGACCAGTCGAAGTCCGTCAGGACATCAACTCAGCCGGCATGACGGACTTGAGCTGGGAGAACAGCCTCGACAACGCCGTCGAGCAACCGCCCCGCCAGGACAATCCGCCGCGCCTGATCCGCACCCTCGTGGATTCGGTGATGTTCACACCGAACACCCCCTGACGCTGCGACGTCCCTCGCTGAAACCGTTGTAACAAAGTGGCCTTGACCCTGAATGCGAAGATCAACCCTGTCGTTGCCAAACCACCCACCAAGCCATCAATCCATTGACATTAACGAGGGACTCGAACGCGCGGTCCGCCATCCATCTCATCCACGCCGCAGTCGTCCACACGAATGGCTCCTACCCGACTCCCGTAGCACACTCGGGCCAGGAGTTCCTGGGCTCCGGAAAGTAGGTTCCAAACGGTAACCCGGCTATACCAAAAGTCATCTCTCAGGTTCATGAGGTACCGTCACACCGTCAGTTGATCAACAGGATGGATAAAAAATCCATGAGGTTCAGTAACATCCGGTGGACACGCTCCGGCTTCGTCACTGTGGCAGCCGCAGGTGCGGCCCTGTTCGGCGCGGGAATGCTCGCCTCCCCAGCGTTGGCAAACAACCAACTGTTTGACGTCACATGCAGTCAGGCCACGATTGACCTGTCCGGATATCCCACGCAGGACCAGACCACGGTCGAAGTTCAATTCGCCGGAAAAGTTCTGCTGGCCCCCCGGTTGTTCCACGGGTCGTTCCACGATGTCCTTGCCATTCCAAGTCACAGCAGTCCGGCCAACTCGATGCTGATTGTCACCGACAAGGACAACGGAGAATACTCGTACCGGATGATCCGGACGACTCCGGTCTGCGCGAACAACCAGCCCGTTGCTCCCGCAACGCCCGTTCCCCCCAAGCCGAGCACCGCCGCACCCACGCATGCTCCGGCCCCCGGGACGACCGCGACCCCGCATGCTCCAGCCACTGGAACTGGGGCCGGGGCCGGCACTGGGACTGGGACCGGCACTGGCACCGGGACTGGCACCGGGACCGGGGCCGGCACTGGGACTGGGACCGGCACTGGGACCGGGACTGGGACTGTGGCCAGGGCCGGAACCACGACTGCGACCGGGACTGCGACCGAGTACGCGGCCGAGAGCGTGAGCGCGCAGGCTTCGGCCCCCGCGACCGAGACAGCCGCCAGCACGCCCGACGCTTCGCTGACCGCTACTCCAGGGAGCGATCCGAGCTTCTCCGCAGCCAACCTCGCCGAGAGCGGCGGATCCAGTTCCACACCGATTATCGTGAGCCTGGCTGGCGCTATCCTGGTCGCTGGTGCCGCCTCCTTTTTCCTGATCAGGAAGCGTCGCACCGCGCGCAATGAGCTCGCCGACACGCAGCCGATCTTCAGCTAGTCGGATCTCGGCTCTCGGCACCACACGCCAGCCTGACTCCTCTCGCTCACACCCCTGTCGAAGTCGGGTTGGAGCCATTCGCCGATCATGGCGAGGCGAGACATGACGTAGTGCCGAACAGCAACCTTGTTTGTCGAAGTGGTGGCGATGGTGGGCTTTTTCCACAGCGCGGAGCTGCTTCTGATGAGGGGGGGTCGAACGACGGTTTCAGCCGCCGTTCGACCCCTTTCGCAACCAGTTCACGACTACAGCACATTAATGGGCACGGATGTGCCAGGACGTCTCTAACGACGGACCGCGTCGTCCATAAACCACCTGCCAGAGACTGCGCGTCAATAGGAGGCGAGGGTGCCGGTACCCCGACACTCTCAACCGACGGCCCTTCCACACTCACTTACCGGTAAGCCGGTTCGTCTTGCTGTGTCGGTTCGTCGGCGGGCGCGGTGACCTGGCTCGATGCCGAGCGGAGGAGGAGTGCCACGAGCACGGCTGCGGCGGCCATGGCCGCGCCGCCGCATCGCAGCGCCAGATGGAGCCCTTCGATGAACGCGGTGTTCACGGCATCATGGACGGGGGCGGGCAGCACCTGGGTTCTGTCTGCCCCCGTGCTGGTGAGCGAATCTGCGATGCCGTCTCGGGTTTCGCGGGGGACATTGAGCCGATCGAGCGATCCGGTCAACGTCGCGGCCAGGCGACTGGTGAGGACGGCTCCCAGAGCGGCGACGCCGACGACACCGCCGATCTCGCGCAGCATGTTGAGCGTCGCGGAGGCCATACCGGCCTGGGCGAGAGGCACGCGCTTCATGACCGTGACGGAGACCGGTGTGAAGGTCATCCCCATGCCGATTCCCATAGCGAGCAACACCCACAGATACTCCAGGTAGCGGGCGTGCTGACCGTAGAGCGAGAGGCCGCCGAGGGCCGCCGCGCACAGGGTCAGGCCGGTCACCAGAGGAATCCGGGGACCACAGCGCGCGGCGAGTGTGCCGGACAGCGGAGCGGCGACGACGATCATCGCGGTCATGGGCAGCCCCGCCAGGCCCGCGCTCGACGGTGCCCAGCCCATCACGTCCTGCATGAGCAACGGCAGGAAGAACATGGCGCCGAACATGCCGAAGCTGATCATGAATCCGCTCAGTGCGGCTCCGCCGATTACCGGATCCCGGAAAAAGTACAGGTCGAGCATGGGGTCGGTGGTGCGGAGTTCGACCGCGACGAAGGCCAGCAGCGCTACCGCCGCCGCTGCCGCGAGGGTCAGGACACGGGTGTCGGTCCAGCCACGGGCCGGTCCTTCGATGAGTACGTAGACCAGGGCGCCGAAGCCGAGAACTGAGAGCAACTGCCCCGGGAGGTCCAGTCGCCTGGCCCGGCCCGCGAACTCCGGGAGCACCCGGGCGGCAAGCAGCAGCCCTGCCGCTCCGATCGGGACGTTGATCCAGAACACGCTGGCCCATCCGAACGTGTCCACCATCGGCCCGCCAAGGACCGGGCCGATCGCCAGGCCCAGGGCGGAGACACCGGACCAGAGCCCGACAGCCCGGGTCCGCTCTTTTTCGCCGGTGAAGACGTGCCGCAGAATCGACAGGCTGCCCGGCGTGAGCAGTGCCGCGCCGAGTCCTTGCAGCATCCGTGCGGCGATCAGCGGGCCGATCGACCCGGACAGTGCCGCCGCCGCTGATCCTGCCGTGAAGAGCGCCAGCCCGGTCAGGAAGATCCGTTTACGGCCGTATCGGTCGCCGAGGGTTCCGCCGGTGAGCAGGAGGGCGGCGTAGACGAGGCTGTAGCCCTCGACCACCCACTGAAGTCCGCTCACGCCGGCGTGCAGCTCCTGCCCGACGCGGGGCAGGGCGTTGTTGACGATGACGTTGTCGAGCATCGCCATGAACATCGTGGCGCACAAGGTGGCAAGCACAAGCCTCTTGCGCCGGGAGCCAGACCCCTCCATCACACTCCCTAACAGTGTTAGTTGGTCATCCCGAACCGGGAGGCTGCCACTAACAGTGTTAGATTGCAAGCCGGTCTTCTTCGACGGAGGTGTGTGGTGGCACGAACCGGCGCAGCCGAGGAAGCCGCACAGCCAGGACTGACCCGACAGACGCTCGTCGCGGCGGCCCTGCGGGTGCTGGAACGTGAAGGCATCAGCGGGCTGTCGATGCGCAAGGTCGCCGCCGAACTGGGAGTGCAGGCAGCCTCCCTGTACTGGCACGTTCGCAACAAGGAACAGCTCCTGGACCTGCTCACCGACGAACTCATGGCCGATGCCGAGCTGCCTCCCCGGCAGGGCGACTGGCGGGAGCAGCTCCGCGAGTACTCGCTGCGCTACCGACGGCACCTGCTGGCCAAACGCGACTCCGCCAAGGTCGTCGCGGGGCGGCTCGCACTCGGCCCGAACCTGCTGCGTCTCATGGAGGAGCAATTGGACCGGCTACGTGAGGCCGGATTCTCCAACGCCGACGCCGCCCTGGCCCACTACCTCCTCGGTGCCTTCGTCCAGGGCTTCGTGTTGCAGGAACAGTCACCCATCGCCGCGTCCGAGACCGAGGGCGTCAGCCGTTTCGAAGTCGCCCAGGCGGCGGCCGACCGATTGCGCGAACTACCGGAGAAGACCTTCCCGAACCTCGTCGCCCTGGCCGGCGACCTCACCGCCCCGTCCATGGAGGACCGCTTCGCCTTCGGCCTCGAACGGCTCCTCGACGGACTGGCGGCCCTGCTCACCGAGAACCCCGCACATCCGACAACCAAGCCCGCCCCCGTCGAAGGGAAGCCCTGACCCATGCGCGAGGGCAGCCGCCGACCCCTCAACGAGTTAACGCGGCCCTGCACCAATGCCCCGACAGGCCGCTCTACCGTCGCAGGCGAAGGTGCTTCGACCCGGGCTCAAACAGAAGCGTGAACTCCATCGACGGAAACGTCGGCGGCTTGGATGAAGTGAGCGAGCTGTAACAACTGCCGGGTGCGTTGGAAGAGTTCGTGGTCCGCATTCCCTCCTTCGTGAATGCGCTGCCTTAACGTGTCGCAGGCGGCTGCCAGACCATGCCGATCAGCGGGCGTGAGCACTCCTTCGACGCTCAGGCGTGCCATGACGTACGCGTTGATCCGCGCTGCGATCGGGTCGTCGGTCGCCAGCAGGGTCGGTAGCCGGTCGCGTTGCCAGAACGCCAACGCGTGCAGGGCGCCCTGGCGGGGGGCGCCGTACCAGCAGCACGGACCTTGGTTCGGGTTCCGATCATGCGGGTTCGGACTGCGTTGCCCGAGGCGCTTGGCGGGCCGGCGCACTGCGGCGTACCGGCGCAGTTCCGCATGCCAGCCGGCCCGGCTCTCGGCGAGGGCGTCGAGCGCACGTAGCAGCGCCGTCTCGTCACGCTCGAACGGCCCCGCCACCTCCCGCAGAAAACTCAGGGTCACCTCGAAGCCGAGCGGCCGGTACAACTGAACGCAGGAGCGCAGCGCGGACACCCGGCGCCGATGGGGCAGCGCTGGGTTGCGCACGTGGTGGGCGTAGGCGCTGAAGCTCACCGGACGAGGCTAGCCCTGGCCGCCGCCGTTGCTGACAGAGCGCTGCTGTGTCAGCCACGCGTGCCCGTCAGGCGCTACGACCCAGTTCACCGATCTCAGCATCGAGATCCGCCTCGGTGTAGTGCGAGGAACGGATCGGGTCGCCGTCCATCAGTAGGATCACCTGGTAACCGCCGGTGGCGACAAGGGCGGTAAGTATATGGTTCGCCAACTCGGGCTCCCGGGACGGATCCTCAAGTCGCAGGTCGACGCCGTACGGGTGGCTCGCGAACGGCTCGAAGTCCGCAGGGTCGAACTGTACCCAGACATACCCGGCGCCGATCCTGCCGACGACCGACTCAGTCTCGCCGGGCACGTCGCGCAGGGTCGCAGCGGTCATCTTGGCAATCAGCTCCACGAGTTGGTCGAACGACCTCCCTTGGTCGAGGAACCCCACCATCAACCGGTAGTCCGCCACCATGACTGCTCCATCGTGTCTCGTCGAGTCGCGGACCGATCGCTCACCCACTGATCGACCCTCAGGGGACAACAAAAGACGTCACTCCTAATCCCCCTCAAGAGTTCACTGACTTGAGAAGGAGCAGGGAGTGACGCCTTTCGATACTGCTGCCAGCCGGCACCCACCGAGGCGCCCGCTACGGGAGTTCAGCTCTGCTTCGCCAGCCCGACAAACGCCCGCCACGCCTCGGGAGCGAAGGTGAGCGTGCCCCCGTCACGGTCCTTGGTGTCCCGGACCAGCACGCGACCGGGGAGGTTGTCCGCCACCTCGACACAGTCGCCGCCGTTCCCGCTGCTACGGGTGCTCTTGCGCCACCGGGCGCCGGTCAGGTCGTCCATGTTCCTGCCATTTCCGTCATCAGGTTGATTGACTGTCGGTGCGGTAACGCCTCACCGCGCACAGATTCCCACGCCGTCTGAAGCGCTTCCATCTTTGTCTGCCAGATGTTCAACGATCCTGTACGAGCCGTGCTTGCCAGTCATACGTTTTCCCGGAGGCGCTTTCCCTTGTCGGTCGCTGGGTCATACTTGCCCTCAAGGAACAGCAGGAACCGATCAAGGTGGAACTCACGCAGTTCCTTCGATCGAGGCTCATAGCCACCTTCCTCGTGGGCTGCGCCATACTCGTCGGAGAGCTGGCGTAGATCCGCGATGAGCCCTGGGGTGAGTTTCGGGGTAGGGATAGCTGCCTCCTTCAGTCCGGGTGGCGAGGTACCGTTTCGCCTGGGGCCTCCCAGGCATCGCCCGTTCGTTAGCCCAACGCAACGACCGATCATGGCAACTCCGACCGAAGTTGTTTCCATGATCAGCCGGCCGCCCGTCGAACCCGGCCAGAATTATGTCTGAGTCGGCCCTCAGGGAATGACAAAAAGGCGTCACTCTCTATCTCTGTCTCAAAAGTTCGGCACGCTTGAGAAGGAGCACAGAGTGACGCCTTTCGTCACTGCTGTCAGCCAGCGCCCACCGGGGCGCCCGCCACGGGCGTTCAGATCTGCTTCGCCAGCCCGACGAACGCCCGCCACGCCTCGGGAGCGAAGGTAAGCGCGCCCCCGTCACGGTCCTTCGTGTCCCGGACCAGCACGACACCCGCGAGGTTGTCCGCGACCTCGACGCAGTCACCGCCGTTGTTGCCGCTCTTCGTGCTCTTACGCCACCGCGCGCCGGTCACGTCCATGATGTCGCCGCTTCCCTGATCAGGTCTAGGGACTGCGCTCGCGGGAGGGCCTCCCCCCGGATGCGTTCCCACCGTCGGTCAAGCGTAGCAACGTCCTCGGGCCGCTCCAGGAACTGCGCGGGGGCCTGACTGTCGACGTGGACGATCCGTTTGCCGCCGTCCGCGAGGTCGGCGATCGCGAACGGCCCGCCGAGACCCGGATACATGCCGACGTTGAGCGGCACAATGTGCACCTGAACAGAGGGCAGCTCGGCGCACTGGGCCAGGTGAAGGCACTGCTCGCGCATCAGTTTCCGGTCCCCGTAGGCGGACCTGTGCAGAACCATCGCGTCGATGACGGCGATCAGCAGCGGTGGACGCTCGCGGCGCAGGATGACCTGGCGGGCGATCCGCGCGGCGGGACGGGCAGATGCACAGGCCGAGGCCGAGATGGGTGCATTCCTGGATTCGCGGCTCGCGGACGCGCTGTGGACGTCATGGCGGGCGAGGAGCAATTTGGGCACGACACGCTCTGCGTCAACGTCCTCTGGCAGGCCGATGGACGCCCACCGATCGATCCCACGGCGACACCAAAAGACGTCACTCTCTGCTTCTCTCAAGAGTTCACCCACTTGAAAGGGATCAGGGAGTGACGCCCTTCGTCACTGCCGTCAGCCGGCACCCACCGAGGCGCCCGCTACGGGAGTTCAGCTCTGCTTCGCCAGCCCGACAAACGCCCGCCATGCCTCGGGAGCGAAGGTGAGCGTGCCCCCGTCACGGTCCTTGGTGTCCCGGACCAGCACGCGGCCGGGGAGGTTGTCCGCCACCTCGACACAGTTGCCGCCGTTCCCGCTGCTGCGGGTGCTCTTGCGCCACCGGGCGCCGGTCAGGTCGTCCATGTTCCTGCCACTTCCGTCATCAGGTTGATTGACTGCCGGTGCGGTAACGCCTCACCGCGCACGGACTCCCACGCCGCCTGAAGCGCTTCCATCTTGTCGGCGCTGTCGACCACCTGGCCGTCCAGTTGGGTGTCCAGGTAACCGGTGAACCGACCGCCCGGGCCTGCGGCAAGCACGAAGGCTCCGTTCAGGCCAGCGTACGCGCCGGCCGTCGATGGCACGACGTGCACTCGTATGTGTGGCTCGTTGCACGCCGTGATGATTGCCTGAACCTGGTCACGCATCACCTGCGGGCTGCCAACCGGACGGCGCAGCACTCCCTCGTCCAGAACGGCTGTGAACTGCGGCGGCTTGTTACCGACAAGGATCGCCTGCCGGTCCATCCGAGTGCGCACGCGCTGCTCCACAGCGTCTCGCGAAAACAGCCCCGCGTCGGTCAGCACGGCACGGGCGTATGCCTCGGTCTGCAACAAGCCCGGCACCACCAGCGGCTCGAACGAACGCAGCGAGATGGCTTCGCGCTCCGCTTGTGCCCACGGTACGAACCAGAGCGGGTCACGGCGGCGGCCGGTGTTCGGCCACAACTCGCCTACTTCGAGGCCGAGGACCGCAGCGGCTCGGGCACGGGTGCGGGCGTGCGGCACCCGACCGGGCGACAACCACCGACCGACGGTCTTTCGGTCGACGCCGGTCTGCTCGGCAAGGGAGTCCACCGTCAGGCCACGCGCCGTCATCGCGGCCCGCAAAACCTCATTCACGTTCGGTACCTCCTCTGGGGACGGAGCGTGGATGTCTCCGGACATTACACATCGGCCACTGTGGTGTCTGCCCCGAACGCGGGAGGGTTTCTACCAGCGAGATCGCTTGCATGAGCGGAGCCAAACGGGCCGTTCATGATCCATGAGGTAGTGCGAACCCCACGACGAAGAGGTGCCGAGATGTCCCGAGTCCGCCGCTGGTGGGGCTGCGTCTGGCCGTGGCCGCCCGGGGCCGCCGCGTCGCAACCAGCCGACCCACCGCCGCCACCCCGCCCCGAGTGGGCCGACGAGCGTACGGCGAACCTGCGCCCGCTGCCGCTGCTCACCCACGGGCAGGCCATGGGCTACCGCGTGCCCCGGAACAGGGGTCGTCACCATGTCCGATGAACCCCTGGTCAAGGTCGGTGACATCGTCAACGCCGAAGGTGAGGACTACTACCGAGGCACCGGAGCCAACCGCCGGCCGGGCGTCGGAGACCTCCACCTACGGGTCACCCGAGTCCCGACCCACACCCATCACGACAACCGGGAATGGATCCCCGTACGCGGCATCGAAAAACCGATGGGCAAACCCGAACGCCCCGAAGCCGAATACGTCATCCGCCGCCGCGTCCTGCTCGACATCGAACGCCCCGCACCGAAAGGGCCAACCTGGTGATCGACCCGAAACCGGTCGCCGGTCGGCAACTCCACCTCCCGTTGCGACCGGTCTGGTGCTGCCGGGTATGCGCCCAGCCCTGGCCGTGCGCGGACGCCCGACTCGACCTCACCGTCAGCTTCCGACACCAACGCATCGCACTGATGCTCTACCTCGGCACCCAGTTCGTCGACGCGGTCTCCGACCTGCACGTCTACGACTCGGCGCTGGGACCGCCGCCGGACGTGCGTGCCATCTTCGACCGCATTATGTGCTGGATGCCACCCGAGCGTCCCCCGGCTGCGACCTGATCGCACATTGGTGCCCCGTACCCCCCGCCCCTGGCGCGTCGTTACTTCCCCCGTGGTGCGACGCCCGGGGGCGGGGCTATGCCCGGCGAGTGGAACGAGAAAGGGGGGCAGCGCCAGCCCGGTCACGTGCCCCAACTGCGCACGAGTGGCAGACTGGCCCGACGCTCCGCTGATTGCTCCTCTTGGCACGGATGGACTCTTTGGATGAATGAGCGAGAGCTGTTGGACCTGTTGGAGAACCTGTACAGGGCCGCCGCCCATCCCGAAATTGTTGACGTCTCCCAATTTCAGGGCGACGTCTACAGTCCGGCTGGCGTAAAGGTGGCATTCGAGAGCGGCGCGAAAGGCATGCTACTCATCCACCCAAAGAGTGGGTGGCCCAAGCCGGGCACCCAACTTGGAGGGGGACGCTGATGCGTACGCCCAGGTTCATCGACTTCACTCGGCAGCTTCTCGAACGGGCCAACCACCCGGACATCGCCAAGATCGAACCGCTGAACGATTCCGATACCCACCTGAGCCCGTGCGGTGTGGTGATCACGATGACCGATGGCACAGTCGTCCGCCTCAAGGGCGTGCGCACGTCTGGTCCCGGTGGGGACGACCCGAACACGGAAGAGATCATTCCGTATCCGGACTACCAAATCCCGGAGAATCTACTCTCTGCCGTCAGAGCAGAGTAGGTAAGTCGGCGAGGCGTCTCGCGTTTCAGGCTGACGAGAGGAACTCGACCACCGCGCGTTCGAGGACTTCGGGCGGAGCGTCCGGGTCGACGTCGATCGTCTGACCGTCGTGGTAGCGGTCGATCAGTCTCGGGTCGACGTACGACGCTCGCGCCACGGCCGGGGTGTTGCCGAGCAGTTCGGCGACCTCGCGCATCACCCCGGCGACAACCCGGCGCCGCCCTGACGTTGACCTTTGCGGGCCGGCTTCCGCTAGGCTCAGTGAAGTCCTAAAAGTTGCCTTCCACGTACGGAAATCCTTCGCGGTCATCTCGCCGCCGCTCGCCGCGCGCAGATACTCGTTGATCTCGTCGCTGCGTACGTCCCGCCAACCGTGACCGTCCCAGTAGCCGAAGAGCCGGTTCGCCCCACGCCGCCTGCGGCGCAGGTCCCGCAGCACCGCGCAGAGGCCAGGGTCCTCGATCCGCTGCACCTGGGCGATGCCGCCCTTCGCCGGGAACTCGAAGACCACACAGCCGCGCTTCGCCCGGGTGTGCTCCGGTCGCAGCGTCGCCACCCCGAACGTGGGTTCGTCGCCGGCCGCGTACTGGTCGCTGCCGACCCGGAAGGTGCCCGAGTCGAGCAGGCTCGCCACCGTCGCCAGCACCCGTTCGCGGCCCAGTCCCCGACCGGCGAGGTCCGCACCAACCCGGGCGCGCAGCACCGGCAGCCGGGCGGCGACCTCCAGGACGTGGTCGAACTTCGCCTCGTCCCGGCGGGTGCGCCAGAGCGGGTGGTAGAGATACTGCTTGCGGCCGGCGGCGTCGATCCCGGTCGCCTGGATGTGACCGGCCGGGTGCGGCGAGATCCACACGTCCCGCCACGCGGGCGGGATCACCAGTCCCCGGAGCCGGTCCAGCTCCTCCCGGTCGCGGATCGGTCGGCCACGCAGGTCGACGAAGCTCACGCCGCGACCACGGCGGCGCCGACCGTACCCGGGCTTCGCCGGGTCGCTACGTCGCAACCGCATGGCGCTCCCGCGCCACCTGGTCGACCTCGTCGACTGCGGTCAGCACCTGCTCGATCCCGATCGCGGCGAGCGTCGGATGCGGGGTGAAGGGTTCACTGTCCCCCTCGACCGGGACCGTCTCCGGCACCTCCGGGTCGAGTGCCACAAGCTCGGAGCCAGCCGCGTCAGTAGCGGCGTCGTCATCGACCAGGGCCGCCGCCCAGAGCGCGCGGTGCCAGGGCCGGTCCACCGGCGGCCCCCAGTGTTCGGGGTGGACCGGTCCGAAGAGCACCACCGACGGAATGTCGTACGCGGTCGCCAGGTGGGCGACTCCGGTGTCGGCGCTGACCACCAACCGGCTGTGCGCGACTATCGCCGCCAGTCCTTCCAGGTCGAGCCGGCCGGCGAGCACGGCGGTGGCGGGCAGACCCGCACGGCGGGCCACCTGTTCGGCGAGATCACGCTCGGGCGCCGAACCGGTCACCACCACCCGGTGACCGGCGAGGCTCAACTCCCGGGCGACCGCCGCGAACCGCTCCGGAGACCAGCGCTTGGCGGGAAGCTTGGCGCCCGGATGGACGACCGTCACCCCGACCGGCACCCGGTGCGGGCTCGGTCGGCGCAACGCCAGGTCCGCCGGGTCGGTGGCGATGTCGTACCAGCTCAGAAGCCGGCACCAGCGGTCCACCTCGTGCTCGTCGGCGGACCACGGCGGACCGTCAGTGTGGTCGGCCTCGGCGTTGTGGAACGCGCAGAGCCGCTCCGCCCCCACCTCCTGGAGGACCTGGTGCGAACGTGGCCCGCGACCGTGCAGGTTCACCGCCCAGTGCGGCGCCGGCCCCGACCACTCCACACTCTCCAGACCGTCCGTCGGCACCAGCCGGTCGACGCCGCCGACCAGGTCGACCAGGGGTGCCAGCCAGCCCGGTGCGGCCAGCGCCAGGGTCCGGTCAGGGAACGCGGCCCGCAGGCCACGCAGCGCCGGGACGGCGGTGGCCAGGTCGCCCACACCGAGCGCCCGCAGGACCAGGATCATGGGTACGACGTCTCCTGTTCGGCACAGACCACGAGTTCACGGATCGCGCAGCCGGGCGGCTGGCCGAGTGCGAAGAGCACGGCGGCGGCGACACTCGCCGGGTCGTTAAGAACGGCGTCCGCTCCCGGTCGGTACTGCTCGGTGCGTTCGTCGAAGAAGGCGGTACGCATCCCGCCCGGCACCAGCAGCGTCACCCCGACCGAACCGGCCAACTCGGCGGCGAGCGCCCGCGTGAAGCCGACCACGCCGAACTTCGCGGCGCAGTACGCGGTGGCGTCGCTGACCGCCTTGACGCCGAGTGTCGAAGCGACGGTGACCACCGTCCCGTGCGAGCTTTCCAGATAGGGCAGTGCCGCCCGGACCACGGCGGCGGTGGCGAGCAGGTCGACGGTGACCACCCGCTCCCAGGTTTCCGCCGGCAAGTCGACCAGCCGACCGGGTACGTCCATCCCGGCGGCGGTGACCAGCCCGTCGAGCCCGCCGGCCTGCTCGGCGAGCTGTCGGGTGGCCGCCTCGGCGGCGCGGGTGTCGGCGAGGTCGCACTCGACCCACGGCACCCCGTCGCCGGGTGCCTGCCGGTCCAGCACGTACGGTCGGCCGCCGGACTTCGCCACCGCGGTCACCACCGCCGCCCCGAGACCGCTGGAACCCCCGGTGACGAGTACGGCTGGGCCGGCGCCCGGCACGGTTGTGGTCATCGCGCTCCTCCCGTCGAATGTGGCGCGGCCGTTCGAGCCGCAGCGATCATTCCGGTGGTCGACCGGCCGTCCAGGTACGGGACCACGACCGTGTGCCCGCCCCACCGGTGCACGATCTCGGCCTCGGGCAGCCCCGGCTCGTCCCCGCCGCCGGTGCCGTAGTCGCCGCCCTTGACCCATACGTCGGGACGCAGCCAGGAGAGGGCGGCGTGCGGGGTGGCCTCGTCGAAGATCACCACTGCGTCGACGCAGCCGAGTGCGGCCAGCAACCGGCTCCGGTCGTACTGCGGCACCAGCGGACGGTCGGAGCCCTTCAGCCGGGCCACGCTCGCATCGGAGTTGAGGCAGACGATGAGACAGTCACCGAGCCGGCGGGCCGCCTCCAGGGTGGCGACGTGTCCGGCGTGGAGCAGGTCGAAACAGCCACCGGTGGCGACCACGGTCCCGCCCGCCGCCCGCACCTGCGCGACCAGCGCACCCGCCGGCCCCGGCCCGATCCGCTGTTCCCGGTCGGCGACCGACACCGACACCGGCTCCGGCACAGGCGCCGGTACGGCCTCGGACACACCCCCGGCGGCCACGTACGCCGACGCCTCGGCAACCGCCTGCTGCACCGCCTCGGAGACCAACGCCCCCCGGGCCAGCGCCAGCGCGGCGGTGGCGGCGAACCGGTCCCCGGCCCCGCAGGTGTCACCGTCGGCGCTGGTCGGCGAGGGCACCACCAGTGGGGTGGAACCGGCGTGACAGAGCAGCGCCCCGTCACCGCCGAGGGTCACCGCGACCGCGCCGACCCGCCACCGCTCCCGCAGTCCGTTCGCGCTACGGGAGGCGGTGATCAACCGGGAGGCGCCGGGCGTGGAACCGGCGAGTTCGCGTACCTCGACCTCGTTCGGGCAGGTCAACCGGATGCCGGGAACGGCGGCCGGACCACGCGGGTGCGGGTCCCAGACCACCGGGGCGGTCGCGTTGGCGAGCGCGGCACGCAGCGTCGGCTGCGCCGCCACCCCCCGACCGTAGTCGCTGACCAGGATTCCAGCCGCCCCGGCGAGCAACTCCAGGACGGCATCGCTCGGTTCGCCCGGCGGGCCGGCCGCACCACCCCGGTCGAGTCGCAGCAACACCCGCCCCCGGGTCCGGAGCCGGATCTTCTCCGGGGTCGCGCCGGGTAGCGGCAGCGCGTACACCTGCACCCCGGCAGCGGTGAGCAGACTGCTCAACCGGGCCCCACCGGCGTCGTCGGCGAGCGCGGTGACCAGGGCCACCTCGAATCCCCGTCCGACCGCGAAGAGCGCGGCGAGGCCGGCGCCACCGGGCCGGTCCACGTGCGTGCTCTCGTCCAGCACCGGCACCGGGGAATCCGGGCAGAGCCGGTTGACCACACCCTCGACATCCCGGTCGAGCAGCGTGTCTCCGATGACGACCAACCGGCCGGTCACGGCCCGGCTCCACGGCCGTTCGGCCCCCGCCCGTTCGGCCCCCGGCTGTGCGTACGCCGAGAGCCCACCGGTCGGTGCTCCACCGGTGGCAGCTCCTCCACCAGTTCCTCCGCCACCTCCACCTCCACCTCACCCGGGGGAAGGAAGGGCCCCTTGTTATCGGATTCTGTATAGGAAGGGGCCCTTCCTAACCCGGGGTCGGCGCCTAACCCGGGGTCGGCGCCCAACCCGGGGTCGACGAGCGGGAGGGCGGCGTAGCCGGCCGGGGTGCCGAGGGCGGTGGGCAGGGCCAGTTCGACGTACTCGCAGAGCACGTGTGCCGAGACCAGGTGCAGTTCCTGCACCACCTGCGGGTCGGGCGACGGTACGGCGAGCACCTCCGTACAGGCTTCGGCGAGCGGGTTCGGCACCGGCCCGGTGAACGCCCAACATCGCAACCCCGTCTCCTGCCCGGCCCGCGCCGCCCGGATCAGGTTCGCGCTGCGGCCACTGGTGGACAGGAGCAGCAGGATGTCGTCGGGGCGGCCGTGCGCCCGTACCTGCCGGGCGAAGACCTCCTCGAAGCCGTAGTCGTTGCCGATCGCGGTCAACGACGAGGTTTCCGCGCTCAACGCGATCGCCGACAGCGGCGCCCGGTCCGCCCGCAGTTTGCCGACCAACTCCGCGGCGAGGTGCTGCGCCTCCGCCGCGCTGCCGCCGTTGCCGGCGACCAGCAACCGCCCGCCCTGGGCGAGCCGGGCGGCGAGTTCGTCACCCCACCGGGCGAGTTCCCCCGCCACCCGCCGGTAGGGCAGCAGCGCCGAGGCGAGACCGGCGAGATGCGCGTCGATCACCTCGGTGGAGTGCGGCATCAGGCCACCACCCCGCTCGGCCGCCGCACCTCGCTGACCGCCGCGTAGACCCCGCCGAGTTCGGCCGCCGCCCGCCGCCAGGAGTATTGCTGACGGGCCCGGTCCAGGGCCGCCTTCGCGTACGCGAAACGGCGGGTCCGGTCGGCCAGCAGGTCGGCGATGGCGGTGCCGAGCGCGGACGGGTCCCGAGGCGACACGAGGTCACCGGTGCGGCCCTCGACCACGGTGTCGATCAGTCCACCGACCCGGGTGCCGATCACCGGTACGCCACACGCCATCGCCTCCAGTGGGGTGAGGCCGAACGGTTCGTACCACGGGGCGGCGACGAGCACGTCCGCCGACCGGTACCAGCGGGGCATCTCCTCGCGGGGTACGGCACCGACGAGCCGTACCCGTTCGGCGAGGCCACAGGAGCGGGCCAGCGCACGCAGGCGACGGGCCTGCGGATCCTCTCCGAGCAGTTCCTCGGGCGGCCCGCCGACGATCACGCACTCGGCGTCCGGGACCGCCCGCATCGCCCGGATCACGTCCTGGAAGCCCTTCCGTTCGACGAGCCGGCCGACGGTGAGCACCCGGGGGCGGCCGGGTTCCCGCTCGGCGACGTCGCCGGCCGGGGAGAAGTTCTCCACGTTGACCCCGGAGGGCACGACCACCATCCGGTCCTGGGGTACGCCCATCCGGACCAGTTCACGTACCTCGTCCTGGCTCTGCGCGATGACCCGGTCCATCGCGCGTCCCAGCGCCCGTTCGTAGCCGATCCGCCGTGCCGGGCTGGTGTCGGCCGCCCCCTGGTGCCGGCGCTTGACCGTGCCGAGCGCATGGTAGGTCTGCACCACCGGCACCCCGGTCTGCCGGCCGGCGGTGATCGCGGCGAGGCCACTCATCCAGAAGTGCGCGTGGGCGACGTCCGGCACCCAGTCGTCGCGCCGCCACTGCCCGGCGAGCCAGCGGCTGAATTCCTTCATGTACGGCAGCAGCGCGTCCTTGGCGATCGGTTCGGGCGGACCGGCCGGTACGTGCACCACCGCCACCCCGTCCCGCATCGGCACCAGCTCGGGTAGATCCACACTGTCCCGGCGGGTGTAGACTCGGACGTCGTGCCCGGCCGTGGCGAGTGCGGCGGAGAGTTCGGCGACATGCGTGTTCTGCCCACCGGCGTCCTCCCCGCCCAGCGTGGCGAGCGGACTGGCGTGCTCCGAGATCATCGCGATCCGCATAGCTCCTCCTCCAGCAACCGGTCCCAGTCGGTGAGGAAGCGGTCCAGGCCGTACCGGCTCCGGGCGGTTTCCCGGGCCCGGGCGCCGAGCTGGCGTGCCGCCACGGGCTCGTCGATCAGGCGGGTCGCCGCCGCCAGCAGGGTGTCGACCCGGGTGGAGAGCACTCCCGCTTCGGGTGGCACCGCCGCCACCGCCTCGGTGGTGGCCAGAACGACCACCGGCATGCCGATCGCCATCGCCTCGATCAGGCTCAGGCCGAGCGACGTCCACCGGCACAGGTGCAGGTACGCCCGGCGGCGTCCGAGTTCGGCCTGCATCCGGCTCTGCGGCAGGTCGTCGTGGGTGGTCAGCCGGTCGGCCGGAAGTCCGAGATGGTCGCCGAGTCCGGTCACGCCCATGCCGAAGACGTCGAGCGGCGCCACCTCGGCGAAGAGCGGTAACAGGTCGGTGCCGGTGACCCGGCCCCGGCGTACCGGTTCGTTGATCACCACGGCGAGGCGGTCGAGTTCTCCGGTGTAGCTGGCGACCGGGTCGACGATGCCGTGCTCGACCACGGTCGTGCGGGTGCCGCCGGTGTCCCAGAAGAGCGAGTTGAAGTGGGTGACGTGCGCGATGAGCAGGTCGTCGCGGTCGGCCATCGGGTGCCGGCTGTTCGGCACCGCCCCCTCCTTGGGGGTGTTGTGCTCGACGAAGATCGCCGGTATGTCGCGTCCGATCCGCCGCCGCAACCAGGTGCCGGCGAGTTCGAACTCCTCCGGCCGCTGAAGGATCACCAGGTCCACATCGGCGTCGGCCAACTCCTGGGGGGTGACCTCCTCCACCGTGTCCGGCCAGGGATAGGTGCGCGCCCGCCCGAGCCCGTACGGACCCCGGTCCGGGGTGACCGGCACCAGGTAGCGGTGCTTGCCGTGTACGAACGAGGTGGTCCACGACCCGTGTACGTGCCAGAGCAGGATGTTCATGCGGCGCCGCCGTGGACCCGGGCGGGTGCGGCTCCGCCGTAGACCGGGGCGGGTGCGGCTCCGGAGATCGGCACCGGGTCGGCACCGGCACCGAGCAGGCGGACCGCCGCCACCACGCTCGCCGGCTCGACCGAGGAGAGGCACGGGTGCCCGAGCACCGGGCATGAGGTCGCCCGGGTGTGCCGGCAGCCGGCGGCGGCGTCACCGAGGCGCACCGTCGGCACCCGGTACGGGCCCCACTGTCCGAAGGAGACGGTTGGTGCGAAGAGGCTGATCACGGGCGTACCCAGGGCTGCGGCGAGGTGCGCGGGCCCGGTGTTGCCGACCACCAGGCACCCGGCGCGGGCGATGATCGCGGCGAGGCCGGTCAGGGACGTCTGGCCGCCCAGGTCGACGCCGGCCCGCCCGGCGACGCGGGCGCTCAGCGCCCCCTCACCGGGTCCGCCGGTGACCACGACCCGATGTCCGGCCTCCGCCAGCGCGGCGACGATCCGGGCGCAGAGTTCGGGCGGGCAGGCCCGCGCGGCGACCGACGAACCGGGGTGCACGACGACGTAGCCGGGTTCGGCGAGCGCCCCGTCACCCGGCAACGCGTCCAGACAATCGGCTCGCAGTCGCAGGGTCGGATCGTCGTCGGGAGGCAGCGGAAACCCGGCCGCGGCGGCGAGGGAGAGAGCGCGCTCGGTCTCCGGGATGCCCAACGGCACCCGGTGTCGTACGTCCAACAGTGAGCCCGGGTAGTCGTCGCTGATGGCCGAGATCCGCTCGACCCCGGCCATCCGCAGCACCAGCGCCAACGGCAGCGCCGACTGGTGGAAGGAGGTGAAGAGTACGGCCTCGTCCGCGCCGACCTCGGTCAGCCGAGCGGTCAGCCGGTCCACCTCGGCCCGGTCGACGGGGGTCGGTTGCGGGTCGATCCAGGGCAGTGGCCACTCGATCAGCTCGTCGATGCCGGGCAGCAGTTCGGCTGCCGCCCGCCCCCGGGGGCCGCAGAGCATCACCACCCGGTCGGCGCCGGCCGCCACCGCCCGGATCGCCGGCCCGGTGACCAGTACGTCACCGGCCGAGTCTGGCCGGGCCACCAGAACGCAACGCGGGCGCCCACGGTGGGCGCCCGCGGCCGGGGCGGCAGCCGCACCGATGTCCGCCCGCTCACCGCCACCGGCGACAAGTCTCTGACGTCGCAGGATCAGGTCGACGGCTCCTGGTAGGTCACCGGCGACCGCGGGCGCGGCGGCGACCTCCTCGGGTCGGGTCTGCGCCGTGGGGACGAGAATTCCGGCCGCACCGGCGGCCCCGGCGGCGGTCATGTCCGCGCCGATGTCTCCTACCAGGACGCAACGGTCGGGTGTGGTGCCGAGCGCACGGGCGGCATCGGCGACCATGGCGGGTGAGGGTTTGCGGCAGCGGCAACCGGCGACGCCGGGACCAGGCTCGGCGTGCGGACAGATCTGCCAGCTGTCGAACGGGCCGAGCAACTCCTCCACCCGGGCGTTGACGCGGTCGAGGTCGCTGCGGCTGAACCGGCCCCGGGCGATCCCTGACTGGTTGGTCACCACGCCGAGGCGCAACCCGGCGGCGCGTAACCGGTCGAGCGCTTCCCGGGCGCCGGCCACCGGGCGTACCAGCGTCGGGTCTCCGTTGTACGGGACGTCGTGCACCAGCGTGCCGTCCCGGTCGAACAGAACCGCCTCGAACAGCACCGGTGGACAGCCTGCTCCACCCGCCTCAGGTCGCCCCTGCGCGAGGCCGGCGATCGTGCCGCCTGACCTGCGCTGATGCGGGTCGACCTGATCGTTTCGCACGGGGGGCGGGTTCCCTCGGGCAGAAGGAGTAAACATCATTTCCGCCCGTCCACCGGACCGCCCAGCCCCGCCCTCCGGCGGCTGCTGCGGCCTGGCGCGCGGCTGCTTCTCGCCCACTACGCGCTCCGCACCGGTACCCGCGACAGTGCCGCGTTAACCGGATCGTGGCCGATCCGCCGTCGGCGCGTTGGACAGGGAGAGGGCAAAGTCGGTAGCGGGGTCGCGGATCGCCACTTTCCGTCACGAGCCAGTCGGGGCGGTGTGACGCATCTGACCGGGGGCGGCGCGAGTGTTCGGCTCCTGGCTACACCTGGATCACGCGGTGTCGCGACCGGCGATCGCGCTACAGAAGGGTGTAAACAGGATGTACGTGGTTGGCCCGGTGGTCGCACCGGGGTGGCCGGGTGATTACCCTCTCCCTGACCGCTGTCGGCAGAACGAGGATGTCTGTAATGATCGAGCCCGTCCAGTTGCCATCCCCTTGGCGTGATGAGCGGCTGACTGTCGTCGTCCCGACCTACAACGAGGCGAACAACCTGCCCGTGTTGGTCGAACGGCTGCTAGCACTCCCCCTGCCCGGGCTGAGCATCCTGATCGCCGACGACAACTCCCCGGACGGGACCGGCGACGTGGCGGACAAGCTTTCCGCCGAGCATCCCGACCGGATCCAGGTGGTGCACCGGCCCGGCAAGGAGGGGCTCGGACGGGCGTACGTCGATGGAATCAGCCGGGCGCTCGCCGGCGGCGCACGGTTCGTGGCCCAGATGGACGCCGACCTGTCGCACCCGCCGGAGGCGCTGCCCGGCATGCTCGGCGCACTGCTCTCCACTCAGGCTGGTGTGGTGATCGGGTCGCGCTACGTGCCTGGTGGACAACTCGACGAGGCGTGGCCGCTCTACCGCCGGGCGCTCAGCGGATGGGCCAACCTCTACGTACACACGCTGTTGCAGGTCCGGATTCGCGACCTCACCGCCGGCTTCAAGATCTGGCGGGCGGACGCGCTTCAGGCGATCGGCCTGGAGCGGGTGCAGTCCAACGGCTACAGCTTCCAGGTCGAGATGCACTACCTGGCGACCAAGCTCGGGCAGACCATCCTTGAGGTGCCGATCCGGTTCGAGGAGCGCCGGGACGGCATGTCGAAGATGACCACCGCCACCAAGATCGAAAGCGCGTTGATGCCGTTCCGGCTCCGTACCCGCCACCGCAACATCGCACCGTAGTTCCCCTGCTGGGATCCGTCCGACGCACGGGCAGGAGCCTGCCCCCGGTCGCCCCCGGGGCGGCCCTGCCCGCATGTGCCCGCCACCGCCCGACGCCGGCCACACCCCGTGGCTCTCCCCACCCCGGGGCTCTCGGAGCCCGGCCCCACAGCACCAACCAGGCGAAACGGCGTTTGTCACGGTCAGACCGGGGCATCCAGCGCGCCATGTACGAGGTACAGCAACTCATCGACGGCGTCTGGGGCAGCGGTCCCGACGACGGGGCGCTGGTGATACTCGACCCGGCCGACAACGCCGAGGTGACCCGGGTGCCGGAGGCGACCGAAGCAGAGGTCGCGGCGGCGGTCAAGGCCAGCCGGGTCGCTACGGCGCAATGGTCGTCCACCCCGGCGGCAGCCCGAGGCGCCGCCCTGCACCGGGTCGCGGACCTGCTCGAATCCTCCGCCGAACAACTCGCCGAGGCCCAGACCGCCGAGATGGGGCGGCCGATCGGCCTGGCCCGGGGCGGCGTCGAGGCCGCCGTCGGCACCCTGCGGCAGTACGCCGAACTCGGCCCGATCCACCGGGGGCGGGCACTCGCCGGCAACCCCGAGGCGATCGACCTGATGGCGGTGCAGCCACGGGGCGTGGTCGCGGCACTGACCCCCTGGAACGACCCGGTAGCGGTCTCCTGTGGCCTGCTCGGCGCCGCGCTCGTCACCGGCAACACGGTGATCTACAAGCCGAGCGAACGGAGCCCGGTCAGCGGTTGGCTCCTCGCCCGGCTCTTCGCCGCGCATCTGCCGGCGGGCGTGTTGTCGCTGCTCACCGGGGGCGCCAGGGTGGGTGCGGCACTGGCTTCGGCGGAGGTGGACGTGGTCGCACACGTCGGCTCGTCGGCCACCGGCCGGTCGATCGCCGCCGCGTGCGCCACCAGCGGGGCGAAGGCGCTGCTGGAGAACGGGGGCAGCGACGCGCTGATCGTGGACGACGGGGTCGACCCGGTCTGGGCCGCCGAACAGGCCGCACTGGGCGCCTTCACCAACTCCGGTCAGCTCTGCGTCGCGGTCGAACGGATCTACGTCCTTCGCCCGGTGGCGGACGCCTTCGTCGCGGCGCTCGTCCAGCGGGCCGAAGCGCTCCGGGTGGGCCCCGGACGGGACGAACAGACCGAGATCGGACCGATGGTCGACCGCCGACAGCGACTCCTGGTCGACGCCCAGGTACGGGCCGCCGTCGCCGACGGTGCCCGGGTGCTCACCGGCGGCATCGCACCGGACGGTCCGGGCGCCTTCTACCCGCCGACGGTGCTGGTCGACTGCACGGACCAGATGGCGGTGATGCGCGAGGAGACGTTCGGTCCGGTCGCGCCGGTGCTGGTGGTCGACTCCTTCGACGAGGCACTGTCCCGGGCGGCGCAGTCCCCGTACGGGCTCTGCGCGACGGTGCTCACCGGGTCGATGAGCCACGCCCAGCAGGCATGGAGGGAACTGCCGGTCGGCACCGTGAAGATCAACAATGTCTTCGGTGGGGCACCCGGTGGGGCCGCACACCCCCGCCGTGGCAGCGGCCAGGGCTTCGGGTACGGCCCCGAACTGCTCGACGAACTGACCGCGACGAAGGTGGTGCACATCGCCGCTCCGGGCGGGCCGACCGGACACTGGTGAACCGGCCGGCCCGCCACCGGAGAACGCGCTCGGACTAGCGACCCCGGGCCTTGGCCGTCGCCCGGTTGTTCGCCTTCTGGATCGCCCCGACCAACTCCGACTTGTTCATCCGGGAACGACCCCGAACGTCCAGTTTCTTCGCCACATCCATCAGGTGCTCCTTCGAGGCGTTGGCGTCGACCCCACCGGCGGTCGGTGCCCGTCTGGCCGGACCACCACCGGCCGCCTGCTCGTCACTCGGACCCTTGCGCCCCTTCTGCTCCCAGTGGTCGCCGACCTTCTCGAACGAGTGCTTGACCGCCGCGTACGCGGTCCGGTGCGCGCGTTCGCCCTCGCCGTACGTCTCCACCGCCGAATCATGGGTTTTCACCCAGGTGTCCTGGGCCTTGTCCGGCGAGCGTCGCAACGTACTGGGAAGCACCTCACGTCCCGGCATGGTCATCCTCCTCGGTCTCGGAACAGCCCCGACAGATCGCAGGCCAACCCCCTTCCTTCCCGCGCCCCGTACGGGCAAACGCGTTTCCCCAGGTCTGGGCCGATCCGTTGGCGTTTCGGTTTACCCCTGGGGCGCCGGGGTAGCGCATAGGACATGGACCGGGGCAACAGCAAACACGGACCGCGGCTAGACGACGAGATGAGCCGGGAGGTAGCCAGCACGGTGAACAACACCGCCGGCTCCCGAGCCGAGGAGTGGCGTGAACCGGAACCGGCCGGCGAGGACCAGCCGGCATCGACCAGAGCGCCGAGCGCCGACACCCGCTCGGGCGCGCCGCAGGGGATGACCTCGGTCGAGGTCGAACAACGTAGCCAACTCGGCCGATTCATCAGCCTGTCGGCGCTCCCCGGGGACCGGACGACGCTCCTGCGCAGCGCCGAGGAGAACGAGGCACCGGACGAGGTGCTGGCCCAGTTGAACGGCCTCCCCCCGGACACCGAGTTCCGCACGGTATCCGAGGTGTGGGCGGTGCTCGGGCACGCGAACGAGACGCAGCGCTGGTGAGCCGCTGCGCGTCACGCGCCAGCGGACACCGACAGAGCAGGAAGGATGTCAGATGAGTGCGGTAACCGAATCCGTGGACGTGGCCGTCCCCGTACGGACCGCGTACGACCAGTGGACCCAGTTCGAGGACTTCCCCCGCTTCATGGAGGGAGTCGAGGAGGTCCGGCAGATCTCCGACACGATGACCCACTGGAAGGTCGGGATCAGCGGGGTCGAGCGCGAGTTCGACGCCCGGATCACCGAACAGCTACCCGACGAACGAGTCGCCTGGACCACCACCAACGGCACGAACCAGGCCGGGGTGGTGACGTTCCACCGACTCGACGACCGGCACACCCGGGTCACCCTCCAGCTCGACTTCGAGCCGCAGGGAATCACCGAGAAGGCCGCTGACAAGCTCGGCATGGTGGACCGCCGGATCAGGGGCGACCTGGAGCGGTTCAAGAACTTCATCGAGGCACGCGGCGGCGTCGAGACCGGCGCCTGGCGCGGCCAGGTGGACCGGCCGCAGCCGTAACCACGCAAGCGTCGTCACGGTGCCCGCCGGGGACTCGCCCCGGCGGGCACCGCCGGTTTGCCTCCCGGGCACCCGGGTACGGCCAGGGTATGACCGACAACGACAGTTCCGTCTGGCGCGACGAAGAACGCATCCCCCTGTCCGAGCTGGAACGCGCGATGGGCGCGTCGACGCCGGACGGCCAGGTGGACGACATGACCGGCAACGACGCGGGCGCGGAGTCGGCGTACGGTCACGGCGCCGAAGCGGCCAACGGGCACCCGTCATCCCGCGCCGACGAGGGCGAGATGACCGACCCGGATCGGGCGTACCGCCCCTCCACCACGGGTCGTAACGGCCCCTCCTGAGCGGTGTGTGCCACCTTGGTCCTGCGGCGCACACCTGATGTCGGGCGCGGCGGTCACGCCACCGCGTCCGGAACCCGGCGGCGGGTGGAGACGAGGTAGACAGCGAGCAGGATCAGCGACAGGACCAGCAGGGACGGCCCGAGCGCCTCGACGGTGACCCGGCTGAGCAGCACCCCGATGCCGGCCGGTAGCAGTGCCCCGCCGAGGCCGGCGGCGCCGATCTGGAGACCGATCGCCCGGTCCGCGTGCACCGCCCCGACCCGCTCGGCAGTGGTGAGGGTGAGCAACGGGAAGACCGGCGCGGCGGCGAAACCGATGATGGCCAGCCCGACGACCGCCAGCCCGGCCGGCCCGGGTACGGCCACCAGCGCGGAGCCCACGGCCATGCCGATCAGGCTGCCGCGCAGCACCTGCCCGCTGCCCAGACGCTCGGCCACCAGCCCCTGCACCACCCGACCGACGAAGAGGCTGCCCCAGTAGATCGAGACACAGATCCCGGCGACCGCCTCGCTGAGCCCCCGCCCCTCGGTGAGCAGCAGGAAGGCCCAGAGTCCGGCCCCGACCTCCACACCCACGTAGACGGCGAACGCGACCGTCCCGGTCCAGACCGCCGGTAGGCCGAGGGTCGCACCGATCCGCACCCGTGCCGGACGAGCCGGCGGCCCGGAGGCACCGTGCGCCGCCGGCACCGCGCTCCGCCGGTCGTCCCATGCCCGTACGGTGAACACGAACGCGAGGGCGAGCAGGACCTGGGCGGAGGCGACGATGCCGTAGCCCCAGCGCCAGGAGAGCCCGGCACCGATCACCGTGGTCATGATCAGTGGTCCGATCGCCACGCCAAGCCCGAAGAAGGCGTGCAGCCAGTTCATGTGCCGGGGGCCGAAAGCGCTCGCCGCGTACGCGTTCAGACCCGAGTCGACCGCACCCGAGCCGAGCCCGAGCAGCAGCGCGGCGCCGACCATCAGGGGGAGCATGGGCGCTCCGGCGTAGCCGCTGAGGGCGAGGCTCGCCAGCGCCGTGCTGCCGGCGAGCAGCCAGCCGACACCGACCCGGGCCAGGGTGAAGCCGGCCGCCACGCTGGAGGTGAGGTAGCCGACCGTACCGGCGGTGAGCAGGAGTCCCACCGACTCCGTCGGCACACCGAACTCCGCCCGGATCGAGGGCCAGCCGACACCGAGCAGGCCGTCGGGCAGACCGAGGCTGACGAACGCGAGATAGGCGAGGAGCAGCAGGGCGGGGCGCGGGGTGGTGGTCGACACAATGCGCGATCTTTCCGGATCGCCCCGGGGGTAAGGAAGGGCCCCTTGTTATCGCATTCTGTATAGGAAGGGGCCCTTCCTAACATCCAGGGAATCGGAGGATTGCCGCTTCCCCGTGTTGGGGTGCCGTACACCTCTAAACCGGACAGGTCAGTCAGAATCGGCCGATCGGGTGACGGCGGAGGCAGATCCGCCAGGCAGAATTCGTCAGATGCATCAGGGCCCCGGTTTTCTCTCCGCGCGTCAACGCCGCTGGGCATGGTTCGGCTTCCTGCTGACCGCGCTCCACGCGCCCCTCGCCGCCCAACTGCTCCCCGACGCCTCGTGGCTGTTCAGCATCGTGGTCGCGCTGATGGTGGCCACCGCGATCCTGGCCGACGACGCGATGCGCCGCCAGCCAGCGGAGCCCAGCGCCGCCGAATAGTTCCACCGGTCCCGGCACGAACCCGCCCGCGAGGTGCCGCTACCGGGTTCCGTCGTCGTCCGCGCTCACCGGCCGCTCCGGAGCCGGCGCCAGCAGGTCGGACGGATAGCCACCCAACTCCTGTGCCGCCGGTGCCGGTTGGTACGCGGTCGCGCCGTCCGAGCCGGTCTGCACAGTGGTGAACCCGTCCGAACCGGCCTGGAGGGTGGAGAGCCCCTCCGGCGCCGGCTCGTACGGCCCGGCCAGCCCGCCGGCCTCCGACCCGTACCCGGCAACGAGCTGGTAGTCGGCGGAGGCCGCGTCCACGCCCGGGTCGAAGGGGGCGAGTCCGTTCACCCTCGCCGGATCGTCCCCGATCAGAAGCGGACGTACCGGGTCGTAGCCGGCGAGACCGTCCGGGGCCGGGGAGGTCGGCATCTCCGCCAGGGGCGGGTCGGGAAAGGCCGGTACCGCCGCACGGGCGGGGATGGTGGGCTGTGCGAACGGCCCCAGGTCCCCGGGCCGGGGATAGGTCTCACGGTTGGCCCGGCGCAGCCGGGATTCACTGGCGAGACGGCTCAACCAGCGTTCCCACCGCACCTGCATCGGCTTGACCAGTCCCCCGCCGATCCCGACGACCAGGATGCCGCCCACGGTGGCGAGCAGCGTGACGAGCACCGGGCCGGTGACCCCGGTGGCGACCCCGGTCTGGACGAAGGCGGCGATCACGCCGAGCCCCACGACCAGCAGTGAGACCACGTCGGCGAGCGGGCGGCCGTACGTGACCGCGCCGATCGTGTCGCTGACCAGGTCGTGCACCGCGTTGGCGATCACCACCGACACGGCGACCACGACCAGCGCGACGAACGCCCGTGGCAGCCACGCCACCACGGCGGTGATGAGGTCATGGGCCGGGTTGGGGCCCCAGATCGCGAAACCGAGTTGCAGCGTGAAGAGCAGGATCAGGTAGTACCCGAGTCGGGCGAGGACGGCCGCGGGCCGGTACCGGGTCCGGGCGACCAGCCGCCCGAGGCCACCGCGTTGCACGATCTGGTCGAAGCCGAACCGGTCGAGAAGGCGCAGCGCCATCCGCAGCACGAACCGGGCCAGGAGCCAGCCCAGCATGAGAATGCCGACGCAGCCGATCAGCCGAGGCACGAAGACCAGCACCGAATCCCACGTCTCGGCGAGCTGGGCCCCGACGTCGACCCGCCGGAGCGCGAGGATCGTGGGCATGGTGTCCCTCCTGTCACCTGGACTACCGCTGCCCGCGTACCCGGACCGCCCTGGTTCATTCCGTACCCCTGACCTCACCCCCGTCGGCCGGTCGTCGGCTGCCGGGAAACGCCGCGACCAACTCCCGGAGCGGTCGATCGGCGGGGTGCTCGGCGGGGCCGGCTAGGCTGCTCGCATGCCAGGCTCGGTCGGGCGGGTTCCCGCTCCCCCCTCCCGTTGGCCCGGTCCGTCGTCGACACCGGGCAGCACGGCAGGACCCGAGGCGGCTGCCAGGGCCGGCGAACCCACGACCGGCGAACCCACGACCCGCGAACCCACGACCGGCGCGCCCGCGACCGGCCGCCCAGCGGAGGCCGTCTGGGCGCAGACACCACTCGGCCCGGTGGAGCAGTGGGCTCCGGCGCTGCGTTCGGTGCTCGACCTCGTCCTCTCCGCGCCGGTGCCGATGGCTCTCGCGTTCGGCGACGAACTCGCCCTGATCTACAACGACGGCTTCGCCGAGCTGATCAGGGACCGGCACCCGGCCGCGTTCGGCCGCCCCGCCGCCGAGGTCTTCGCCGAGGCGTGGGAACTGGCCGGGGTCGGCGAGGAGATCGAAAGGGTCTACCGCACCGGCATCCCCTACCTGGAGCGGGAGGGTGCGCTGCCGGTCGGCCGGGTACGCGGTTCGGACCAGGTCGACCAGGTGGTGCTGACCCGTAGCTACTCGGCGGTCCGGGACGAGCACGGGCAGATCATCGGCCTGTTGATGGTGATCGTCGAGACCACCCAGGTGACCCGGCGCCTACAGAGCCTGAGCGAGCTGGCAGTCGCCCTCTCCGGCACCCTCACCCTCGACGACGTGGCCCGGTCGGCCCTGCGCTACGCCCTGGCGTCGTTCGACGCCGACCAGGTCGGTATCGCCGTCGACGACGGCGCCGACTGGCGGGCCGTACGGCGGGTCCGGGGTGAGCTGCTGGACGAGGCGGACGAACGGCTTCCGCCGCTGTGGCGCAGCTTTCCCGCTGACTCGGCCGCCCCGCTGGTGGTCGCCGCCGCCACCGCCGCCCCCCGTTTCTGGGCGGACGGACGGCCACTGCTGCCGACCGCGATCGACCGGCACGACGAGAAGATCCGGGCGCTGGCCGTACTGCCGCTGCGTACGCCCTCGCTGGGCGGCGCCCTCGCGATCGGCTACCGCACCGCACACCCGTGGTCGCCGGCCGAACGCGCCCTGCTCACCGCCGGGGCGGAACTGGTGGCGCAGGCCGCCGAACGGGCCCGCCGGTTCGAGAACCAGCACGGCACCGCCCAACTGCTGCAACGCAGCATGCTGCCGGAACAGTTGCCGGACCTGCCCCGGCTGCGGCTCGCCGCCCGGTACGACGCCGGGGTGGACGGCAACGCGGCCGGCGGAGACTTCTACGACGCCTTCCCCCTCTCCGGCGGACGGCTCGCCGTCGTCCTCGGTGACGTGGCCGGGCACGACGTGCACGCCGCCGCGCTGATGGGCCAGGTCCGGGCGGCCCTGCGGGCGCTGGCGCTCAGCGACCCCGATCCGGCCGCCGTCCTCTCCGGCCTGGACCGCCTGGTCGGGAGCCTCGGTACGGAGGCCCGTCGGGACGAACTGTTCGTGACGGTCGTGTACGGGGTGGTCGAACCCGCCACCGGGCTGATGACGCTCGCCAGCGCCGGGCACCCGGCTCCGCTGCTGCGCCAGGCACCGGCCGGCGTCCCACCCACCGCCCGCTACCTCGACGTACCCCCCGGTGCCCCGCTGGGACTCGGCGGCAACCGCCCGACCAGCACGGTGCCGTTCGTGCCCGGCGACACGCTGCTGCTGTTCAGCGACGGTGTGGTGGAACGGCGGCAGCAGAGCCTGAGCGCGGGGTTCGCCACCCTCGCCGAGGCCATCGCCGGGGCGAGCAGCGGCGACCCCCGTACGCTCTGCGCGGTGGCGAGTCGGGCCGTGCCGGGACCGACCGAGGACGACGCCGCGGTGCTGGCGGTGGAGCACGCGTTGACGCCCAGCCGCTCGGCGTCGCTGGAGATGCCGGCGGAGCCGACCGCACCCGGGCGGGTACGGCAGTGGCTCACCGCCCAGCTCACCTCCTGGCGGGTGCCGGAGTCGGTGATCGGGGCGGCGGTGCTCTGCACCAGCGAGCTGACCACCAATGCGCTGCTGCACGCGGGCACGGCGGCCCAGGTGGAGATCGACCTCAGCCCGGAACGGCTGCTCGTCTCCGTGGCCGACCAGGGCACCCGGGGCACCGTGACCCCGACCCGGGCCGACACTCTCAGCAGTCGCGGACGGGGTCTCGGGCTGATCGAGCAGCTCAGCGACGCGTGGGGGACCGACCCGACCGTACGTGGTTCGACCGTCTGGTTCGAGATACTCATACCGGAGGGTGACCCGAGCGGTAACGGGTAGGGGGCGGCATGGAGATCGACAGACCCGCCGGGGTCCTGTTCGACGTGGATGGCACGCTCGTCGACAACGCGTACCTGCACACCGTGAGCTGGTGGGAGGCGCTGCGCCAGGCCGAGCAGGAGATCCCCATGGCAGCGATCCACCGCGCCCTCGGCATGGGCCCGCAACGGCTGCTGGAGCACCTGCTCGGACCGGAACGGGACCGGGACGCGGACGAACGGATACGGTACGGACACGACAGCCTCTTCGCCGAGTTCTGGGACCGGCTGAGGCCGCTGCCCGGGGCGGCGGACCTGCTGCGGGCGTGCGCGGCACGGGGGCTGCGGGTGGTGCTGGTGACCTCGGCGGACGAGCGGGAACTGCCGGCGCTGCGTGCCGCGCTCCTCGCCGACGACGTGATCGGGAGCATCACTACCTCGGTCGGCGCGGACTCGCCACCGGGAGCGGACCTGCTGGCGACTGCCCTGGACCGGGCCGGTCTGGACCGGGAGCGGGTGGTGTTCGTCGGTGACTCGGTCTGGGACGTCGCCGCCGCCGGCCACCTGGACATCCCCTGCATCGCGTTGACCTGCGGCGGCACCGGGCGCAGCGAACTCGCCGGGGCAGGTGCGGCGGCCGTCTTCGACGATCCCGCCGCACTGCTCGCCGGGCTGGCCGACTCCCCGGTCGCCGCGCTCGCCTGAGCGCCGCCGGGCGTCGCGGTCACCAGTCCATGTGCAGGCGTACGGTGGTCGACTCGTTGGTGGTGTGCACGTCGACCAGGTCGCAGAGGTGATTGACCAGCAGCAGCCCGCGCCCCTGTTCACTGGTGGGCGAGGCCGGGAGCCGGCCGGCCAGCCGATCGGTCAGCACACTCGTGCCGATCACTTCGCTGACCATCCCACTCGGCTCGGCCCAGACCCGCAGCACCGCCGGTTCGCCGCCGTGCACCACCGCGTTGGTGGCGATCTCGTTCGTGGCCAGGCGCAGGTCGGCGACCCGGTCGGGGGCGAGCCCGGCCTCGGTGGCGAGTGCGGTCACCAGCGCCCGCATACCGGCCATCCCGGCCCGGTCGAACAGGAGCGTGGACGGGGTCAACGCCGGCTCGGGCAGCGGCAGGTTGAACGCGTCGACCACCGCCTCCGGACTGCCGTAGCCGGCGCTGGACTGGCGTACTCCGGCCCGGATCAGCACCGGATGGGTGCTGGCCGCGTCCGCGATCACGTCGGCGTCCAGCCCCACCGCGTCGTACGGGCAGAGGATGCTCGCGGGCTGGTCGGCCAGGGCCAGGTTGACCAGTGCCTCGTGCTGCACACATCGCGGGTACGCGAGCGCACGCCGCTCGGGCCAGATCGGTTCGACGACGATCCGTACCCGGCTGGTGGGGTGCTCGGCGACGAAGGCGTAGAGAATCCCCGGGATGATCCACGACGGGTTGCGCCCGGCGATGCCCATGTCGAGGAAACGCACCTCGACCTCTCCGTCGGAGACCGTGTCGATCTCGTCGCGGAGCAGGTCGAGCCGGGGTTGGGGGACGACGACCAGAACCGGTTCGGCGCGGGTGACCCCGCCCGCGATGAAGGCGTACAGCCCGGCCCGGTAGTCGTCGTGACCGTGGTAGAACAGGGCTTCGTGGCGCAGGGCGCCGGACCGGGACACGGCGCGCGGCACAATGGTCATCCGTCGCACCACCGACGCAAGGCACACCCCCCGTTGTCCGTACCTTCGTTGGCACCATACGCGGGGTGGTCGGATCCGGCACACCGTGATCGGATAGCCGTCTTTTCCTACCAGGAGTGACCGTGCCGAAAACGTCTCATCGCTATGCGCTCTCTCTCACCTGGACGGGTGACCGGGGCAGCGGCACGAGCGACTACCGGGCGTTCAGTCGGGCGCACGAGGTGACCGGGCCCGGGTTGCCGCCGCTGCTCGGCTCGGCCGATCCGGTGTTCCGGGGCGAGTCCGGGCGGTGGAATCCCGAACAGTTGCTGGTCGCCGCGCTCGCCCAGTGCCATCTGCTGGCGTACCTGCACCTCTGTGCGACGGCCGGGGTGGTGGTCACCGGCTACGCCGACGAACCGGAAGGGGTGTTGACCCTGACCTCCGGTGGTGGCGGGCACTTCACCGAGGTGGTGCTTCACCCCCGGGTGACGGTCGCGGCGCCGGATCAGGTCGAGCGGGCGGTGGCCCTGCACCCGGAGGCGTACCGGCGCTGTTTCATCGCCAACTCGGTGAATTTCCCGGTCCGGCACGAGCCGGTGGTGTCGATCGGCTGACCGCGTCGTGGCGGGGTGCCGGGCTGGTGTCCGTGTCCGTGGGTGACGGACACCAGCCCGGCGGTGACAGGTGCTGGTCGGGCCCCTGACCGTCAGGGCGAACCAGGGCGGCTCAGGTCAGGGCGGGTCGGGTGGGTCAGGGCAGGGTCCAGCGTTGCGCGCCGCTGCCGTTGCAGTCGTAGATCTGCAACTGGGTGCCGTTGGTGGTGCTGGAGCCGGGGATGTCCAGGCAGCGCCCGGACTGCGGGTTACGCAGACTGCCGTCGGCCTGGACGGTCCACTGCTGGGCGCCGGTGCCGTTGCAGGTCCAGAGGTGGATCTTCGTGCCGTTGGTCAGCCCGCTGGCCTGTACGTCCAGGCACTTGCCGAGCCCCCGGATGGTGCCGTCGGTGCCGACCGTCCAGCGCTGGTTGGCCGCGCCGTTGCAGTCCCAGATCTGGATCCGGGTGCCGTCGGCGGTGCCGCTGGCGTTGATCTCGGCGCACTTGCCGAGGGCCTTGACCTCACCGGTCCTCGGCGTGGTGGGTCCGCCGGTGCCGATGCCGGGACCGACGAAGGTGTAGCTGTCGACGTCCAGGAAGGCCCCGCTGCCGCCGTTGAAGACCAGGAACAGGTCGTGGGTGCCGTCGTCGGGGCGGGTCACCGGGGCGGTGACCTCGACGTAGTTGTCCCAGCCGCCGGTGTTCGGCACGGTCACCCGGGCCACCTCCGGACCGGTGGTCGAGTTGTAGCGGAAGGAGACCGTGCCGCCGCCCCCGCCGCTGCTGACCCGGGCCTTCACCGAGTTGATGCCCTTCAGGCTCACCGCGTGGTGCTTGACCCACTCGCCGTTCTGGATGTCACCGAGTCGCTTGCCACCCTCGGCGGCGGCCTGGTCGATCACCTGCGGCCCGCCGAGCTGTACGAAGTGCTCCGCCTGCCACTGCTTGGGCCAGAGTGTGATGGTCTGCTCTCCGGTCAGCGGCACCGACCCGGTCGCGCCCTGGTCGGTGTAGGTGGCCCGGACCACGAAGAAGAGCACCGAGTCGGGGCCGGCGTGCACGGGGCCGGTGTTGAAGGTGGCGCCGCAGCCGGTGCCCTCACCCTCCTCGTGGGCGTGGTCCTGGTGGCCGAGGGCAACCCGGACGATGACTCTGGAGCAGTCGATCGTCCCTTCCTGCGGGTCGGTCGCGGTCGCGGTGACGGTGAAGTTCTGGCCCCAGTCGAACATGCCGCCGGCCGGGATCGCCGAGATGGTGACGCTGGGCCGGCTGTTGCCGACCACGATCGGCACCAGCGTGGTCGCGGAGCGGCCGGTGCCGTCGCTGACCGTCAGCCGGGCCCGCTTGTCACCGTTCGTGGTGTACGTGTAGGACGGGTTCGCCGCGGTGGAGTCGGTGCTGCCGTTGTTGTCGAAGTCCCAGGCGTACGTCAGCGGGTCGCCGTCCGGGTCGGAGCTGCCGGCGCTGGAGAAGGTGACCGCGAGCGGTGCCGGCCCGTTGTCCCGGTTGACGCTCGCCTGGGCGATCGGTGACCGGCCGCCCTGCACGTAGTTGATTTTGTACAGTCCGGCGTCGGCGGCGCCGGAGAAGTAGCCGCTGCCGTACTCCAGCAGGTAGAGCGAGCCGTCCGGGCCGAACTCCATGTCGATCGGGTGGACCAGGTTCATGCCCGCGAGTACGGGTTCGATGAGGGTTGGCGTACCGGTGGCGGGGTTGCCGTTGTTGAACTGGACCTCCTTGATCCAGTTGCGGCAGTACTCGGAGATGAGCAGCTTGTTGTCGTAGTACTGCGGCCATTTCACGTCCGAGACCAGGTTCGGGTCGTAGTGGTAGACCTCGGTGTGGTTCGGCGAGCCGCAGCCGCCGGGGTTGTCCAGGGCCGGCCATTCCCGGCTGCCGCCGTGCTGCTCCCAGACCAGGGCGGGCTTGGCCGGCGGCAACTGCGCGATGCCGGTGTTGCGCGGGGAGTTGTTCACCGGACCGGCGGTCCCACCGCAGGGGAACCAGCTCCGGGGCGCGTTCGCGGCGAAGTCCCAGTCGTTGTAGGCGACGTTCGGACCACCGCAGTACGGCCAGCCGTAGTTGCCGGGACCGGTGGCGCGGTTGAACTCGTCGTAGGCGGCGGGACCCCGGTTCGCGATGGTGGCACCGGCGTCGGGGCCGACCTCGCCCCAGTAGAGGGTGTTCCCGGCCCGCTTGTCGACCCAGACCCGGTACGGGTTGCGGACCCCCATCACGTACACCTCGGGGCGGGTACCGGCGGTGCCGGCGGGGAAGAGGTTCCCGCTCGGCACGGTGTACGTGCCGTTGTTCTCCGGGTGGATCCGGTTGATCTTCCCGCGTAGGTCGTTGGCGTTGCCGCTGGTGCGCTGCGCGTCGTACTGGGGGTCGCGGGAGGGCCGTTCGTCGATCGGCGCCATGCCGGCGCTGTCGCCGCCGGAGTTGGTGTTGTCGCCGACGGCGAAGTAGAGGTTGCCGGCGCTGTCCCAGCTCATCGAACCGGCGGAGTGGCAGCAGAGGTTCCGTTCGGTCGGCCACTCGATCAGCATGTCCTCGCTGGCCGGGTCGAGCACGTTTGTGCTGGTATTGAAGGTGAACCGGGAGATCCGGTTGACCAGCGGGGTCACCTTCGGCGAGTAGAAGAGGTAGACCCACCGGTTGCTGGCGAAACTGGGGTGGAGGGTGATGCCGATCAGGCCGTCCTCGAACCGGGCGTCGAGCTGCACGGTCAGGGCGACGGTGGTGACCCGGGTGGTGGGGTTGTAGAGCCGTACCTGGCCGCCGCCGGCGGTGGTGCCACGGTTGATGTAGAGCACTTTGCCGTCGGGGAGTACGGAGAGTTCGATCGGTTCGCCCATGGAGAGGCCACCGTCGAGTGTGACCTTCTCGAAGGCCGAGGTGGCCGGCGGCGCCGCGGCGACGACGGGGGCGTCGGCGGGGGCTGCCGGGGCCACGGCGGCCGGCGCGGCGGCTGTGGCGGCGCCGGGTGGCGCGGCCCCGGCCGGGGCGGCCCAACCGCCCAGGCCGAGCACGGTGAGCAGGGTGATGGCGCCGGCGAATGGTCGGCGGGGGATGCGTCGCACGAGTCCTCCACAGCACGAGGGGGGATCTCGGTGCCGCTCCCGCCGACCGGAGGAGACACCGCAGTGGAGCAGACATTAGCGTCTTTCACTGCGATAGCCCAGAAGTTTCCGATGCGTAACCAAAAGTTGGCGCCCCATCGACAGAAGTCGACAGACACAAAGGACGCCCACCTGGATCGGGCGACGAGAACATCCAGGTATGTCACTTTGAGCTGACACGGGGTCTTCACACGACGGCAACACCGCCGGTACGGTGGTCGATATCCATGGGAGCGCTTCCATGCACAAAGCTCGATCTCTAATTCGGATCCGAAACCACCCCACCTCCGGAAAGGAGCACCACATGCGCAGACGATCCGCGGTCACCACGGCCGGGGCCAGCGCCATCGTCGCGGCGCTCGCCGTCGCCTCCGTGGTCGGACTCGACCTGCTGCGACCACACGCCGCCGCTGCCGCCGACTCGGCGTTCTACGTCGACCCGGCCACCAACGCCGCCACCTGGGCCGCCGCCAACCCGGGCGACTCCCGCGCCGCCGTCATCCGGGACCGGATCGCCAGCGTGCCGCAGGGCCACTGGTTCGCGACCTACAACCCGACCACCGTACGGTCGCAGGTGAACGCCTTCGTCGGCGCCGCCGCCACAGCAGGCAAGATCCCGATCCTGGTCGTCTACAACATCCCGAACCGGGACTGTAGCGGCGCCAGCAGCGGGGGCGCCCCGAACCACACCGCCTACCGCCAGTGGGTCGACGAGGTCGCCGCCGGCCTGGCCGGGCGCCCGGCCAGCATCGTGCTCGAACCGGACGTGCTGGCCCAGATGAGTAGCTGCCAGAACGCCAGCCAGCAGGCCGAGACCAGGGCCTCGATGGCGTACGCCGGCAAGAAACTCAAGGCCGCCTCGGCCCAGGCCAAGGTCTACTTCGACGCGGCCCACTCGGCCTGGCTCGCCCCGGCCGAGATGGCCGCCCGCCTGGTCGCCGCCGACATCGCCAACAGCGCGGACGGCATCTCGCTCAACGTCTCCAACTACCGGACCACCGCCGAGTCGGTCACGTACGGCAAGAACGTCGTCGCGGCCACCGGGATCTCCCGACTGAAGATCGTCGTGGACACCAGCCGGAACGGCAACGGCCCGGCCGGTGCCGAGTGGTGCGACCCACCGGGGCGGGCGATCGGCACCCCCAGCACCACCAACACCGGTGACGCGGCGGTCGACGCGTACCTCTGGGTCAAGCTGCCGGGCGAGGCCGACGGCTGCATCGCGGGCGCCGGGCAGTTCGTCCCGCAGCGGGCGTACGACCTGGCGGTCGCGGCCGGTCCCCCGCCGACCACCACACCCCCGGCGACCACCCCACCGCCCACGACTCCCCCGCCCACCACACCGCCACCCACGACTCCGCCGCCGACCACTCCCCCGCCCACCACACCGCCGGCCGGCGGTTGCCGGGTCGTCTACACCCCGAACCAGTGGACCGGTGGATTCACCGCCGACCTACGGCTGACCAACGGCAGCACGGCGGTCAGTAGCTGGACCCTCACCTTCACGGTCGGCTCGACAGTGCGTCTGAGCAACGGGTGGAACGGCACCTGGAGCCAGTCCGGCACCCAGATCACCGTCCGGAACGCGGCCTGGAACGGCAACCTCGCGGCCGGCGCCACCACCAGCGTCGGGTTCCAGGGCACCTACAGCGGCACCCTGGCCGCACCGACCGCGTACACCCTCAACGGGGCGGCCTGCACCAGTTGACCCTTCCGGGAGGTAACCGGGCCCCGCTGACGAAACCGGGCAGCGGGGCCCTTCCGTGTCCCCGACCCGGCGCCGACCACAGGTTAGCGCCGCAGCCGGGCGGGAACCCATCACGTTGACGAAGGAGGCAGCTGATGACCACACCCTTGAACCCGAGCGGGCGAGCGGCGGTGCCGGGCCTGCCGTTCGGCGGCAGCTCCCTGCCGCTGGGTCCGAGCGGCGGGATCTCGATGCCGGGTGGCGGCGGGCCGGAAGCCGGTCGGACAACCGTGACCATGGCGTCCTATCCGGACTACTCCGGGGCACAGCAGGCCGTCGACTTCCTCGCCGACAACCGGTTCCCGGTCGAACGTACGGCCATCGTCGGGACCAACCTGGCGTTGGTCGAAACGGTGCTGGGGCGGTTGACGACGGCACGGGCGGCACTGGCGGGTCTTGCCACCGGTGCCTGGTTCGGACTCTTCATCGGCCTGTTGTTCGGCATCTTCACCGTCGGCAACTGGTGGGCGGTGATCGTCGCCGGTCTGCTGATCGGTGCCGCATGGGGTGCCATCTTCGGTGCCATCGCCCACGCCAGCACCGGCGGTCGACGAGACTTCACCTCGGCGGCCACACTGCGGGCGAGCGAGTACGCGGTGACCGTCGACGCCGACCTCGCCGACCAGGCCCGGAGCGTGCTGAGCCGGATGAACTGGCAACCAGCCGGCGCCCACTGACGCGGTGCCGACGAAGAACCCCGTCCACCGGACGGGGTTCTTCTCGTGCGTCCCCGCACCGGCGGCCCGAGATCAAGGCTGCTCCGGGCGCTGGTCCCGGATGGCCGCGTGCCGGATGAGGCGTCTCGTCTCCTCCTCAGGAGCGGTTCCGGCCGCCAGGAGGATGTCGGTGGCGGTGGCTCCCACCTGGGCCACGATGACGCTGCCGGAGAAACCGACCCCCTGCGCGTACGCCTTGTTCGCGGCGGTCACGGCGAGCAGCGCCAGTTCCCGGGCGCCCTCCGGCTTCAGCCCCTCCTTCAGCTCCTCCCGGAGCAGTCCCACGGCGTCGCCGAGATGTCGTACGGCCACCGCCAACCCCTCCGGCAGCCGCTCCGTCCCCTCGATTGCGGCAAGTGTCCGCCGCACCAGGGTTCCGGCGTCGTGGACGATCTTGTCGAGGTAGCGCAGGCTGGCGCTGTAGCGCAGGATCGCCCGTCGCTGGCGCCATCGCAACGGCGCGAACCGCACGGTCTCCCGCCCGCTGCGCAACGCGTCGTCGAGGTCACCCATGTACTCCCTGATCCGGGAGAGCCGGTCCAACACGGCGCCGGCCCGGGCCGGGTCACGGTCGGTCATCGCCGCTGCGGATTCGCGCAAATCCCCGGTCACCGCCTCGAACACCGCCTTCGCCGCCCGGTCCACCGCACGCATGGGGTTGAGCGGTATCAGCAGCGTGGCGACGACGAGCCCGGTCCCGCCACCGATCAACGCCTCCATGAAGCGGGGAATGACCGGATCGGTCATCTGCGGCTGGAAGGCGACCAGCAACACCGCCGTGGAGGCCGCCTGGGTCAGCACCGCGGCGCCGCCGCCGAGCAGCGTGGCGAAGAGGATGGCGAGTGCGACGATCAAGGCGATCTGGACGGAACCGACACCGATCCACTCCACCAGCAGGTCTCCCACGGCCACCCCGATGGCGATGCCGATGAGCAGTTCGAACGTACGGCGGACCCGTCCGTTCAACGAGACGGCAAGGGTGCTGATCGCCGTGACCGGCGCGAAGACCGGGACCGGGTTGCCCATCAGGTCATGGGTGAACAGCCACGCCAGCCCGGCGGCCACGGCGGCCTGTACGGCGACCAGAGAGGTGTCCCGAAGGTCCCGCACCCGTTGACATAGGACATGACCCGACCGTTCACGAACCGTCGTCATGGGGGGAGCTACCCGTACCGCCCTCGGATGAACCTCGTGAACGGGTACGACAGGCGCCGATCCGCCGACCGTCAACCGGTGGTTCGTGCCTACTCGTACCTGAGTTCCCCGGCCCTGATCTCGGCGCTGACCGTGTTCTCTGCTGGCGCGAGCGGGCACGCCCAGCGGTCGTCGTACGCACACGACGGGTTGTAGCCGTAGTTGAAGTCGAGACGGATCCGGTCCTCGGCCAGCACCGTGACGCCCCGCCCGAAGGTGCCCTTGACCGTGTCGGTGAGGTAGCGGCCCCCGCCGTACGACTCCGGACCGCAGGTGCCGTCGCGGAAGGGGAGGAACAGTCCGCCCCCGTACGCCTCGATCCACCAGAGGGTCAGCGGACCCCAGGGCGTCTGTGCCACGCCCACCCGGCGGTACGTGACCACCCCGTCGGGCCCACCGGTGTCGATCCGCAACCGCCCCTCGGCGGGACGGATCGGCACCTCGACGACCGCCTCCGGGTTCTCCGGGAAGTAGCGCACACCGGTGAACGACGGCCGCCGCCCGGGCGGGATCGGCGACTGCGGGTGCCGGGCGAAGAGTTCGTCGCGGGCGGCGCGGAAGCCGGCCAGGTCCAGGTCCGACAGGTAGAGCCGGGCCACCTTCTCACGCCAGTCGCTCAGCTCAAGTTCGTCCACCCGGCCCAGGCTAGCGCGGTCGCGGCACCGCCGGGCGGGTCACTCGTCGGTGGCCAACCGGGCGTGGAGGTGCTCGTCGTAGCGGCGTTTGTCGCCGTACCGGTGGGACTCGCGCAGGGTCCCCTCCAGCGCGTACCCGGTCTTCTCGGCGACCCGGCACGAACTCGGGTTGGCGACCGCGTGACAGAGCTCGATCCGGTGCAGGTTCAGCCGCTGGAACGCCCAACCGGTCACGGTCGCGACCGCGAGGGCGGCAAGGCCCCTGCCCCGGGCCGGGGCGACCGTCCAGTACCCGATCACGGCGTCGCCGTCGTAGATCCGGTGCAGCGAGATCGAGCCGAGCAGTGCCCGGGTGGAGGGTTCTGCCAGGGCGAACGAGGCGTGGTCCCCGCTCGACCAGTCGGCCCGGCGGCGGACCCACTCACGCGCGCCCTCCATGCCGGCCGCCGCGCTCGGCGTCGAATTCCACTGGGCGATCGCAGGTTCGCGCATCGCTGCCATCACCTCGGCCGCGTCGGTGAGCTCCCAGGAGCGCAGCAGCAGGCCGGGTACGGATATCTCCACGGGTTCCACGGTCGAGCAGTCTCGCATCCCCGGCCGACGGCCGTCCGTACTTTTCCGCCCGACACCTCCCCCGGAAAGATCGCTTCAAACCCGTACGACAGCTCTTTCCGAGCTAGCAATGTCCGCACGGACCTCGCGAGGATGTTTGTTTCTAATTTGAAAGAGTGCTACGTTACGACGGTGACCCAGAGCTTGAACAGCGCCCAGCTCGCCTGCTGGCGCGCCTACATCGAGTCCAGCCAGCGACTGTTCAACCAGCTTGAGGACGAGCTACGCGCGGCGAGCGACCTGAACCTCGCCGACTACCAGGTGCTGGTCCTGCTCTCGGAATCCCCGGGCCAACGACTCCGGATGGGCGAGCTGGCCGGCCGCCTGGTCTTCTCACCGAGCCGGCTGACCTACCAGATCTCCGCGATGGAGAAACGTGGCCTGGTCACCCGGCAGCCGTGCCCGGACGACCGGCGTGGCAGCGAGGCCGTGCTCACCGCCGCCGGCCTGCTCACCCTCCAGCAGGCCGCCCCCCAGCACGCCGCATCGGTCCGACAACACCTGATGGACGACCTGAGCGAGGCCGAACTCGCCGCCCTGACCCGGGTCTTCGAACGGCTCGGCGAACGGCTCTCCCCCACCCGATCCTCCTCCACCCCCACCACCAGCTAGGAGTACGACGATGCCCGCGAGCCGGTGAGGTCGACGGCCACCAGGGACCCGGTTCGACCCACACGCCGATCACCATCACCCACGTCACCGTCCAGCCCGGCGCGAGCGTCGACCTGCCCTGGCGCTCCGACTTCAACGCCCTCGTCTACGTACTCGGCGGACGCGGCACGGTCGGCACCGAGCGCCGGCCGGTGCAGACCGGTCAGCTCGCGGTGCACGGTCCCGGTGAGGCGCTTCGCTTCGGCGCGGACGCGGCACAGGACTCGCACACCCCGGCGCTCGACCTGTACATCATGGGTGGTCAGCCGATCCGTGAGCCGGTCGCGCAGTACGGCCCGTTCGTGATGAACACCCGCGGCGAACTGGCCAAGGCGTTCGAGGACTACCAGGCCGGCCGCCTCGGCGTGATCCCCGCCGCCCGCCTGCCGCACACCAACTGAACCAACCCGCCCACCCCGATTGCGTTAGGAAGGGCCCCTAGTACTACCGGAAGCGATAACAAGGGGCCCTTCCTTCGCCCTCAGGCGGAGACGGCGAAGATTCCCGCCACACCGAGCACCACCATCAACAGCACCGCAACCAGCGCTCCGCGTTCGCCTTCGACCGCCTGCTCGGGCTGGTCCGGCTGGCTGTCGACAACCTCGCTTGCCATGCTGTCCTCCCCTGTCCCTGTCTCGATCGGACGGTCTGGGCACGCCGGCGTACCGGGCTCACCGGGTCCTTGCGGATACGGGGGCGGTGCGCCGGCGTGCTACGGGTCGGCGCGAACCGCAGGGGTCCGGTCGATCCGTCGGCTGTCTTGCTGGCGGCCGGGAGGGGGCCCTCCAGGCACAGCGACGACAACCTGGGATCGGATTAGCCGTTCCGAGGGCATGGAAACCCGGACGAGGGACGAATTTCCCAGTTCTTCGTACGAGGCCACCCGAGGTGTGCAGGGCATGCCCGGTCTGTCCCCATAAGTACCCTGATGTCCAGTCTGATGAACAGTGGTGATGCCTGTGGTGGCGCCAATGGTGATGTCGGTGGGACACGTGACCTGGGAGAGCGCCGACGTTTACCGAATTTTCCGAATAGTTCATGTGTCAACTATCCGTCCTTGCCTCCATTTTGGACGCGCCGTAGCGTCGCGGCTACCCCACGTTCGCCGGTAACGGAGGCACCGCAAGTGACCGATCTCGTCGCGCCACAGCTTGTCGTGAACAGCCGGATGATCTACTTCGGCTGGTTGCCGGCGGACCCCGACGCGGTCGCGGCCCTGGTGCCGAAGGGGCTGAAGCCCGCCGCCAACCGGCAGGTCTTCATGAACCAGTACGTCGTCGACGACGCCGGCCAGACCTCCGGCTTCGGCGCCTACTCGCTCACCTACCTCGGACCCGACCTGGCCGACCTGGACGCCCCCGACGGCGTCACCCCGGGCCGCTGGTGGACCCACTACCTCAACTCCAGCCCGGTCGTGCGCGCGTACGCCGCCGAACGCGGCGCGCCAGCGAGCGTGGGCAGCACGACGATCGAGGTCAAGGGCCGGCGACTCGTCGCCACCACCGAGGCCGACGGCGTACCGGTGATCCGGACCACGGCCCGGGTCGGCCGGACCGGCGACGCGATCAACCGGGGCCAACTGCGCTACATCACCAAGGTCGGACGCAGGAAGGTCAGCGGGCTCTACCCCTTCGTGGCCGAGCCGGTCGACCCGTTCGAGATCGAGTCGCTGGAGTTCCTCGAACCGGAGCACTCGACCTACGCGCTCCGCCCGGCGAACCCACTGGAGATCACCTGGGGTTTCTACTCCCCCCGGTCATCGTTCGCGTACCCGGGCGGCGAGGGCACACTGCGCTGACCGCCCCGCTCAGGCGGGGCCGGTCGGCGGCAGCGGCCCACGCCACGGTGTGTCCGCCGACCGTCCCGAGGCCGCCGAGCGCTCGACCTGTCGTCGCTGCGCCGGTGGCAACAGATCCCACCAGCGCTGCCGCAACGTCGCCAACTCCGCCGGTGCGACCCGACCGGGCAGCCGCAACCGGGCCAGCCCACCGTCGGGAAAGACGTCCAGCCGGACGTCGGTCGCCGGACGCACCTCGGGCAGCGGAAACCGGTGCCGGGTGTCGGGCTGCAGCCGGACCCGGGGCAGCAGCTCGAACCAGGCCCGCTCGTCGGCGGGATCGGCCGACCGGGCGTCGATCCCGCGCAGGGACGCGGCGGCGGGCGCATTGCCCTTGAAATGACTCGTGTCGAGCTCGACCAGACGCACCCGGCCGGGTGCCACGAGGCGGACACGTACCCAGTCGTTGCCCGAATCCCGGCGCCGGGCGGTCTCCCACCCCTCCCCCATCACCCGGGCCAGACCGGGGGCGACGAGCTGGTGCGGAGAACCGTAGAACCGGTTGCTGCAATCGGTCACCCGGCCGCCGTACTCCAGCGCCGCGAGGTCGACCGAGCCGTCGGGGAAGAGCCGAGGATCCGGTACGACGGTCCCGTGCACCCGCAACCGGGCCACCCCGCCGTCCGGGTGGATGGTGAGCCGCACATGGGTGAACCGCCTCGGATCACGTACGGGGAACGGGTTCGCGGTGTCGCCGTGCACCGCCGAACGCGGCACGATCGAAATCCAGTCGGCGGCGGCCAACTCCTCCGCACCCGGGTAACCCTCCAGTCCGCACGCCTGCACGGAGACGTACGGCGGGAAGTTGCCGGTGAAGAAGGAGGTGTCCACCACCACCCCGGAGATCACACCGGCCGCGCCGAGCCGGACCACCGCATGATCGGAACCGGGTTCCCGGCGGCGTCGGGTCTCCCAGCCGTCGTACACCTGGCCCTTGGCGCCGAAGGTCTGCGCGGTGAACGTCGGCGGACCGGTGTTGACCAGGTTGTCCCGGGCGGCGAAGAACTCGTCGTTGGCGTCGACCACCGATCCGCCGAGCAGTCGGGAGGCGAGGTCGGGCAGCTCGGTGAAGTCGGCCATCAGGCCGGGCCCCGGCGCAGGAACCGTCCCCGGGGCGGCTCGCCCGGCCGAACCGGGTCGCCGCGCAGCCAGGTCGCGCGCACCTCACCGAAGAGCTTGCGCCCCGCGTACGGGGTGATCGGGTGACGGTGCCGGAGCAGCCCCGGCTCGACCGTGAACCGGCCCTCCGGTGCGAACGCCACCAGGTCGGCGTCGGCTCCGGGCTCGATCCGGCCCTTCGCCGGCAGTCCGGCGATCTGCGCCGGCCGCTGCGCCATCCACCGGACCACGTCGGCCAGGCTGTGCCCACGGGCACGGGCTTCGGTCCAGATCACCGGAAGACCCAGTTGTAACGACGCGACCCCACCCCAGGCGGCGGCGAAGTCGCCCCGGTCGAAGTTCTTCAACGCCGGTGGGCAGGGCGAGTGGTCGGAGACGACACAGTCGACGAGCCCGTCGGCCAACCCGGCCCAGAGCGCGTCCCGGTTCCCGGCGTCCCGGATCGGCGGGCAGCACTTGAACTCGGTCCCCCCGTCGGGCACCTCCTCCGAGGTCAGCGCCAGGTAGTGCGGGCAGGTCTCGACCGTCACCCGGACCCCGCCCCGGCGCGCCTGCGCGATCAGGGGCAGCACCTGGGCGCTGCTCAGGTGCAGGATGTGCACCCGCGCCCCGGTCCGCCGCGCGGCGGCGAGCACCGTGGCGACCGCCCGGGTCTCGGCCTCCGGCGGGCGTGAGGCGACGAAGTCCGCGTACCGCCCCGAGGTCGGCGCCGGTAGGAGCGACGCCGGGTCCTCGGCGTGCACCACGAAGAGAGCGTCCACTGTCTCCAGTGCCTGGCCGAACCCGACCGGGTCCAGCGGCGGGAACTCCGGCACCCCGGAGTCGGCCAGGAAGACCTTGAAGCCGAGCACCCCGGCGGCGTGCAACGCGGGCAGGTCGGCCAGGTTGCCCGGCACCGCACCGCCCCAGAAACCGACGTCGACGTGGCACCGGCCGGCGGCGGACCGACGCTTGGCGCGCAGCGCGTCCGCGGTGACGGTCGGCGGCAACGAGTTGAGCGGCATGTCCACGATGCTGGTGACACCACCGGCCAGGGCAGCCCGGGTGGCGGTGGGAAAACCCTCCCAGTCGGTGCGGCCCGGCTCGTTCACGTGCACGTGGGTGTCGACCAGGCCGGGCAGCAGGGCCAGTTCACCGAGGTCGTCCCCGGCCACCGCGTGGTAGTCCTGCACCGCGACGATCCGCCCGTCGCGCAGGCAGACCGCCGCCGGGCGCTCCCCCTGCGGCGTCACCACCCGACGCGAGCGCAGCACCAGGTCGTAGCCACCGTCGTCCCGCTCACCACTCATGCCCTCACCTTCCCGCTGGTCGTACCGCTGCGGCCTACAGCGCCGCCAGTTCGGACCGGTCGAAACCGGCCTCGTCGGGGTCGAGCGCGCCGCAGTCCAGTCCACGCAGCAGGAACCCGGCCAGTGCCCGCGCCGTCGCCGGCTCGTCCAGCACCCCGGTCGAACGCCGCTCCAGGTACGCCCGCAGCCGTCCGGCCGCCGCGACCCTGCCCTCACGGAAGAAGCCGTACGTGGCCGCGTACCGGGTCGGCAACTGCGCCGGGTGCATGTCCCAGCCCTGGTACAGGCCCTGTTCCAGGGATCGACGGACGAGTGCGGCGTGCAGCTCCCAGGCTGCCCGAACCTCGGCCGGGGTGCCGACCGGCAGCACGTTGGTGGAGCCGTCGGAGAGACGTACCCCGGTGCCGGCGGCGACCACCTGCATCACCGCCTTGGCGAAGTCCGCCACCGGGTGCGCCATGCTCTGCTGGGCCGCCGCGACCCCGATCGCCGCGCTGTAGTCGTAGGTGCCGTAGTGCAGTGCGGTGCAGCGCCCCTGAGCCGCCCCGATCATGCGGGCGACGGTGGCGGTGCCGTCCGCGCCGAGTACGGCCGGCGGTGTCTCCACCTGCACCTCGAACCGCAACCCGTGGGCGGGCAGCCCGTACGCCGCCTCCAGCCGCTCGCAGAGCAGGACCATCGCCTCCACCTGCACGGGGCTGCTCACCTTCGGCAGGGTCACCACGAAACCGTCCGGTGGTGTCCCGCCCAGCGCCTCCAGGAAGATGTCCAGGGTGCGTACGGCACGGCGGCGGGTCGGCCCCTCCAAGCTCTTGATCCGCAGTCCGGAGAAGGGCAGCGGGTCGGCCTTGCGCAACGCCGTCGCCGCCGAGCGCGCCACCGTGTCCTCGACCTCGTCGGTGGGCGTGCCGTAGCCGTCCTCGAAGTCGATCCGCAGGTCCTCGATCGGTTCGCGGTCGAGTTTGCGCACCACGCGTTCGTGCAGCTCGGGGCGGTACGGCGCCGGTGGGTGCGCCGCCAGCGCGGCGATGGCGGCGGCGCCCCACTCGCGTACCACCCCGGGGTGCATCCGGTTGGCCGGCAGGTAGACGGTGTGCACCGGCTGCCGGCCCTGTGCCGGCCCCGGATAGCGTCGGGTCAGCTCCGCGTCGACCGGCCCGAGCCGGGTGTCCAACTCGGCGTGGACCGCTGGGTCGAGACGGCTCATCGCCCCGGCCGTCCGTGCTGGTCGTGTCCGCGATCGTGGTGGGACATGGTCGGCAGCCTCCGTCCCGGGGTGACCCGGTGCAGTGGATCCTGAAGCCCACCGTAGCCGTTCGCGCCGGGCCAGTCAGCAGTCCCGAGCGTCATCCAGGTAAACCTTTCGATCAACGTGATCGACGCCGGCCCGGCGCGGAGCCCCGATGAGCAGGGCTGTGGCCGTTCCGGCGGTCACAAACCCGCGACCCTCGGCCCGAAATGCGCGACGATGACGGCATGTCGAACGAAGAAGCCGGCACGTACGTGAACCCCGGCGGGGAGTTCACCCGTGACCAGCGCTACATCGCCACCCGGATCACCGCCGACGGCCGGGACGGCTACCCGGTGGAGCCGGGCCGGTACCGTCTCGCGGTCGCCCGGGCCTGTCCGTGGGCAAGCCGGATGATCATCGTCCGCCGTCTGCTCGGGCTCGAAGACGTGCTGTCGATGGCCCTGGCCGGGCCGACGCACGACGTACGGAGCTGGACCTTCGACCTCGACCCCGGCGGCCGGGACCCGGTGCTCGGCATCGAACGGTTGCAGGACGCGTACTTCGCCCGCTTCCCCGGTTATGAGCGGGGCATCACCGTGCCGGCGATTGTCGACGTACCCACCGGTCAGGTGGTCACGAACGACTACACCCAGATGTCGCTGGACCTCTCCGTCGAGTGGGCCGCGTACCACCGGGCGGGTGCGCCCCGGCTCTACCCGGAGGAGCTGCGCGAGGAGATCGACGAGGTCAACCGGGTGGTGTTCAAGGACGTGAACAACGGCGTCTACCGCTGCGGTTTCGCCGGCTCGCAGGAGGCGTACGAGCGGGCGTACACGCGACTGTTCGACCGACTCGACTGGCTCTCCAACCGGCTCACGAACCAGCGTTACCTGGTCGGTGACACGATCACCGAAGCCGACGTGCGGCTCTTCACGACGCTGGTCCGGTTCGACGCCGTCTATCACGGCCACTTCAAGTGCAACCGGCAGAAGCTCACCGAGATGCCGGTGCTCTGGGCGTACGCCCGCGACCTGTTCCAGACCCCCGGCTTCGGCGACACCGTCGACTTCGACCAGGTCAAGCGCCACTACTACGTGGTGCACAAGGACATCAACCCGACCGGCATCGTTCCGTCCGGTCCGGAGCTGCGGAGCTGGCTCGACCCGCACGGTCGGGAAGCGCTCGGCGGTCGACCGTTCGGCGACGGCACCCCGCCCGGACCGGTTTCCGCCGAGGAGACCGTCCCGGTCGAGCACACCCCGTACGCCTAATTCCCGCTCCTCGCGGGTCCGGCTGCCGGTGGTCACCGCATCCACGGTGACCGCCGGCAGTCGGGGACGGTCAGCGGGCGGCGGCGGCCCGGTCCAGGTCGGCGCGGGTGAGCAGCGAGCGCAGCGCGATCCCGTCACGGGCCAGGGCCTCCGCGCCGCCCTCCTGCCGGTCGATGACGCAGAGCGCGTGCTCGATCTTCGCGCCGAGTTCGCGGAGCTGGCCGGTGGAGATGGCGATCTGACCGCCGGAGGTGACGACGTCCTCGACGATGAGCACCCGGGCACCGGCGACGTCGGCTCCCTCGGCCAGCCGGGCGGTGCCGTACTCCTTCGCGGTCTTGCGGACGAAAGCGCAGGGCAGTCCGGTGTGCCGACCGAGCGCGGTCACCACGGGGATGCCGCCGAGTTCCAGGCCGGCGAGCACCTCGGTGTCGGAGGGCACGAGCGCGGCCATCTCGGCGGCGAGGGCGTCGAGCAGGACCGGGTCGGCCTCGAACCGGTACTTGTCGAAGTATTCGTCGGCGACGCGGCCCGAGCGGAGCACGAACCTGCCGCTCAGGCGGGCGACGGCATCGACCCGCTGGGCAAGATCAAAGAGAGTCACAAGGGACCATCATGGCAGAGGCACCCTGTTCGCCACCGATGGTGGACCACGGGACGCCCCTTCCCCTGCTGGACCGAGGCCGGCTGATCCAGTCCAGCCGAAAGATCGAGTGACGTCGGGTCAGTAACCCAGGCTCAGGTTGTGCTGCTCAAGCGCGCTCTGGATGATGTCGAGCGCTTTCGGCCCCAAGCCGTGCAGCTTGGCCAGGTCGGCGCGCGGCACCCCGGCAAGGTCGCGCAGGGCCGTGTAACCGGCGTTGTTCAAGGCCCGCGTCGCTGGTGCACCGATCTTCGGCAGGGTGTCGAGGGAGGAATCCACGCTCTTCATCATGTCGCGTCCGACCCATGGCCGCACCGCTATCACGCGGCGCGCCGCGATCAGCGGGCGCGTGACGAGGCGTTCTGCACCGACGCCCGGCTGATCTTGCGGTGCGTTGACGTCCGTCTTCCCGGCGGCAGCCCCGTCCCCGCTCCGTGCGGACAGCCGGAAATGTGTTTCTCCGATTGCAGGCACTCCATAGGATCTCCGGTGATCAAGGAGGAAGACGCAGTGGGCGATTTCCAGCAGTTCGTGACGGATGTGACTATACGTCTGTCCGCGATGTCCAAGGACGAGTTGTACGTCGTCGGCGACGGTCTCGACCGGGACTCACTCTGGCTCACCTTTCTCGACTCCTTTCCCGCCGGCGCCAATCCCCGGTTCCGTGAACGGTCCGAGTACGACTGCTCGACCTGCCGCGGGTTCATCAAGAACTTCGGTAACGTCGTCGAGATCCACAACGGACAAATCCGCTCCGTCTGGTCCGGGGTGTCTGCATCCGACCCGGTCTTTTCCGTCGTCGCCGCCACAATGGACGACTTCGTCGGCACGCTGCCGTTGTCCACCATCTTCCGGTCCACCGAGGCGCAGTACGGGACAAGGATGACCCGGACGCTGCGCGACGGCCAGGTCGAGGTGTGGCACCACCTGCACGGCCGGGTGGAGAAGCGGCATCGCATCAAAGACGTCGGCGCGGCACGGGGCGCCTTCGACGCTGCGGTGCAGGTGTTCCAGCGTGGCCTGGCCGAGTTGACCCAGCACGCTCTGGACACCGTCGTCGACCTCATCGACGACAACGCCCTCTACCGCGGCGCGGAGCATCGTCGGGCGGTGACCGAGTTCCGGTCACTGCAGAACCGGTGGACGAAGGCGACCGACAGACGGGCCTTCATTTTCGCCAACGCCATGAGTCCGGCGGCCCGCTTCCGCAACACGGTGATCGGCACCCTCGTCCAGGATCTCTCCACGGGAGTCGACCTGGAGCAGGCGGTCCGGTCGTTCGAGACGAAGGTGGCACCGCAGAATTACCAGCGCCCCACGGCGTTGATCACCCCGGCCATGGTCAAGGCTGCCATGAAGACCATCGACGAGTTGGGCATCGAGGAGTCGTTGCAGCGACGGTTCGCCCGGCTGTCCGACGTGTCGGTCACCAACGTGCTATGGGTCGACAACGACACACAGTCGCGCATGAAGGACGGCATCGAAGGGCTGCTCATGCAGGCGGCCACCATGAGGTCGGCAGGTGCGCGCCTTCGTGACGCGAAGCCGGAGGAGACTCCCGTGGTCACCTTCATGAAAGACATCCTGCCTGGCGCCGCGACCATCGACCTGTGGGTCGCCAACAGCCACGAACCGCACTTCGTCAGTCTCACCATTGGCCAACACCCGGCCGCCCCGCGGCTGTTCACCTGGGACAACGATTTCGGCTGGTCCTACAACGGCAACGTCACCGACTCGATCAAGGAGAAGGTCAAGCGGGCCGGCGGCAACGTCACCGGCAAGCTGCGGGTGAGCCTGTCCTGGTTCAACCACGACGACCTCGACCTGCACGTGTTCGAACCCAACGGCGACCACATCTGGTACAAGGACAAGCGCAACAAGCTGGACGTCGACATGAACGCGGGCGGGACGTTCTCGCGCGAGCCGGTGGAGAACGTCACCTGGACCGACAACGTCCCCGACGGCGAGTACCGGATCGAGGTGAACCAGTTCCACAAGCGGGACAGCACCGAGGTCGGCTTCGTGATCGAGACCGAGAGCAACGGGAAAATCGAGCACTACAGCCACGAGCGGGCGGTCGGCCACAAGGAGACCGTCGAGGTGGGCCGGATGACGATCGCCAACGAGGTGATCACCGCGTTCCGGCCGGGTAAGGACATGCAGCCGGGTAGCGCAGGCAAGAACCTGTGGGGAATCACCACCGAACAGTTCGTGCCGGTGTCCACCATTATGTACTCGCCGAACTACTTCGACGACGGTGAGGTCGGCAACCGCCACTACCTCTTCATCCTGAAAGGGTGCGTGAACGACCAGCCGACCCGGGGAATCTACAACGAGTTCCTCCGCGGCGACCTGCAACCGCACCGCAAGGTGTTCGAGGTTCTCGGCGACCGCACCAAGTGCGAGCCGTCCCCGGATCAGCTGTCTGGCCTCGGCTTCAGCTCCACGGTCCGCAGCTCTGCGGTCGCCAAGGTGACCATGACCGACGGCCGGCGCCACCTCATCAGTATCCAGTTCTGATTTCCTACCCAGAAAGTATGAGAGAGGCCATCGTGACCATTTTTGAAAAGGCCACGCGGGGGAAATTCCGCTACCCGTCGGCCAAGGGACTGCTGACCACGGAACAGCTATGGGAGCTTCCGCTGACCGCCAAGTCCGGCTTCAGCCTCGATGACGTGGCCAAGGCGGTCAACGCCGAACTCAAGGCCATCGACACCGAGTCGTTCGTGGCCACCGAGACCAATCCGGCTAAGGCAACCTTGGAGACCAAGTTGGAGGTCGTCAAGCACGTCATCGCCATCCGCCTCTCGGAGGACCAGGCGGCAAAGGCAGCAGCAGCCAAGAAGCTGGAGAAGGAAAAGCTGCTGGCAGTCCTGGGCCGCAAGCAGGACGCGGTCCTGGAAAACCTGACCGAGGCAGAGCTGCTGGCCCGAATCAACAACCTGTAGCCCGCTGACAATCAGCGTCTGCCAGCAGGCCCGCACACCGCCGAGAAGTACGGTCGCCATGCAAGGCTTGCGCGACCAGGCCGGCTCCCACGGCCACTTCTCGGCGAACTCACATCAGTACGACAGCGAGCGCGCGACGCCCTCTCACCGGCTACGAGCGCGCGTTCGACCACTGGACGATGGCGTACGGAGAGTGATGGGTCGTCGGTGGACAGCGCGGATCGCGGCGTGAGCGTGCACCCGATCTTGCGGCCAACGTTACCGAATCGCGGCAGATGTGCGCTTCTCGCGAGGGGCGGTTGCCTTCATGAGCGGAGCCGAGAATGGATACCTGGTTGCGGCGCGTCACCAGCTTCTGTCAAGATCCGTTCGTTTCGGTCGAATGTCGGGGTAGCAGTCGACACTGGGCCACGAGCGCAAGGGCATCGACGTGAGTGTGTCTGAGTCTGCTGACCCGGCAGTACCGAGGGTGCGTCCCCACCTCGCGCGCACTGTAGGTCTCGCTCGCCATGTGCTGTTGGACTTTGACGGCGTAATGTTCGACGTACAGGCGGCCATGGGTCCCGAGGCCCGGGAGCGCGCGGTCATTGAGTTGTTGGCGAATCGGGAACACCGGCCCCGGCCCTTGACGTTCGGATGGTTCGGGATCCACCAGGCGCTGTTGTACCTCGCCGAGTGCGAACCCGATCACGCCATTGAGGCGGAAGCACTCGTGTCTGATCTGGAATTGGATGCGGCACTCACCGCCCGCCCGGCGCGGAGCCTGGATCAACTGTTCGCTGCGTGTGCTGCCGCCGAGCGCAAGGTGGCCGTGATCAGCGACCTTTCCGAGTACGCCGTGCTGGCTGCGCTCCGAGCGCATGGCTTGGAGGCGCCCGTCGCCGCCGTCGCCGCTCGACAAGGTCTCGACCTGTCCGCATTTGACGCCGCGAGCACCGCGCAAAGGGCGGCCCTGCTGCTCGGCGTGCCGCTTGCGACCTGCCTAATCGTGAGCGGTCAGTTCAGACGGCTCTACGCTACCCGGCAGGCCGGTGCTGTTGGACTCGGCTGCGAATGCGGGCGCGACCCACGCAAACACCTGGCCGACGACCAAACCCCTGTCGTTTCGAATCTTGCAACCCTGAGCCACGCATTACTCGCCCGATAGCTCAGACTGCCCCAAGCCCTCTTCACCTGAACTCCGTCGTAACAGAGATGGCTATGCTCCTCGCCGTGACCTTGACCTCGCCGGTGCCACCGTTGGAGCTTCGGAGTTTGTTTCCCGGCATCGAGGCGTTCGGTAGGACAGCGACGCGGATGCACCCGCGGCCAGGGACACCGGGTCTATCTGACAGCCATGTCGGAGGCATGCTGCTGTGGCCGACCGGTGAGCCGTGGCCGATGTGTCGAGCATCCCATCCTGTGCCGACCGAGACCCAGGTCCCGCCGCAATCCACCGCTGCGCTGCAAGCGCCGGGCGCCGAGGTACATGAGGTTCCTGGGGGAACGGATTCCTGGTTTCGGCGGGATCAGGACCACGGGGCCGGCACGGTACTGATGGGTTCCGAGGCCGCGACGGAGCCGATCCCGCGTCCGCTGGCGCCGGTGGCGCAACTGCGTGCGGCCGATGTTCCGGATCTACACTGCCCCATCGATACGGACCTGTTGCAGGTGCTGTGGTGCCCCAACAGGCACCACGTTGACGCTTCGACGGGGCCGCTGGTGCAGTTGAGATGGCGTGCGTCGTCAACGGTCGTCGACGCGTTGCCCGCGGCGCCGGTCCCGGCCGTACGCGAGGAGCAGTACCTGCTACGTCCGTGTGTGCTGCATCCCGAACAGGTCACGGAGTATCCCTGGTGGCAAGAGCTACCCGCGGAGCTCGGGCTCCAAGTCCGCGACTTCGACGACAACTGTCGCCTGGGCGAGGACAGCTACTTCTCCGTTTCCCAGGCACCCGGGTGGAAAGTCGGCGGCTACGCGACCTGGGAACTCACCGACCTCCTTCCGATGAACTGCCCACACTGTCACAAGGCGATGAGCCTCCTTCTCACGGTTAGCTCGACCGAGTCGCCAGGCAACAGTGTCTGGCTACCCGTTGAGAACTCTCATCTCCAGCCATCGCGAACCAACCCGGAATGGATGGCCGCCTACGAACCCACCGGCGTTTCCGTAGGCCGTCATGGGAGGTTGCAAATCTTCATATGCATGACCTGCCCCGACACACCGATTCGTCAGAACATCCAGTAACCGACTCGGCGTCCGCTCATCGACACGAGCGTGCGCTCGGCAACTGGACGATGACGTACGGAATGTGACGGGGTGTCGGTGCCCAACGCACCAGCTCGGCGGCTACAGAAGAGTGAGCGCGGCGGCACCGATCCGAAGCACGGTGACCTTGCCCGATCGAGGGCGGGGCGGTAGCCGGGCTGGCTGCCGTCGTCACTCGCCCTGCTGCCGACTGCCCGGCGTACGGGACGGGTCGTGGCCCACTCCATAGCCGGCGTGAATCTCCACCGCGCTCACTCCTAGCGCGTCGAGACCGCGGTTGAGCTCGCGGTACGCCCTGAACTCCGCCGTTACGTACTGCTCGCCCTCGACTGCGGTCGAGGGAGCCCAGCCGCTGCGGCCCAGCGCTGTCATCGCTGTCTGCATGGCCACCCATGGGCGGTGTCCGGTGACGCCGACCAGCGCATACACCCGGGTGAACGACACCGGCGGACTGACCTCGACAGGGCCGGGGCCGTCACAGGTCCGCCTGCCGACCCGTTGGGCGAGTGTTGTGGCCACCTCAACGGCACGGTCCGCATCGCTGGCCAACACGTCGACCACAAGCGCCACGCGTGCCGTTGCTTGTTCTCGTATCAAGGCCTGCAGTTCGGTGGGGAGCTCCTCCGCCTCGGCCTCGGTCGCAACGCCGCCATCGGTATTCGCTTCGGTGTCCTCCGGCGGGGCGGCATCGATGTCACCGGCGGCGTCGACGTCGAGCCAGTATCCGGTGTTGCGGAAATGAGCGGCCGCCTCGCGCCAGGCGAGATGGGCCGGCTCGGTGCCGCCGCCGGACACCGGCGGGGCCAGCTCACTGCCGGACAGGAACCCCCGTACGAAGTACCGGGTCTGCTCGGAGCAGTCGCCGATTTCCCCCTTCGACACCTGGGTACGGATGCCGCGCTCTGCGCAATAGGCGAACATGCGTCCGGCGAACGTGTGCGGGTTGCCGTCGAGGAGGTAGTGCCGTCCGCATCGCTCGGTGTCGAACCACAGATTGGGATCGACGTCCGGCGGCAACGGCGGACGAGCAGGCAAGGACATTCCACAATAGTAGGAGCGCGTGTGCCAGAACGGCCGACAGCCCGGACGGGATTCAGCGGTAAGCCTGCTCACAGCGGCTGCACGGCCTGGTCTCCCAGGCAACCGCACGCTCCCTCGCCAACGGCGCCGGCTTCCTGGCAAAGATCGGTACTCAGGCTTCGACCTACAGAACCGCATCAGCCTGAGTCCACTGCGCAACTCGAACCGGCAGCGAAGGTCGCGCCGACGCCCTCATCGACACGAGCGTGCGCTCGGCAACTGGACGATGACGTACGGAGAGTGACGGGATGTCGGTGTCCAGCGCCGTACGCCCCCGCGTGCCCCGCCGGAACCGACTCCGGCTCCGGGCCAGGAAGCCGGCCACGAGCCTTCGGTTTCCAGCGATGCGCTGGGTCGGTTCCCGTACGCACGCAGGAGCAGTGCCCCGCCCTGCAATGACGGAGCAGGACACTGCTTGTTGCGCCTACCGGACGAGCTTGTGAAGCCTGTGCCGCTACCACCAGACCGGTCAGAGCCATGGTGACAACGACGCAGGCGATTCCCCGCGCAGTGCTAGTCCTGCTTCGCCTGGTCGACGAAGCCACGCCACGCGTCCGGCGTGAAGGCCAACACCGGGCCGGACGGATCCTTGCTGTCGCGGACGGCCACTACCCCGGGCAGGTTGTCGGCCACCTCGACGCAGCCCCCGCCTCCCGTGTTGCTCCTGGTGGACTTCCGCCACCGAGCCCTACTGAGGTCCATGCTGGCTCTCAATCTCCTTGATCAGGGCGATCGATTGATCTTCGGGAAGGGCGATGCCCCGCACGCCTTCCCACCTCGCCAAAAGCGTAGCCACTCCCTCCTCGGCGGCGACCGGCGATCCGCCGAGTTGGTGGTCCAGGTGGCCGACCCACGTCCCGTCCGCAAGCATCACCAGCATGAGCGGTCCGGACAGCCCGATATGCAGGCCGGCGGTCAACGGCACGATGTTGAGATGGACGTGCGGCAGTTCGGCCATGCGCAGCAGGTAGGCGAGTTGCTCTCCCATGATCGCGTCGCGGCGGCGCAACGCCGACTCGTCAATGACGGCGATGACCTGGGGCGGGCGCTCGCGTCTGAGGATCTCCTGCCGCTCCAACCGGGCGGATACCCGCTGTTCAACCTCAGACTCCGGGCGGACGTCATCCATGCGCAGCACCGCGCGGGCGTAGTTCTCGGTCTGGAGCAGGCCGGGGATCAGCATCGGCTCGAAGAATCGGAGCTGCCTTCCGTTGCGCTCGGCCTCCAGGTAGGGCTTGAACCAGGTCGGCTCGCCGTCGTCCTGCGCTGACCTCAGCAGGGACTCGAACAGTCCGCCGGTATCCAGGATCTCGTCGGCCCGTTTGGCGTACGGCAAGTCGATCAAACGGGTGCCGGTCTCCACGGCAGACACGGTCGAGCCCGAGTAGTTCGCGCGCTTGCCGAATTCGTCCTGCGACATGTTGCGCAAGGCGCGCTGCCTGCGGAGCTGGTCGCGAACAAAGGCAAAGGGGTCTTCGCGTTCCATTGCGCCTCCAGAGAATCAACGATGATCGCCGAGCGCCATCAGGGGTCAGGCACGCTCGTCCAGACCCGCACCTGGACCTGCGCGAACGTCTTTCGAGCCTAGCTGTGTCGATACAAGACTGTCATTCGACGGTCCCGCTCGAATCCACATCCCTCGAATGTCGCCCGCATCCACAAGGACGGGCGGGACTGCGCGGGGTCACTGCGGAACTCCCTACCGGAGTGACCCCGCTTCCCACTCATCAAGGAGCTGGCATGTTCGTCTACCTGGCCTGGATCGACTGGATCTTCAGGTTGCCCCCGGCGACGGCCGCGCCGCCTCCCCCACCCCCGCCGCTCCCGGTCAGGGCCAACCAGCTCGGGTGGCGTCCCTGTCGTCCCCATCCCGGAAGGAATCAACGGCGATGACGATCCTCCAGATTGGGCACGTGCTCCATCTCCAACCGGCGGACTACGAGTGGGAGGGCTACGAGCGGGGCGGCAAGCCCAAGCAGCCGTTGCGCATGAGGGTCACCCACGTACCCGATCGCCTTGCCCTGTTCGTCGCTGAGTGGATCAGCCTGAATGGAGTTGCGATCCTGGACGACGGCACTGACGGCGAGAAGCTGGAGCTGGCGGTGCACCACCGGGCAATGCCCGACCATCCCCGGCTCGACCTCGCCACACCGCACTTCATGGCGCCGCTCAGGCACCTGGACAGCCGATGACCGGCGGCCTGATCGTCCCCGAGTTGGCCGAACACACGCCGCTCCGGCCGCTCTGGATCTGCCGTGTCGACGCCTGCCCCTGGCCGTGCCCGGACGCCCGGCTCAACCTGCTCGCCTCCTACTACCCCCATCGCAGGCTGGAGCTGTACCTCTACCTCGGCGCCCAGTTCATCTCGGGCTTGGCCGACCTTGACTCGATCGTCGTGGACCTGGGCGAGCGGCCCGACCCGCACGGCCTGCACTCACGCATCCTCGGCTGGGTCGCCGCGCACGACACCAAACGAAGGCAGCGCCGCCGTTCGATTTAAATAAAGGAATAGTACGTATTCCCTCTCTGCCAGCACCCTGCCGCCCCAATGAATGCCACCCCTGCTCGGATCTGAAGTCATTGAATACCATCGATGTATACTTACGAAAAGGATCCCAACGTGACCGCCCTGACGAAACCCTTGCGCCGCCTCTTGGTGGCAACACTGACCCTGGTGGCCGCACTCGCGGTCATCGTCCTCCCACAGTCCCCGGCTTCGGCCTGGGCGAGGATCCCCGGCGGGTGCGAGTCCCCGACGACAGCGGTCAAGTGGTCCGACCAAACGGGCGGGGGCAACTACGGCTCCCCCGCTCACGCGGCCATCGCGTCGTGGGAGGCCACCAGTACCCCGCTCAGTTTTCAACTGGTTGGGGATGGCACGCATCACCTGGCGGTGAACAAAACAAACTTCGGTGCCGACGACGAATACGCCGGCATCATCTACACCTCGGTTGGAACTCGCCTCCCGACGTGCAGTGGCACCGGTGCGCCGTGGCCGGTCAAAATCACCGCGTTCCTGAATACGGCGTACACGGACGGCTACCCGGCTCAGGGGAAGCAATCCGTCTACGCACACGAGATCGGACACTTCCTCGGCCTCGGTCACACGGGGGTTGGTCCGTGTGTCAGTTACCCACTGATGCTCAGCGGCTACGCGACTCGATACGGATCGTGCGGCATCTACGCACCGAGGAGCGACGATATCAACGGAATTAACGGTATCTACTGACGAGATTGTCTGAACGGATGCAATCAATCCGCTTGAGCTGAAAGGCTGACTTCATGAGGCAACGAACAAGCAGAATCGCACTCGCGATAGCTGGGGTGTTGGCTTTCGCTGGGACGGTCGGGTGTAGCTCCGGGGACACGACCCCGAGCCAGCCCACGACGACCACCGCCGGGGGCGAGTTGCACGCGGACCGGACGAAGGACTGGACGCGCGCCGAGATCCGCGACAAGGCGGCGGCGGTGGTCCGGGTGCGGGCCACCAGCAGCAGGGAGGACCGAGTATGGGCGGAGGACCTGAACCCGGATACCGCGATTCCCGCGACCGTCACGACAGTTGCTGTTATCGACACCTACAAGGGCGAAGCGCCTTCGACGCTACCGATCAAGCAGATCGGCACCTCGAAGGCGACGAGTGAGGACTTCTCCCCACTGCTGGAGGTCGACAAGGAGTACCTGCTGTGGGTGTTCCCCCGGAGCATGTGGCCAGGTGAGGCCGGCGAGCAGACGTGGGCGATTGCGGGTGGACAAGGCATCTACCGGCTGGCAGTAAGCGCTGATGCTGTGCCTCGGTATGTGTACGCCGGTCCTGGCACGGCGCCGCTGGGCCAGGAGTTGGCGACGGCTGACGTCGAGTCGGGGGCGTTCCTGAGATAGCGCCACGAGACGCCCCTCCCCCTGTCGGTCGACACCCGCAGGGGCGTGGCGACCGCAGAGCGCACCCCCGCGCGCTCGTAGGCGGAAGCCAGCGCCCGATCAAGGGGGCGGGGAAGCGGGAGGGGAGCGGTAACGGGCCGCTCCCCTCCTTGCTGGTCAGGCGTTGACTGGTTCAGCTCCGGAGGAACGTCAGCAGGTCGGCGTTGACCTGATCCTGGAGCGTGGCGGTCATGCCGTGCGGCGCACCCGGGTAGTAGATCTCCTGTGCGCCCCGGATGAGCTTGGCCGACTTCGGCGCCGCGTCCTTGACCGGCACGATCTGGTCATCCTCGCCGTGCATGACGAGAGTCGGTACGTCGAACTTCTTCAGATCCTCGGTGAAGTCCGTCTCGGAGAACGCCTTGATGCTCTCGTACGCGTTCTTGAGCCCCGACTGCATGCTCCAGAGCCAGAACTGGTCCAGTATCCCCTGGGAGACCTTGGCACCCTTGCGGTTGGCGCCGTAGAACATCAGGGCCAGATCCTTGTAGAACTGCGACCGGTCCTTGACGAGACCGGCACGCAGTTCGTCGAAGACGCTGATCGGCAACCCCTCCGGGTTCGCCTCCGTCTGGAGCATCAGCGGAGGCACAGCGGAGATCAACACCGCCTTCGCGACCCGACCGGTGCCGTGCCGACCGATGTAACGGGCCACCTCCCCGCCCCCGGTGGAGTGGCCGACGAGGGCGGCGTCGCGGAGGTCGAGGGTCTCGATCACGGCGGCGAGGTCGTCCGCGTACCCGTCCATGTCGTTGCCGGCGGACGCCTGGCTCGACCGCCCGTGACCGCGTCTGTCGTGGGCGACGACCCGGAACCCGTTCTGGACCAGGAAGAGCATCTGGCCGTCCCACGCGTCCGCGCTGAGCGGCCAGCCGTGCGAGAGGGTGACGACCGGACCCGTACCCCAGTCCTTGTAGTAGATCTCGGTGCCGTCTTTCGCGGTGATGGTGCTCATGGTCGCCATTCCTCTGCGGGCAAGGTTCGCGAGTCTCGGCGGAGGTCCGTCCCCGGACACGCCGGCCTACCTGACTCTAGAGGGCTCCGACCACCTCTGACCTGCACTTCCCCGATCGTGGAGCCGCCCGACGAGACCGGGGGTGCCGCGACCAGCGGCACCCCCGGGCCTTCAGTCCCGCCAGTAGTAGTGGGCGTTGGTGTCGTCAAACCGCCCACCGCTACGGCAACAACGGCCGAAACCGGCGCCCGGAACCGCACGGGCATGGATCCCTGCCGCCTAGTTTCTCGACCAGTTCCTTGTCGACACCGACGACCCGGTGCCCCCGTTTGACCTGCGACTCGCTAGAGGAAACCCCCTGCGGCGCTTACTGGTCGACTCAAAAGGACGCCTCGGCGTCATAGTCGTGGCTCATGGTGATCGCCTCCTCGCTCGTCGGACAGGCAGTCGAACGCTAGCCCTCCACAGCAGGCGGGTCGAACCCTTTTTCCACCCCATGCCACGGCGTACGGCCACCCCGTACCACGGCCAGAACCTGAGCCCTCGGCCGGGCGCCCCCGGAGCGCCGCTCTGACACCCGGCCGCCGTCGCGCGCCGCTTCAGTTGAGGGGTGCGATCAGCAGTGGGGTCGCGCGGAGGTCGTCCAGCGTTCGCGGCAACCCGGCCAGCGCGCAGAGCACGCGCATGTTGATGTGTATGTCCTCGTCGGCGTCGAACCTACCCGCCGCGTCGATCGCCGCGCGCACCTCGGCCGGCAGGTCCCCGTCGGGCTCGGCCAGTTCGAACGAATCCAGGACGACCTCGATGGTTCCGTCGACCGCGTACGCGAAACCGGTCTGTCCGTTGATGGTGGTGTTGCTGGTCGCCGCGATTCCACCCTCGGTCGACAGCGTCTGTGCGGCGAGCGGCGGCGGGCGCTCGGGAAGGTGGAACGAGAACAGCGTGTAGCCGAGATCGTCGTAGACGAAGGTCCAGTCGCCGGTGCGTCCGGCGATCAGCACAGCGGTGGGATCCGCAGGCCCGATGGCCGCCCGGGGGATTGTCGAGCTGTCGGGACGCTCGGTGGGCAGCACACACGGCTTGATTGCTTGCCGGTCGGCACCCAGCAGCACCAGCGCGTCCGCCGGGTCGAGATGACGGACGACGTGCACCAGGTGGTTCGGATCGGCGTGTTCCTGCCAACCGAGTTCGGCGATCCAGACCGGGCAGCCGAACTCGTCCAAATCTCCCGGCCCGAAGCCCTGTCCAGACACGATGTCCTCCCGGTGAATGTTGGCTCGCCGCCGTTGGCACCGGACGGCGTTCCGCAGGTTAGCAAACAGACTTATCCGCCCAGACGGGGTGTGCGAGGGCTTTCGCGGCGGTACCGGGTTGTGTTGGCGATTGTCGTCGTGGTGGCACTGGTGGTTGGGGCGGCCATCGCCAGCGCGGCGGTCACGTTCGGCTCCCGGGAGGCGCGACAACCGGCGACGCCCCGCACGTACGAGGTGCAGATCCGCCCCTGACGGCCGACGTCACGGCCGAGCAGAAGACCGCGGTGAGGTCGGCGTTGACCAGCATCTACCCGGCGGGTGGGGCGGTACGCCTCGAAACCCGCGCTACGGCCACTTCGCCGTCTGGAGCAAGGAAGGCATCTTCACCGAACTCCACTACGACCTCACCGGCCTCGTCCGCGACCACCACGCCCGCACGATCCACCCCACCGCATCCATCATGGACGGCCAGGGCGTAAGACCTCTACCAACGTGCCCCTGTCCGCACAGGGCACTGAGCCATTCCGAGCAAGCTCCGTGGTCAGCTCCGCATCGCGCTGAGGTGCGAGGTACGGAGGCGGCGGATGCACGGCGATCGCCGTGGCCCGAGCACCGCGCGTGGGCGTGGGGTCGGGTCGGACCTCGACACCGACCCCGGAAACGGCGGTCAGTTGTTGTGGCCGCTCAGGTCGCGGTGCACGGCGTCCTCGGCGTCGGTCGAGACGCTCAGCTCGCGCCAACGGTCAATCTCGGCGATCTTGGCTTCGTCGGCGGCGCGGATGAGTTGCACGGCGTCCGAGCCCAGCGGCAGCCGCAGCGGCGGCTCCGGCATCCGCGCGACCTGCAGGATGACGTTGGCGCCCTTGGTCGGGTCACCGTTGAGCGGTCCGCCTTCCTTCAGGTGCGAGATCATGTAGCCCACCGTGGAGCGGTAGTCCTCGCCGGGCTCGATGGTGGCCATCGACGAGCCGGCCCAGTCGGTGCGGAAGCCGCCGGGCTCGATGATCGTGACCCGTACACCGAAGGGCTTCACCTCGGCGGCGAGGGCTTCCGAGAAACCTTCCACCCCGAACTTCGACGTGCCGTACGCGGCCAACCCGTAGCCGGGCGCCCGTCGTCCGCCGATGGTGGAGAACTGGATGAAGTGCCCCGAACGCTGTTTGCGGAACACGGGGATCGCGGCCCGGGTCACGTTGATCACGCCGAACAGGTTCGTCTCGATCTGCGCCCGGAACACGTCCGCTGGCGTCTCCTCGATCGAGCCGAGGGTGCCATACCCCGCGTTGTTGACCACGACGTCGACGCGACCGAAGGCGTCGACGGCGGCCTGGACGGCGGCCTTCGCGGCGTCGTCGTCCGTGACGTCCAGGGCGACGCCGATGACCCGGCCCTGCCCCTTCTCGACGAGGTCGGCGACGTCGTTCGCCCGCCGGGCGGTCGCGACGAGCAGGTCGCCGCTGGCGATGACCGCCTCGGCGAGCGAGCGGCCGAGGCCGCGGGAGGAACCAGTGATGAGCCAGACCTTCTCGGACATGAGTGGTGGTGCCTTTCGTGGAGGTTGTGCGGCAGGGCCGCAAGGTGAGGAATGCGCGGGGTGCGTCAGGCGAGGAAGCCGCCGTCGACCGCGAGGTGGGCCCCCGTGACGTACGACGCGTCGTCGCTGAGTAGGAAGGCGACCGCGGTCGCGATCTCCCGAGGGGTGCCGAGGCGCTTGGCGGGGATGGTGGAGGCGATGTGCTCGACCTCGCCTTTGCCGGCGTCGAGCATGGGTGTGTCGATCACGCCCGGTTGCAGCTCGTTGATCCGGATGTTGCGGGCGGCCCAGTCGCGCGCCGCCGAGCGGGTCAGACCCCGCGCGCCATGCTTGCTTGCCGAGTACGCGGCTCGCTGTGGCAGCCCCCGGTCGGCGAACACGCTTGAGACGTTGACGACCGCACCGCCTCCGCACGCGGCGATCGCCGGCAGTTCGGCCTTCATGGAGTAGTACAGCGACGACAGGTTGGCCGTGAGCGTGCTGTCCCAGACGTCGAGGGGCAGGTTCGGCAGGTCATGGTTCTCGCTGGAGACGCCAGCGTTGTTGACGGCGTGGTGCAGCCCGCCGAACCGGTCGACGGTCACCTGCACCGCGCGCCGCAGCGCCTCGGGGTCGGTGACGTCGGTGGGCAGTACGAGCGCCTCGCCGCCGTTCGCGCCGATGCCGTCGGCCACCGCCCGCAGCGGTGCCTCCCGGCGCCCGAGCAACGCGACCTTGGCACCGCGTTGGGCGAGCAGTTCGGCGATGGCCGCGCCCATTCCGGTGCCGGCACCGGTGACCAGGGCCACGTTGCCGGCGAAAGCGAACTCTCCCATTGCTCCATCTTCCTGCGTCATGGTGACTGTTTGAGGGTAATGACCGAATCATGGTCAATTAATGACCAGTCAGTCACTGTCTGAACCGTACTCCGGCGGGCCGGGCATCGTCCACTGACCGGTCAGTCACCGGTAGGCTGGGGGGATGAACAGCTCACGGATCAGCCGCGACAAGCTCCTCGGGGCCGCCGCCGAGGAATTCGGCGAGCGAGGCATCGCTGGAGCGCGCGTGGAACGCATTGCGGCACAGGCCGGGGTGAGCAAGGGGCTGGTCTACACCCACTTCGGCAGCAAGGACGAGCTGTTCGACGCGGTCTTCGCGGACTACGTGCTCGAGACCATGCGGAGGGTCCCCTTCACCGCGGCCGATCTTCCGGAGTACGCCGGACGCCTGCACGACTGGTACCTGGCCAACCCCGCCGCCGCGCGCCTGTCCCGCTGGTACTCGCTGGAACGGGGGAACGACGCGCAACTGGAAACGGTCAGCACGTCCAGCGCGGCCAAGGTGGAGGCGATCACCACCGCTCAGGAGCAGGGCCAGGTCAACCTTCGCCTGGACGCCCCGACCATGCTGCTCGCCGTCCTGACCTTGGCGTCCATGTGGGCGGTGAAGCCACCCGAGATCACCATGCTCGCCGACCGCACCCGGGGGGCCGCAGTGCGCCGACGGGCGGTGGTCGAGGCGGTACGCGCCCTGACGGCGCCCTGAAGCCTTGAATTAGCATGATAATGACTAAATGGCCCGGTGCCTGTTGACGACTCGACGGTCAGCGGTAGGTGCCGGTCGGGACACGCCGCCGTCAACGACCACCTCGCGGAAGTAGCGGACCCATTCCGGTCGAGTGCCGTCGGCGTCGGTGAAGCCGTACGCCTGGGCCAGCTCGCTCCCCGGACGGATGGCCGACGCAGGCAAGAAGATCGTCGACCGCAAATGCGGCATCACCACCGACACCCTCGGCCCACTCCTCGCCGTCGTCGTCACCGCCGCCAGCGTCAGCGACAACGCGATCGGCATCGACCTGCTCGACCAGGCCACCACTGCCTACCCCACCCTGACCAAGACCTGGCGCCCCCACCCCGCCGCCAAGAGGCAGCGGCGTCGGCGCCGAGGTAACGGTTCGCCGCCAGGCACTCCACAGGGGCCGTGACATGATTGGCGGCATGGGACAGCAGCAGGACGTCAACGGATCTGACCGTCACAGTGGGTCAGGCACCACCACCGGTGGGAGCGTCGACGCGCGGCTCGCCCTCGCGAACAACCCCGCGACACCGCAGATGAAGCTCTACGACCTGGCCTCCGACCCGTCGCCGCTGGTCCGCAAGGCGGTCGCGGGGCGGACCGACGCACCCGCGCAGGCACTGCGCCCGCTGGCCCGAGACCATGATCGTCACGTCCGCGAGGAAGTCGCGCGGAACCCGTCGACCTCCGTCGGCAATCTCGTGCGCCTGGTGAAGGACGCCGACCGGTGGGTCCGCTGGGCCGTCGCCGGCAACCCGGCCTGCGACGAGTCGGTCCGCCAGATCATGGCGAAGGCACCGGACAAGGAACTGCGTGGTCTCCTCGCGGAGGTCCGCACCCTGGAACCGGAACTCGCCGCCCTCCTCGTCGACGACGTGTCACCCGAGGTACGCGAACGACTCGCCACCCACACCCACGATCCCGACGTGATCATCGCCCTGCTGGCCGATCGCACCGTACGGGTGCGCAAGGGGCTCGCACGCAACGCGCGGATTACGGCCGAGCAGCGCGCCAAGCTCGCCCGGGACCCGGCGGTCGACGTCCGCGCGACACTCGTACGCACCCTCGAACTGGACGAGGCCGACCTGGAATCGCTGGTCAACGACCGTTCCGAGCAGGTCCGGCTGGCGATGGCGACATCGGAGCTCATCCCGTCGCACATCCGGCAGGCCCTTGAGGAGGACGCCGACGAGTCGGTGGCCACCGCGGCACGCGACTACGGCCGGAAGCCCGCCGCCTCCCCGACGGTACGCACCCCGCGCGTCGGTCACCGGCGCCCCGGGACCGGCTCCGCAGGATCGACGACGGCGAGCCGGGCGGCCCGCAGCCGGAGGTAGTGCTGCTCGGGCAGGCTGGTGGTCCGGCCGGCCGCCGCACGGTAGTTCTCCACCGCGCCGGGCCGGTCGCCGAGCATCTCGTACAGGTGCGCGCGGGCCGCGAAGAGGCGGTGGTTTCCCGACATGCGCGGGTCGCTGTCGAGCGCCGCGAGCGCGTCGAGGCCGGCGGCCGGGCCGTGCACCATCGCGGTGGCAACGGCCCGGTTGAGGGAGACGACGGGGCTGGCGGAGTGCTGTTCCAACACCCCGTACAGGGCGAGGATCTGTGGCCAGTCGGTCTCCTCGGCGGTCGGGGCCTCGTCGTGCAGGGCCGCGATGGCGGCCTGGATCTGGTACGGGCCGACCGGGCCGACCGGCAGCGTCCTGGTGATCAGGTCCACCCCCTCGGCGATGGCCGCCGCGTCCCAACGGCTGCGATCCTGCTCGGCCAGGGAGATCAGCTCGCCGTCCGGCCCGGTACGTGCCGGGCTGCGGGCCTCGGTGAGGATCATCAACGCGAGTAACCCGGCGACCTCGCTGTCACCGGGGAGCAGGGCGTGCGCGGCCCGAGCCAACCGGATCGCCTCACCGGACAGCTCGACCCGTCGCAGCGCGGGACCGCCGCTGCTGGTGTGCCCCTCGTTGAAGATCAGGTAGAGGACGTGCAGCACCGCGTCGAGCCGACCGGACCGATCGTTCGCCTCCGGCATCCGGAACGGAATCCCGGAGGTCTTGATGCGCTGTTTGGCCCGACTGATCCGCTGCGCCATCGTCGCCTCCGGCACCATGAAGGCACGGGCGATCTCGGCCGTGGTCAGACCACCGACGGCGCGCAGGGTCAGCGAGATCGCCGAAGCCGGCGAGAGCGCGGGATGGCAGCAGAGGAAGAGCAGGACCAGCGTGTCGTCCCGGTCCGCCGCCACGTCGAGATCGGCGGCCGGGGCGGACCGCAGGTCGTCGGGCTCGCGTCGGGCCGCGAGATCCTCCCGAGCGCGCCGCGCCTGCTCGCTGCGCACCAACTCGATCATCCGGCGGTAACCGACCTGGATCAGCCAACCTCGCGGGTTGTCCGGCAGACCCTCCCTCGGCCACTGGGTCGCCGCAGCCAACAGTGCCTCCTGCACCGCGTCCTCTGCGGTGGCAAAATCGCCGAACCGGCGGGTGAGTACGCCGACGACCTGCGGCGCCAGCTCGCGCAGCAGGTCCTCGACGTGTCGAATATCGTTCAGGTGATCACATCTCCTGGCGCGGTCACATTTCCTGGCGCGGTCACATCTCCTGGCGCCGTCACATCTCCTGGCGCCGTCACATTTCCTGGCGCGGTCACATCTCCTGCGGCGGCGCGGACATGATCGGCCGTACCTCGATCGGCATGTTCAACGGGTGACCACCGGGGCCGGGCGCGGTCGACAGGTGCGCGGCGATCTCGACCGCCCGGTCGGAGGTCTCGCAGTCGACGATCCAGTAGCCGGCGAGGAACTCCTTCGTCTCGGCGAAGGGCCCCTCGGTGACGACGGGCGCCCCGCCGACGCCCGCCCGTACGATCCTGGCCTGGTCCGCGCCGGCCAGGCCCTGCCCGTCGACCATCTCCCCGTTGGCGGCGAGCTTGGCGTTCGAGTCCCGCATGAACCCGATGTGCGCCTGGATCTCCTCCGGGGTCCAGGTGTCGATCGACGGGAAGTCGGCCGTCGCGGCACTGAACTGCATCAGCAACATGTACTTCACGTTCTGCTCCTCGCAACCCGCGCCCATCACCGGCGCTCTCATGGTCAGGTAGAAGCAGGCGCCGTCTTCTCGACATCCTCGTACAGAATCTTCAAGATTTTTCCCCGGGCGATGTTAGGAGGGGGCCCTTCCTATACCGAAAGCGATAACAAGGGGCCCTTCCTTACATCAGGTGGTGGGGGCGGATGGGGATGGTACGGAGGGGGCGGTTGGTGGCGGCGCGGATGGCGGCGACGACGGCGGGCGTGGACGAGATGGTCGGCGGCTCCCCCACCCCACGCAGCCCGTACGGCGCGTGCGGGTCGGCCAACTCCAGCACGTCGACCGGCATCGGGGGCGAGTCGAGGATGGTCGGGATCAGATAGTCGGTGAAGGACGGGTTACGGATCAGACCGTCCACCACCTGGATCTCCTCCATCACCGCAAGCCCCAGCCCCTGGATGGTGCCGCCGTGGATCTGCCCGAGCACCGCCTGCGGGTTGACCGCCCTGCCGACGTCCTGCGCGGCGGCGATCTCGACCACGCGTACCAGGCCGAGTTCGGTGTCCACGTCGACCGTGGCCCGGTGGGCGGCGAAGGCGTACTGCACGTGGGCGTCGCCCTGGCCGGTGTGTGGGTCGAGCGGATGGGTCGGCCGGTGCCGCCACTCGACGGTCTCGTCCAACGGCTCGTCGCCGACGACGTCGGCCAGGTCGGCGACGACCACCCCGGCCTCGGTGACGATCCGGCCGTCGTGCAGCCGTAGCTCGGCCCCGGCTGCCAGGTCGGCCCCGGCTGCCAGGTCGGCCGCGGCTACCAGGTCGGCGGCGCGGGCCAGCAGCTTCGCCCGTACCGCCTGGCAGGCGGCGCGGACCGCGCCGCCGGTCATGTACGTCTGCCGGGACGCCGACGACGACCCGGCGCTGCCGACGGAGGTGTCGGCGGTGGCGACGGTGACCCGGGGTACGCCGAGTTCGGTCCGGGCGATCTGCGCCTGCACGGTGACCAGCCCCTGGCCGACCTCGGCGGCGGCGGTGTGCACCAGCACCGCCGGCGTGCCGTTGATCAGTTCCAGTCGGACCCGGGCGGTGGCGTAGTCGTCGAAGCCCTCGGAGAAACAGACGTTCTTGATTCCGATGGCGTAGCCGACGCCCCGGACCACACCCTCGCCCCGGGTGGTGTTGGCGACCCCGCCCGGTCGTTCACGCGGGTCGGCGGCGGCCGGTGGCGGCGGCGGGCGGTCCCGGACCAGGGCGAGCAGCCGGGCCACCGGTGCCGGCCCGTCGACGAGTTGCCCGGTCGGCATGGTCGCCCCCTCGACCAGGGCGTTTCGGGTACGCAGTTCGACCGGGTCGAGACCGCACGCGGCGGCGAGGGAGTCCATCTGCGACTCGTACGCGAAGCACGCCTGGACGGCGCCGAAGCCGCGCATCGCCCCGCACGGCGGGTTGTTGGTCCACACCCCGTACGCGTCCATGGTCACGTTCGGCACCTGGTAGGGGCCGATGCCAAGGGTGGCCGCGTTCGCCACCACCGCCGGGGTGCTGGAGGTGTACGCGCCCCCGTCGAGCAGAATCCGGGCCCGGACGTAGACGAGCCGACCGTCGCGGGTGGCGCCGTGTTCGTACCGGAGGGTCGCCGGGTGTCGGTGCACGTGGCCGAAGAACGACTCCTCGCGGGAGTAGACCATCTTCACCGGCCGGCGGGTACGCAACGCCAACATGCTCGCGTGCACCTGCATGGAAAGGTCCTCGCGGGCGCCGAAGGCGCCACCGACCCCGGCCAGGTGCAGCCGTACCAGCTCCGGTGCGAGGCCCAGGGCGGCGGCAACCTGCGCCTGGTCGACGTGCAGCCACTGGGTGGCGATGTAGAGGTCGACGCCGCCGTCCTCGGCCGGCACGGCGAGCCCCGACTCCGGGCCGAGAAACGCCTGGTCCTGCATGCCGACCCGGTACTCACCGGTGACCACCACCTCGGCCGTCGCCACCGGGTCACCCCGGCGCACCGGCACGTGGCGTACCAGGTGGCCGGCGGTGAGCGCCGCCTCCGCGTCGACGACCGGGTCGAGCACCTCGTAGTCGACCACGATCCGGGCCACCGCCCGCCGGGCCGTCTCCGGGTGGTCGGCGGCGACGATGGCGATCGCCTCGCCCTGGTAACGCACCTCGTCCCAGGCCAGCACCGGCTGGTCGGCCACGTCCAGGCCGTAGCACTTCGCCCCGGGCACGTCGTCCGAGGTGAGCACGGCGTGCACCCCGGGCAACGCCAGCGCCGCGCTGAGGTCGAGGCCACGCAGCCGAGCCCGGGGGTACGGGCTGCGCAGGGTGGCGCCCCAGAGCATGTCGTCGGCCCAGAGGTCGGAGGAGAAGGCGAACTCCCCGGTCACCTTCAACCGCCCGTCCGGCCGGCGCGGGCTCTGCCCGACGCCCCCGTCGACCACGGTGGACACCGTGGGGATGTCGGTCGCTCGGCTCATGCGCGTGCCTTCCGGATCAGGGTCCGGTGCGCCCGTCGGGTACGCCGTACCAGGTCGCGTTCGTCGGCGGTACGCAGCTCACCCCGTTCGACCACCGGTGCTCCCCCGACCAGCAGCAGTTCCAGCGGGGCGGGCGGGCCGAGCACCAGCGCGGCGACCGGATCCTCGATGCCGGTGTGGCCGAGCCCGTCGAGCCGCCACAGGGCGAGGTCGGCGAGCTTGCCGGGCTCGATCGAACCGATCTCACCGGCCCGGCCGAGGCAGCGGGCACCGCCGATGGTGCCGAGCGCGAGGGCCTGCCGGGCGGTGAGCGCCGCCGGGCCGCCCCGGAGCCGGGCGGCGTAGAGCGCCTGGCGGAGTTCGGCGTCGAGCTGGTTCGTCTCCTGCGAGGCCGGCCCGTCGACCCCGAGTCCGACCGGGACACCGGCGTCGAGCAGGTCCCGGACCCGGGCGGTGCCGGCCCCGAGCCGGGCATTCGAGCTGGGACAGTGCGCCACCGACGTGCCGGTCGCGGCGAGCCGGGCCACCGCCCGGTCGTCGAGGTGGACGGCGTGCGCCAGCCAGACGTCGTCGCCGAGCCAGCCGAGCCGTTCGGCGTACTCGACCGGGGTGCAGCCGTACGTCTCGCGGCAGTAGTGCTCCTCGTCGATCGTCTCGGCGAGGTGGGTGTGGAGCCGTACCCCCCGACGCCGGGCCAGGGCGGCGGCCTCGGTCATCAGTTTCGGGCTGACCGAGAAGGGCGAGCAGGGTGCGACCGCGATCCGGAGCATGGCGTTGTCGGCCGGATCGTGAAAGCGGTCGATCGCCTCCTCGGTGGCGGCCAGCGCCGCCTCGGTCTCCTCGACGATCTCGTCCGGTGGCAGGCCACCGGCGGAACGGCCGAGGTCCATCGAGCCACGGGTGGGGTGGAACCGCAGCCCGATCTCGGCCGCCGCCGCCACCTGCGCGGCCATCAGGTCGCCCGCGCCCCGGGGATGGACGTAGAGGTGGTCGGTGCTGGTGGTGCAGCCGGAGCGGGCGAGCCAACCGAGTCCGGCGGCGGTGGTCGCGGCGACCACGTCGGCGTCCAGCCCGGCCCAGACCGGGTAGAGCGCGCGGAGCCAGCCGAAAAGTTCCTCCTCCTGGGCGAGTCCCCGGGTCGCCCACTGGTAGAGGTGGTGGTGGGTGTTGACCAGACCGGGCGTGACCAGGCATCCGGTGCCGTCGACCCGGCGTACGGGGCGGTGGTGGCGGCCGGCGTGACCGGGGCCGACGGCGACGATCCGCCCCTGGTCGACGACGACGTGTCCGTCGCGGTACTCGGTCGAGTCGGCGTCGACGGTGGCCACCGCGCAACCCTCAATGATGATCATCGTGACCGTCCGGTTCGCTGGGCGTCGACACGGGCGTGGCGGCGGCGAGCCGTACGGCCGCCATGATGTGCTCGTAACCGGTGCACCGGCACAGGTTGCCGGCCAACGCCTCCCGGATGTCCTGGTCAACCGGGGCCGGGTCGCGGGCGAGCAGGTCGTGCACCGCCACCATCAGACCCGGCGTGCAGAACCCGCACTGGACGGCGCCGGCCGCGACAAAGGCGCGCTGGACCCGGTCGAGCGTGCCGTCCGGTCCGGTCAGGCCCTCCACCGTACGCACCTCGCGATCCTGCGCCTGTCCCGCCGCGACCAGGCACGCGCAGACCGGCACACCGTCCAGATAGACCGTGCAGGATCCACATTCGCCCTGTTCACAAGCGTTCTTGGCACCGGCGAGACCGAGTCGTTCACGGAGCAGGTAGAGCAGGCTCTCGCCGGCCCAGACGTCGTCGGCGGTGCGCGGCTCACCGTTGACCCGGCAGGTGACCCTCATCGTCGCCCTCCTTCGCGATGCTCCCGCCAGGCCCAGTGCAGGGTGCGACGGGCCAGGACGGCGAGCGCGTGCCGGCGGTAGGCGGCAGTGCCGCGTACGTCGTCGATCGGGGTTGCCGCCGCCGCGACCAGGTCACCGAAACGGCGGGAGAGCGACTCCGGCAGCGCCCCGGCGTCCTCCCAGGACAGTTCGGCGGCGAGCAGTTCCTCGGCCGGTCCGGCGGTCAACGGTGTCGGCCCGGCCGAACCGATGCCGGTGCCGATCCGCCGGGCCAGCGGCTCCAGGGAGAGGGCGAACGAACAGACGGCGATCACCATCGCGTTGCGGGTGCCGACCTTCGCGAACTGCTGCGGACCCCCGGCCGGTGGCACCAGGATCGCCGCGATCAGCTCGTCGGGTGCCCGTACGCTCCGCTTCGGCCCGGTGAAGAACTCCGCCACCGGAACCCGGCGGGTGCCGCGTACGGAGCCGAGTTCGACCAGCGCGCCGCACGCGAGCAGCGGCGGGTGGGCGTCCCCGGCCGGTGAGGCGGAGCCGAGGTTGCCGCCGACGGTGCCCCGGTTGCGGATCTGCGGTGAGCCGACCGTGCGGGCGGCCAGCGCCAGGCCGGGCAGGCGGGCGCCGAGTTCGGTGATGATCCGCCGGTAGGTGACCCCGGCGCCCACCCGGATCAGGTCCCCGTCCCCACCCCACTCGGTCAGCTCCGCCACCCGCCCCAGGTCGAGCAGGGCCACCGGCCGTCGGCGGTCGAAGTTCAGCTCCACCATCACGTCGGTGCCACCGGCGATCGGCAGCGCCTCCGGATACTCCGCCTTGGCGGCCAGTGCCTCGGCCCAGTTCGCCGGCGCCAGGAACTCCATCACCCCACCCCGTCCCCGGCCCGGGTGACGGTCCCCTCGATCAGCCCGTACGGCCGGTCGGTGGCGACGAAGACCTCGCCCGGGTTCTCCAGCCCGAACGGCGCCAGGTCGACCAGCAGGTGGTGCCGGTTCGGCAGGGCGAGCCGTACCTCGGTGACCTCCGGCCGTTCGGCCAGCACCCGGTGCCCCATCGCGTAGAGGGTCTGCTGCAACGACAGGCTGTACGTCCCGACGAACGCGTCGACCAGCGCGGACCGCACCCCCGCGTACGAGCCGGCCCAGTCGACACCGGTGTCCCGGTAACGCCACCGCGCGTCGACAGCGGTGGCGAGGATCCGATCGGTGGTCTCCGGCAACGTCGTGTACGGGTCCTTGACGTAGCCGGTGAACTCCGAGTCGGTGGAGTTGAGCAGCACCAGCCCGGTCAACCCGGCCTCCACCTCGACCAGCCCGGCACCGGAGGCGGAGGCGGCGGCGGACTCGGAATCGGGGGCGACGCAGGTGGCGGTGGCGGTGCGGACCTCGCCACCGGATCGCTGGAACGAGTGCGGCCCGAGCCGGTCCCAGCCGTACTCCTCGATATGGACCCTGGCCCGGGTGATCGCCGGCTGGGCGGCGACGAAGTGCCGGGCCAGCAGCAGGGCGAAATCCTCGATCTGGTCGACGCCGTGCGAGCGGGCGAAGGCGTAGACGGTGTTCTTCTGCGAGTCGGTCGGCAGCACCTGGGCGTTGTCACCGGTCAGGTGGGTCGCGGCGAGGTCACCGGCGAGGGTCACGGTCACGTTGAGATCGCACAGATCGTGCCGGCCGCCGTGCCGGAGCACCCGGACCAGGCGTACCTCGGCCTTGCCGTACTGGTTGGCCCCGAGCACGATCGACATCGCTCAGCTCCCTCGGTAGGTGGTGTAGGCGTGCCGGCCGATCAGCAGTGGTACGTGGTACCGCTGGTCCGGGTCGGCCAACTGGAAAGCCACGGTGATCTCCGGGAAGAAGGTGTCGCCGTCGAAGTACGCCTCGACGAAGAAGACGAGCCGGTAGCCGCCGGCCTGGCAGTCGTGCAGCGGAACCCAGTCACACAGCCGTCCGTCGGCGTCGGTACGCCCCTGCGCCACCAGTGACCAGCCGCCGGAGTCGTGGCGTTCGAGGCGCACGTGTACACCGGCCGCCGGCACTCCCCGCCCGGTGTCCAGCACATGGGTGGAGACCCGCGCGAACCGTTCAGTCATGGCCCGGTCCTCCCGCCGCCCGACGCCCACCCGGGTCGACCGCACCCCACGACGGCGGCTCGGCCGGATCGACGCCGCCCGGCGACGGCGGCTCGGCCCGGTCGTCGGTGAGGAGTCGTTCCAGGCGGAGCCGGGCGATCCGCCGCAACTCCCGGTGCACCACCCGCCGTTCGGTCTCGTCGTCGTTGCGCAGCCGTTGCCGGGCGACGGCGAGCAGTTCGGTCTCGGTCCGACCACTGGCGAAGACGAGGAAGAGGTGACCGAAGCGCCGCTCGTACTCCCGGTTCGCGACCGCCAGTTCGGCCCTGGTCCGGGCGTCGGCGTCGGCCACCCCGGCCTGCTCCCGACGGGACCAGGCCGACTCCCGGTCCGCGCCGGCCGGCCGCTCCCCGATGCGCGGATGCGCGGCGAGCGCCAACGCCACGTCGTCCCAGCTCAGCGCCGCCAACGCGGCGTCCGCGACGGCGAGCAGCACACCCAGATCCGGGTACGGACGACGCTCGACCAGAGCCGACGCCCACGCCGGTACGGCGCAGCAGGCGAGCAGGTCCCGTCGCGCCCGATCGGGCGCAACGGTGTTGAAACTGTCCAAGGTGTGGCCGGAAGCGCTGATGGTCGCCACCTCCCAAGGGTTGGGAGAAGTACAACAGCCGGTCAGCGCCGGTTGAACCGGCAACGACACCCAATTCGAAACCAGTGACCCGTATCGTTTCCGTAGCTTCCTCCAAACCCGAGCCATCTCCCCGTGGCGCGACCGGAAGGAACCGCGATGCTGCTACGCGAGGCGCTGCACCGGCCACGGCTGCGGCTCACCCTGTTGACCGGGGCGGAGGCGCTGGAACGACCCGTCAGCCGGGTCTACGTGACCGACCTGCCCGACCCCCGGCGCTACCTCTCCGGCGGCGAGATCGTGCTCACCGGTCTGGTCTGGCGGCGCGACGCCAGCGACTCAGAAACCTTCGTCGCCGCCTGCGCCGAAGCGTCGGTGACCGCGATCGGCGCCGGTGACGCCGTCTTCGGCTCGGTTCCGGACGACCTGGTCGACGCGTGCCGACGGCACCGGATGCCCCTGTTCGAGGTGCCGATCGAGGTGTCGTTCCGGGACATCGTCGACGAGGTGAACCCGTCACTCTGGGCGCAGCGGGCCAGCGGGCTCGCCACCGTACTCGGACGGCACCGGGGTCTGGTGGCCGCGATGGCCGCCGGGGCCCGACTGGTCGACCTGCTCCCGCCGGCCGCCGCCGAACTGGGCGTCGACTGCTGGGTGCTGACACCGACCGGCCGCCTGGTCGCCGGCACCACCGCGCTCGGCCCCACCGACCGGGCCACCCTCGCACACGCCTTCCTCGGCGCCGGACGGCTACCGGCACACGCCACAGTGGACGAGCGTCGGGTGGTCGTCTCCGGCGTACCCGGCCGCCCCGAGCACCGGCTCGCCTCCTGGCTGCTCGCCTGCGCCGCCCCTGGGCGCGACCCGTCCGCACCCCAGGACGGCGGGCTGGCCGACGCGACCGCCGAACTGACGAGTCTGGTGGCGCTGGAACGGTCCCAGGTCGACGAGGCGCTACGGATCGAACGACGGCTCGCCGACCAGCTCGGCGCCGCCCTCACCGGGACCGAACAGGTCGACCTGCGGGGCCGGCTGCTCTCCTGCGGGCTGCCACCGGACGCGACCTTCCTGGTGCTCGCCGTCAACCTGACCGGCCTGCGTACGCCCCCGGAACTGGCCGTCGCCATCTGCGCCGAACTGGTCGAACCAGCCACCGAACGGGTCGCGGTGACCGACGCGGGACTACCCGACACCGTCCTCGCCATCCTCGCCGTCACGCCAGCGCAGGCCCCGTACGCGGTGGAGACGATCCGCGCCGGGGTGGCCGCGTACGCACCCGGGCTGGGCGGTGGACGACTCGCCGTCGGGGTGAGCGGCCCGGCGGCCGGACCAGGTGCCCTCGGCGGCGCGGTCGAGGAGGCCCGGCACGCCCTGCGTACGGCGGTCGCACGGGGTGAACGGACCAGCGTGGTCGGCGCCGACGAACTCGCCTCGCACCTGCTCCTGCTGGCCGGGGTGCCGGCCGACACCCGGCGGGCGTTCCAGCGTCGGCTGCTCGCACCGCTGCTCGCGTACGACCGGACGCACAACGCGAACCTGCTCCGTACGCTCGACTCCTTTCTCGCCTGCGGCGGATCCTGGACGCGCTGCGCCGCCCTGCTGCACCTGCACGTCAACACCTTGCGCTACCGGATCGGCCGAATCGAACAGCTCACCGGGCGGGACCTGTCCCGCTTCGAGGACCGGGTCGACTTCTTCCTCGCCCTCCGCCTCCCCCGGTAAGGAAGGGCCCCTTGTTATCGCTTTTTGTATAACAAGGGGCCCTTCCTAACCGGGGGGCGTGGCAACCGGCGAGGGCGCGGCAACTGGCGGGCGTGGCAACTGGCGAGGCCGCGTCAACCGGTGAGCGGGCGGTGGGGGGTGTGGATGCGACCGGCGGTGTGGGAGAGCGGGGCACCGTTGCCACCCCAGCGGGTGGCGACGATCTCGGCGGCGATGCTGACGGCGGTCTCCTCCGGCGTACGCGCGCCGAGGTCCAGCCCGATCGGGGAGGCGAGCCGGCGCAGTGCCGCCTCCGGCACACCTTCCTCTCGGAGCCGGGCCAGCCGGTCGTCATGGGTACGGCGGGAACCCATCGCGCCGACGTACGCCAGCGGAAGGTCCAGTGCGACCCGGAGCACCGGCACGTCGAACTTCGGATCGTGGGTCAGTACGCAGACCACCGTCCGTTCGTCCAGGTGCCCGGCGCGTGCCTCGGCGGCCAGGTAGCGGTGCGGCCAGTCGACGACCACCTCGTCCGCGTCCGGGAACCGGCGGGCGGTGGCGAAGACGGGGCGGGCGTCGCAGACGGTCACCCGGTAGCCGAGGAACGCACCGACCCGGGCCACCGCCGCGGCGAAGTCGATCGCCCCGAAAACGATCATCCGGGCCGGCGGGGCGTACGCGTTGAGCAGCAGTGTCAGCCCGCTGCCCCGGCGTTCGCCGTCCGTACCGTAGTGCAGCAGGCCGGTACGCCCGGCGGCGAGCAGTCCGCGCCCGTCGTCGCTCGCCGCGTCGTCGAGCCGCCCGGAGCCGAGTGAGCCACTGCGCCGGTCGGGCCAGAGCACCATCCGCCGGCCCACCCGTTCGGGCGGGCCCGCCACGCAGGTGAGCACCGCGACCGGGGTACGCCGGCCGATCGCCTCGGCCACCTCGGCGAGGTCGGGGAAGGTGTCCCGGTCCACCCGTTCGACGAAGACCTCGATGCTGCCGCCGCAGGTCAGGCCGACGGCGTACGCGTCGTCGTCGTGCACCCCGTAGCGCTGCGCCCGGGGCACACCGGCGGCCACCACCTCCTGGCACAGGTCGTAGACGGCGGCCTCGACGCAGCCGCCGGAAACGCTGCCGACCGCGGTGCCGTCCGGGCCGACGAGCATGGTCGCGCCGGGTTGTCGGGGGGCACTGCGCCAGGTGGCGGTGACGGTGGCCATCCCGACCGGGGCGTCCGCGTGCCACCAGCGCATCAGGTCGTCCATCACCTCACGCATGGCACCAGTGTGGCCGCTCAGTCACCGTACGCCGATCTGCTCGTCCGGTCCGCGGACGACCACGGCCGCGCGCCGCCGCCGGCCGTGGCACCGGGCTCCAGCGGCGGGCGTACGCGTGGTGCCCCCGGGAAGCGGGTCAGGTCGGTGGGGGTGTCGAGGTCGGCGTCGTCGGCGATGTCGGCGCAGTCCACCACCTGTAACTGCTGGGCGTGTTCCCGCAGGTAGGCACGGGCACCCACCTCGCCGACCGCGCCATCGGCGACCCCGGCCCAGTGGGTCCGGCCGAGCAGGACGGGGTGGCCGCGCCGGTCCTGGTAACCGGCGACGGCGAGGCTCTCCGGGGTAGCCAGGTCGACCAGGCGGTGGACCGCCTCGGCGGTGATGCCGGGCATGTCGACCAGGAGGACGAGGGCGGCCACCGCCGTGCTGTCGTGCAGGGCGGCGAGGCCGGCGCGGAGCGAGGAGCCGAGTCCGGTGGCCCAGTCGGGGTTGTCGACCGGCACCGCACCGGTGAGGTCCGCCGCGGCTCGCACGGTGGCGGCTCCGGCACCGAGCACGGCGAGTACGGGGGCACAACCGCCGTCGCGCGCGGTCGTGACGGCGCGTTCGACGAGCAGCCGCCCGTCGAGGGGGATCAGTGCCTTGGGGCCGCCGTAGCGCCGCCCGGCGCCGGCGGCGAGGACCAACGCGGCGACCGGCCCCGATGCGTGTGCCCGCTCACATCCCACGCTCAGAAGACTAGCCAGACCCTTTCAGACCTGCCCGATATTACCGTTAAGCATAATATGAGAACTATATACATCATACTTTCGGCTAGCTATTGGCTAGCTAAACAGGTTATGGTGGCTGCACTGAACGGCTCTTAGCGAAACCGAAAGAGCCGAGACCGCACGACCCACAGCAACCGCACGACCGACAGCGAAACGCTGGTACTTGTCTTGTCCGCGGACGAGGTGCAGGGAGGACCACCATGACCGCGCCAACCACCACTGAGCCGGACACCGTCACAGCCGCCGCCGTCAAGACGGCACCGAAGCTCGACCCGAACGCGCTGACCGACTCGGCCACCGACCTGCTGCTGGCGATGGCCGCGCTGCCGGCCCAGCACCCGTCGCGACCGGCGCTGCGTGACCGGGCGATCGAGGCGTGGCTACCGTTGGCCAACCACCTCGCCCACCGCTACGGCGGCCGGGGCGAACCCACCGACGACCTGGCCCAGACCGCCGCCGTCGGACTGATCAAGGCAGTCGACAAGTACGACCCGAGCCGGGGCGTGGACTTCGCCGGCTACGCCATCCCGACCATCATCGGGGAACTCAAGCGCCACTTCCGAGACCGCACCTGGGACGTACGGGTACCCCGACGACTCCAGGAACTGCGGCTCAGCATCTCCGAGGCGAACAGCAGCCTGCTCCAGACCCTCGGCCGCTCCCCGACCGTCGCCGACATCGCGGCACACCTCAAGGTCACCGAGGAAGAGGTCCTCGAAGGGCTGGAGGGCGCGCGGGCGTACAACGCCGTCTCCCTCTCCACCCCGACCGGCGACGGCGAACGCGCCACCGAACTCGGTGACATGCTCGGCGGTGACGACGCCGAGTTTGAACTCGCCGAACTCCGGGTCGCCCTCGGACCGGCGCTCGCCACCCTCGACGAGCGCGAGCAGAAGATCCTCACCCTACGGTTCTACGGCAACCTGACCCAGTCCCAGATCGCCGACCAGATCGGCGTATCCCAGATGCACGTCTCCCGACTGCTCGCCCGTGCGCTGACGAAGCTGCGCGGACAGCTCAGCGAAACCTACTGATACTTGGGGGAGGTTCCGGCGTACGTCGCCGGACGTGAGGGGCCGGGCCACCAGTGGCCCGGCCCCTCACGCTGTCACCGATCGGTCATCCGCCGGCTGCCCGATCGGTGACTCACCCGCCCGCCGGACGCCACATGGGCCAGAACGGGGTGCCGTCCGGCAGCCGGAACGGCTCCGAGGCCCGGTAACCGTGGCGGGCGTAGAGATCCCGGCTGTCGGCGCTGCTCGCGTCCAGGTACGCCGGCAGCCCCTGTTCGTCCAGAAAAGCATGCCGGTGGCGCAGCAACGCCGAACCGACGCCGTTGCCCTGACGTTCCGGACCGACAGCGAGGAAGGCGAGGTGGTGATGGGCCTCCTGCGGATGGTTCGCCTCGAACAGGTCGTCCAGCAGCCGGAACCGCTCCGTCCACTCGCCACACGCGGCGACCAGGCGCTTGTCGTAGTCGGACGGCGGCGGCAGCGGATCGCCGACCGCGGGCAGCCAGACCGCGACCGCCCGACGGTCGGCGGTGGTCTCCACCAGTCCCCACTCAAGTGCGTGCTCGACCAGGATGTGGAAGTCGTCGGAGAGAATCTGGAGCCGGCCCACCGGGTCCGGCACCAGCCACCGGCAGGCGGCGAGCGACTGGAACGCCTCCGCGATCAGCTCACCGAGCACCCGCGCGTCCGCCGTCTCGGCCCGTTCGATCACCGGGGCGGTCACCGCCGTACCTCCGAGGCGACCGGCTGGCGGACGGCGGCGCCCGGCGCGGTCAGCCCGGCCGTCACGCTCTCCGGGCCGAGCCCGATGGTCTCGTAGACCTCCGGTCTGCGGGACCGGAGCAGCAGCGCCCAGAGGACGCCGAGCACCGCGGCGACCGGATAGACCGTGGGCAGCGCCCAACGGAGTACGGAGTCGGGGGCGACGCCGAGCAGGATGGCGAAATTGTCCAGGGCGAAGAAGAGGATGGTCGCCAGAATGACCGTGGCGAGCCCCGGGGCGACCACCCGATGCCAGGCGCTCTCCCCCGCCGGGTTGCGGGCGAAGAAGGCGATCACCGCGACCGACGTGGCGGTGATCAGGAGCAGGACACCGAACCCGCCAGCGGTACCGCCCCAGTAGAAGAGCTGCACCAGGGGGTCCCAGCCGGCGATCGCGTAGACCGCGATGACGACCAGACCGAAGACGCTCTGCGCGATGGACGCCGCCCGTGGCGCTCCGGTACGGGGCGCGGTCCGGCCGAAGATCGCGGGCAGGACCCGCTCCCGGCCGAGCGCGAAGGTGTACCGCGCGGTGGTGTTGTGGAACGAGATCATCGCGGCCAGTACCGAGGTCAGGAAGAGCACCTGCCCGATGCTGACGAAACTGCCACCGAGGTTGCCGTCGGCGAGCACGAAGATGAGCCCGACCTGCTCCGTCCGGGACGCCTCGACGATCTTGTCCGGGCCGGTGGCGACCGTCATCGCCCAGGCGCTGATCGCGTAGAGCCCGGCGATGATCGCCACCGAGAGATAGGTGGCGACCGGTACGGTCCGCTTCGGGTCCTTGCTCTCCTCGCTGAACACCACCGACGACTCGAACCCGGTGAAACCCGTCGCCGCCAGCACCAGGATCGCCCCGACCCCGGGCACGAACAGGTTCCCCGGGGCGAGCGTCTCGAAGCTCATCCGCCCGCCGGCCGGGCTGAGCAGGTCGGCCAGGTCGAAGGCGACGATGATGGCGATCTCGGCGAGCAACAGCACGGCGAGCACCATGCCGTTGATGTCCACCCGCAGCACCCCGAGCCCGGCGACCACCGCCCAGGCGACCAGGGCGATCACCCACCAGCTCGGGTCGTGCAGGCCGAAGAACTGTTCGAGTACGGGGGCCGCCGCCGCGCCGACCGCACCGTAGAGCCCGACCTGGAGCGCGTTGTACGCGATCAGCGCCACCCAGGCGGCGCCGACCCCGGCCGGCCGGCCGATCCCGCGGGTCACGTACGCGTAGAACGCTCCCGCGTTGGCGGTGTGTCGGGCCATCGCGACGTAGCCGACCGAGAAGAGTGCCAGCACGGCACCGATGAGCAGGAAGGCCAGCGGGATCCCGGTCACTCCGGTCACCGCGAACCCGGTGGTGACCACGCCGGCCACCACGGTCAAGGGCGCCGCGGCCGACAGTACGAAGAAGACCACAGAAGGAATGCCGAGCCGGCCACTGGCCAGCGCGGAGGAGACGTTGCTCGGTCTGGGAGGTGCGGAGGGTGGGGCCATCAGTCTGCTCCAGGGGTGAGGAGAACCACGGTGGCCGGACCCCGCCGGCCGGACCGCGCTGGCCGGTCGGATCCGGTTAGGAAGGGCCCCTTCCTATACAGAATGCGATAACAAGGGGCCCTTCCTTACATGCGGCTGGTTAGGGGCGGCCAGCGAGGATGGCGGCGCCCACGGCCGCCTCGGTATGCCGGGCCAGCTCGCTCAGTGGCGGAGGCAGCCCGTCTATCAGTTGGTGGAGCCGTTGCTGCACCCCGGGATCGGTGCCCCAGAGAACCTCGCGCAGCAGGTTCGTCGCGGCGAGCAGGGCGAGCAGCAGCACGTCCTCCGTCGGCAGTGGCTCGGCCCGGCCGAGTGACGCCCGCAACCGGGTGACCGGCCAGGCCGCCGTGTTCATGTCCACCGGCCGGTAGATGACCGTGGTACGCAGCATGCGTCGGGTCTCCTCCCGGCGTACGGTGCCGGCTCGGGCGAGCCGTTCGCCGACCGAGTCGACCGCGCTGTTACCGAGGAACATCAGCCAGGTACGGATCGACCGGTGCCCCGGCTCGCCCACCAACTGGTCCAACACGGTGTGCGCCAGGGCGTCGTCCGGTGGTCGCCGGTCCACCACGGTCACCGTGCCCCCGCCGATCACGATCCGGCGGGCCAGCAACAGTTCGCCAAGGAGCCCGGCGGCGAGCCCCAGTCCGGTCGCGGACGCGTGCAGCCGGGGTCTGCCTTTGGCATCGTCGTGCGCAATCAGGAAGAACTCGTCCGCGAGTAGCACGAATCTCCCCTTTGTCCGGCGCGTGTGGACAGTCCACACGGGAAGGAAGTGTTATTGATCGACGCCCGGGAAAGGATGCACCGCCGCACGGATGCAATGCAACTCCCGGATTCAATCGGTTTCACGACCAGGCACCCGGCCTGCTACTCCGGCCGTGCAAGACTCGCCCGGTGACCGCCAGCCCAACCGTTCGCCGTCGCCGTATCGCCCGGGAACTCCGTCAACTGCGCGAGCGCGGCGGGATGACCCTCGACCAGGCCGCACGCCAACTGGACATGTCCAAGAGCAACCTTTCCAGGATCGAAAACGCACAGATCGGCATCAAGCCACGAGACGTCCGCGCCGCACTGGCGCTCTACCAGGTGACCGGTGAGGCTGCCGAAGCGTTGATCGAAATCGCCCGGGGCGCGCAGCAGCGCGGTTGGTGGCAGAGCTACAGCGACGTACTGCCGGACTGGTTCGAGTTCTACGTCGGGCTGGAGGCCGAGGCCGCCTCGCTGCGGACGTACGAGGCCGAGTCCGTACCGGGACTGCTCCAGACCGAGGAGTACGCCCGGGCCATCTACCTGCTCACCGCCGGCGATGCCGGAGTGGACCGCAAGGTCGACGCACGACTGAAACGCCAGGAGGTGCTGCACCGCGACCCGCCGGTCGGGCTGTCGGTGGTTCTCAACGAGGCGGTACTCCTCCGACCGGTCGGCGGCGCGATGGTGATGGGGCGCCAACTGGCCCACATGGTCAACCTCAGCGAGTTACTTAACGTAACCATCCAGGTACTTCCCTTCTCCGCTGGCGGGCACCCGGCGATGACCACCCCGTACGTCATCCTCGGCTTCGCCGAAGCCGCCGACGCGTCCGTGGTTTACCTGGAAAACCTCACGATGGGGCTGGCTCTGGAGGAAGCCGACCATGTGCTCGGGTATACCCTGCTGCACGAGAAGCTGTGCCGGATGGCGCTCACTCCGGCGGAGTCGAAGACCCGAATCCGGGAGGCTTCTCGTAACTATCTGTGATCGATCCGGTGGCTCATCGGGGGAGAGACGAGGGGTGCCAATGACGGGACTCGACCTGACTCAGGCCACGTGGCGTACGAGCCGCCGCAGCAGCGGCAACGGCAACTGCGTCGAGGTCGCCATCCTCGACGACGCGGTGGCGGTACGGGACACCAAGGACCGCCCGGGTCCGGTGCTGGTGTTCGGCACCGCCGGGTGGAACGCATTCGTCAGCCGAGCCGGGGAAGGCTCGTTCACCCCGTCCGACTGAGCGCCCCGGGCGGCCCGGTCCGCCCCGATCGACCAGCCGCACCGGCTCCAGCCGGGCGCCGGTGCGACACTGGCCCGGTGCTACCCGAGGCCACCACCTTCGACCTACCCGTCCGCCACGTGCTGCCGGCGCTGCTCGCCGCGCTCCACGACGACGGCGCGGCGGTGCTGGTCGCGCCACCGGGTACGGGTAAGACCACCCTGGTGCCGTTGGCCCTGGCCGAGACCCTCGATGGTCGGATCGTGGTCGCCCAGCCGCGCCGGATCGCCGCCCGCGCGGCGGCACGCCGGATGGCCTCACTCCTCGGCGAACAGGTCGGTGCGACGGTCGGCTACGCCGTACGCGGCGAGCGGCGGGTCGGCCCCCGGACCCGGATCGAGGTGGTCACCACCGGGCTGCTGGTGCAGCGACTCCAGCGTGACCCGGAACTGGCCGGGGTATCCGCGGTGCTGCTCGACGAGGCGCACGAGCGTCACCTCGACTCCGATCTCGCGCTCGCCTTCGCGGTCGAGGTACGCGCCACCCTCCGCCCCGAACTGTGGCTGCTGGCGATGTCGGCGACCGCCGAGGCGGAACGGTTGTCCGCCGTACTCGGCACCGCCGGGAGCCGCCCGGCACCGGTGATCGAGGCATCGTCGGCGCTGCACCCGGTCGAGGTGATCTGGGCGCCGCCGACCCGGCCGGTGGATCCGCCGCACGGGCTGCGGGTCGACCCGCGTCTGCTGGACCACGTGGCGGCGACCGTTCGCCGGGCGCTGCACGAGGCCGACGGCGACGTGCTGGTCTTCCTGCCCGGCGCGGGAGAGATCGCCGGAGTCACCAGCCGACTCTCCGGATCACGGGGCCAGGTCGACGTGCTGCCGTTGCACGGCCGCCAGTCGGGCGCGGACCAGGACGCGGCGTTGCGTCCGGGGCCCCGGCGCCGGGTGGTGCTCGCCACCACCGTCGCGGAGACCAGCCTGACCGTGCCCGGCGTACGGGTGGTGGTCGACGCCGGGCTCAGCCGGGTCGCCCGTACCGACCTGGCCCGGGGACTCGGTGCCCTGGTCACCGTCCCGGTCTCGCGGGCGGCGGCGACCCAGCGGGCCGGCCGGGCCGGGCGCGAGGCGCCTGGGCGGGTCTACCGCTGCTGGCTGGAGGCGACCCACGAGCGGTTGCCGGCGCAACCGGAACCGGAGATAGCCACCGCCGATCTGACCGCGTTCGCCCTGCAACTGGCGTGCTGGGGGCAGCCGGACGGGGCCGGGCTCACCCTGCCCGACCCACCACCGGCCGCCGCCATGCAGGTCGCCCGGGCCACCCTCACCGCGCTCGGCGCGGTGGACGAGGACGGACGGGTCACCGGGCGGGGACGGGTGATCGCCTCGGTGGGCGCCCATCCGCGCCTGGCCCGCGCACTGCTGGACGGGACCGACCTGCTCGGCGCGCAGCGGGCGGCCGAGGTGGTGGCGCTCCTCTCCGAGGATTCCGTGGTGGGGCGCGACGACGACCTGGCCGCGGTCTGGCGGCGGCTGCGCGGCGGTACGGACCCGGCCGTCACCGCCCGGTGGCGGGCCGAGGTGAAGCGGCTCCGAGACGCCGCGACCACGGGCGAGAACGGCACCACCAGCAGTGGCTCGGGTGGTGACGGGGCACGGCTCACCGACGACCTCGCCGCCGGGCTGCTGGTCGGACTCGCCTACCCGGAACGGCTGGCCCGGGTACGGCAACGCGGCGGCACCACGTACCTGATGGCGGGCGGGACCGCGGCGGACCTGGCGGCCGGCTCGCCCCTGACCGGCTCGCGCTGGCTCGCGGTCGCGGTCGCGGACCGCGCCCCCGGCCGACGTGGCGCGCAGATCCGCCTCGCCGCGGTGATCGACGAGGCGACCGCCCGGGAGGCGGGTGCGCCGACGCTGCGGCACGACCGGGAGGTGGTCTGGTCCGGTGACGACGTGCTCGCCCGGGACGTGGAGCGGCTCGGCGCGCTGGTCCTGACCGAACGTCCGTTGCTGCGACCGGATCAGGAGCAGCTCACCGCCGCCCTGCTCGACGGTTTGCGCAAGGTCGGGCTCGACCTGCTCAACTGGACCGCCGAGGCGGAGTCGACCCGGCTGCGACTGGCCTTCTGCCGGCACGCGTTCGGCGACGAGTGGCCGCTGGTGGACGACGCGGCGCTGCTCGCCGCCGCGCCACAGTGGCTCGCGCCGGAGTTGGCCGGTGCCCGTCGCCGGGCCGACCTGCATCGGGTCAACGTGGCGTCGGCGCTGCGCCGGCTGGTTCCGTGGGCGCAGGCGGCACGGTTGGACGAGTTGGCGCCCGAACGGTTGACCGTGCCGAGCGGTTCACGGATCCGGGTGGACTACACGGATCCGGCCGCACCCGTACTGGCGGTGAAGTTGCAGGAGACCTTCGGCTGGCCGGACGTGCCCCGACTGGCTGACGGTCGGGTGCCGGTGCGGTTGCACCTGCTTTCCCCGGCGGGCCGGCCGGTGGCGGTGACCAGTGACCTGACGTCGTTCTGGCAGACCGGTTATCCCCGGGTACGCAGCGAGCTGCGCGGTCGGTACCCGCGCCACCCCTGGCCGGACGATCCGCGTACGGCGAAGCCGAGCGGGCGGGTCAAGCCGCCCCGGTCCTGAACGTCCCGAACCCACGCACCCGGTCAGCGGTCCTCTTCTTCGTCGACGACGTCGGCCACCACGACGGTGATGTTGTCCGGCCCGCCGGCCCGCAGTGCCAGGTCGACCAGTCGTTTCGCGCAGGCGTCGCGGTCCGGGTAGGAGTGGAGCGCCTCGGCCAGCGAGTCGGAGCGGACGACGTTGGAGAGTCCGTCGGAGCAGAGCAGCCACCGGTCACCGGCCGCCGGGGCGCCGGTGGCGTACGCGGGATTCGCCGGTTCGCCCTGGAGCGCCTGGGTGACCACTGCCCGCCGTGGGTGGCTGCGTGCCTGCTCCGCGTCGATCACGCCCTGGTCGACCAGTAGCTGCACGAAGGTGTCGTCCCGGGTGACCTGGGTGAACGTCCCGTCGCGGAGCAGGTAGGCCCGGGAGTCGCCGATGTGGGCCAGGGCGAGACCGGTGCCGGCTGCGGAGAAGAGCAGGGCGGTGAGGGTGGTGCCCATGCCCTGCCGGGTCGGTTCGGCCTCGACCGCCGCGCGGATCCGGGCGCTTGCCTCGTCGAGCGCTCCGTGCAGCACAGCCACCAGGTCCTCGTCCCGGGTCGGCTGGTCGAGCGGGGCGATCGTCTCGATCGCGATGCGGCTGGCCAGGTCCCCGGCGGCCATGCCGCCCATGCCGTCGGCGACGGCGACGAGCCAGGAGCCGGTGTGCACGGAATCTTGGTTTCCGCTCCGGATCAGGCCACGATCGGTCACCGCCGCGGCACGCAGCTTGAGGGTCATGGCAGGCAGCCTGCCAGGCGAGGGGGCACCGTGTCTCTAGTAGATCTCCGGGAGAGAACCACAACACCGCAAATTAACCTTGCGTAGTTATCGAGTAACGGATTGGTGGGGTTTGGTCGTGGTTTCGGCCAACCGGCCCGCACACCGCGGATCGGCATCGACGGGCGTACGACGCGGGATCGCCCACTCCAACGCGGTCTCCTCCACGTGCCAGCCCCGCACCCGTACGACGCTGTACGGCACCTGCTCAAGCTCGGGGCAGAGGGTCTGCGACCACACCTGGTCGTTACGGACGAAGCGCACCAGACCCCGCCTGTCCAGCAGGGTGGTGTTGCGGTCGTCCACGGCGATCACCCGACCGATGAGGACCGTGTCCGGCCGGTCTCCCTCGGCCGCCCCGACCGGCAGGAGTTCCACCGCCACGGTTGGCAGGATCGGCGCCCGCAGGAAGATCGCCCCGAGCACGAACGGCGCGGTGAGCGCCGCCGCGATCAGCACCCAACGGGTGAGCGGCGGGGCGACCCGACGTGGGATCGGACCGGTCAGGAAAACGGCGAGCAGCAGCGGTACGCCGAGCAGCGCCACCGTGACCAGCTCATCGGCCCGCGCCGCGTCGACCACCGCCGGCATCAGCCAGAACGCCGCCAGCAACGCCGCGGAGATCGGCAGTACGACGCAGACCAGACGCACCCGGAGCCGGTCATCGGCGTACCGGCGTCGGGTGTGCAACCCCAGGATGGACAGGGTCAACATCAGCAGACTGGGGAGGAACCGGAGCTGCCAGGTGAGCAGGGCCAGGAGTACCGCCGCCATGACGACCCAGTCGGGTATCCGCACGGTGGTGCGGGCCAGCAGGGAACGTTCCGGGTCGAACCGGTCCGGGGCGCTGACCCAGAGCAGGTTGCCGAGTGCGGCCACCACCAGGACGGCGAGCGGCAGCACCCAGACCAGCGTGATGAGCAACGCGCTGAGCAGGCCGAGCGGGCTGACGTACTGGACCAGGAGCAGCATCGTGGCGAGGTCCTGCCGGCTCAGGTGCCAGAGCCGTAACACCAGCAGGAGCAACGGAAACGCCGGAACGACGGTGAGCAGCCAGTGCTGGGCCTGGCGGGCGCTCACCGGACGGTCGTCGACACCACCCGTGGCCGGGCCGCCGGCATGGCTCGTGGCCGGATCGCCGGCATCGCCTACGGCCGGGCCGCCGGCACCGTCCGCGCTCCGATCGCCGCCGTCTCCCAGGGCCACCGCCGTACCTCCACCTTCTCCACCGTCGGCTGCCGGTCGACCGCGACCTGTTGGGGCAGGTTGACCGGTTGCTCCGGACGCAGGTGCTTGTCGTACGCGTCCTCCCACCGGTGATCCTGCGGATCGTTGCGCGAGTCGAACAGCGAGAGGTTCACCAGGTCCCGCAGGGCCTCGTTGTCGCCGGTGTTGACGCCGTACTTCTCGGACGGGTCCAGTCCGATGTCGTGGTGCGCGAGCTGCTCCGGATGCTGGGCGACAAAGCCGGCCAGGATGGCCGCGTCGGTGGTGACCGCCTCCACGTCCCCCTTGAGCAGCGCGTCGACGCACTCGCTGATCCGTTTCTTGCTGACCAGCTCGACCCCGGCGCGGGCGGCGGGCGACTCGGAGGTGGCCGTGGAGAGGCTGCACACCCGCTTGCCCCGGAGATCGACCAGGGTGTCGACCGGCCCGGCGTAGTCCCGGCGGGTGATGACCGACTGCTCGGTGGTCAGGTACGGCGCGGAGAAACTGACGCCGGTGAGTTGTTCCCGTTCCTCGGTGATGCTGTACGTGGCGATGACCAGGTCGACCGTGACGAACTGTCCCTCGTCCGTACGCGCCTGCATCTTGGCCCGGTCCTCGCTCTCGATGGCGAGGAAACGTACGTCGTCGCGGCGGAAGCCGAGGTCGGCGGCGATCATCAAGGCGATGTCGATGTCGAACCCGGAGAAGGTGCCGGTGTCCCGGTCGAGCAGGGCGATGCCGGGCTGGTCGTCCTTGACGCCGATCAGCAGTTGTCGCTTGCCGATCACACCCGCGTCGCGGAGCAGGTCCTGCTCCGACGGCGGACCGGTGAGCACCACGGTGACGAGGATCGCCGCCACGGCCACCACGATGCTCAGGAGCACGGCCACCAGCCGTACGCCACGGGCCACCGACGCACGCCGGGCACCCGCATCCGCCTCGGTCACCCTGTCCCCCGATCATCATGGCCGGAACCATCCATTTTGGCCCATCGGCCGGCGCCCGGACAGCCGTCGCGCCTCGCGTCCGCTGTCGGCTAGCCGATCGTGCCACCGATGACGGCAGGGCGCGTCAACCGAAGGGGCAGCCCGATACATTCAGGACCACTGATTGACAGCCCGGAAACGGCCTGGCAACATCGCTGCTGTACTGGGAGCGCTCCCAGTCATGCTTCTCGATGCTCTTGCCGCGGGACCGGCCGAGTCGGCGTCACCGCGGGCACGCACCCCCCACCGGAAGGAAGCCCCGTGACCCGACCCCGACGCCACCGGCGGGCCGTCGCACTCCTCGCCGTGGCCGCCGTCGCCGTCAGCCTCACCGGACTGACCCCGAGCCCGGCACAGGCCGCGCCCACCGAACACATCGTCAACGGCACCTTCGACAGCGGCACCGCCCCCTGGTGGGCAACCGACAACCTCAGCCTCGCGGTGGTCGACGGCCGGCTCTGCGCCCAGGTCCCCGGCGGGCTGGCCAACCCCTGGGACGCCAGCCTCGGACACAACGGCATCCCGCTGATCGACGGCGCCGGCTACACGCTCACGCTGCGCGCCTCGACCAGCGCCGAGGTCACCGTGAAAGCCAACGTGCAGCTCAACGAGGCGCCGTACACCACAGTGCTGGCCCGGGACCTGTCGCTGCACCCCGCCAGCCAGAACCTCTCCTACGAGTTCACCGGCACCCTCGACGCCACCGACGGCACCCTCACCTTCCAACTCGGCGGCAGCGCCCAGCCGTACACCTTCTGCCTCGACGACGTCTCGTTGACCAGCGACGGCTCCACCGACCCACCGGACGACCCGGCCGGACCGGAACAGCTCGCCAACGGAGACTTCGCCAACGGCGCCGACGGCTGGTACTCGTACGGCACCACCAGCACCGGCGTACAGGACGGGCGGCTCTGCTCGGTCGTTCCCGGCGGGCTCACCAACCCCTGGGACGCCGGGGTGGGGCAGAACGACGTGCCACTGATCGCCGGGTCCACGTACACCCTCGCCTTCGACGCCTCGGCCACGCCCGGCGCCACGGTCCGCGCGGCGGTGCAGCTCGGCGCGGAACCGTACACCTCGTTCTTCGCGGCGGACCTGCCACTCGGCGCGGACCCGCAGCGCATCACCCGAACCTTCACCGCCACCGCCGACACCGAACTGGCCCAGGTCGCCTTCCAGGTCGGTGGCAACAGCACCGGTTACACCCTCTGCCTGGACAACGTCTCCCTGCGCGGCGGCGAGGAGGAACCGCCGTACGTCCCGGAGACCGGCCCCCGGGTACGGGTGAACCAGATCGGCTACCTGCCGGGCGGCCCGAAGAACGCCACCATCGTCAGCCCGGCGACCGACCCGCTGCCCTGGCAGCTCAGATCCGCCACCGGCGCGGTGGTCGCCCAGGGGCTCGCCACCCCGCGCGGAACCGACGCCGCCTCCGGGCAACGGGTCCAGAGTGTCGACTTCTCCGCCTACCGGACCGTCGGCACCGGCTACACCCTGGTCTCCGACGGCGAAACCAGCCACCCGTTCGACATCTCCGGTGACATCTACCAGCGGCTCCGCTCCGACTCGCTCCAGTTCTTCTACATCCAGCGCAGCGGCATCGCCATCGACGGCGGCCTGGTCGGCGCGGAGTACGCCCGCCCCGCCGGTCACCTCGGCGTGGCCCCGAACCGGGGCGACACCGACGTGCCCTGCCAGCCCGGCGTCTGCGACTACCGACTCGACGCCCGGGGCGGCTGGTACGACGCGGGCGACCACGGCAAGTACGTGGTCAACGGCGGCATCGCCACCTACCAGCTCCTGAACGCCTTCGAACGGACCAAGACCGCACCCACCGCCGGACTCGGCGCCGGACTCGGCGACAACACCCTGCGGGTGCCCGAGCGCGGCAACGGGGTGCCCGACATCCTCGACGAGGCCCGCTGGGAGCTGGAGTTCCTGCTCCGGATGCAGGTGCCGGCGGGCAAGCCGAAGGCCGGCATGGCCCACCACAAGCTGCACGACCAGAACTGGACCGGGCTGCCGCTCGCCCCCGAGGACGACCCGCAGTTGCGGGAACTCCACCCGCCGTCGACCGCCGCGACGCTCAACCTGGCCGCGACCGCCGCCCAGTGCGCCCGGCTCTACGCCCCGTACGACCCGGCGTTCGCCACCCGGTGCGGCACCGCCGCCCGGACCGCGTACGCGGCGGCGAAGGCCAACCCCGCCGTCTACGCCAGTCCGACGGACGGCAACGGCGGTGGGGCGTACAGCGACGGTGACGTCAGCGACGAGTTCTACTGGGCCGCCGCCGAGTTGTACCTGAGCACCGGTGAGTCGGCCTACCTGGCCGACCTGACCGCCTCACCGCACCACACCGGCAACGTCTTCGACCCGAACGGTTTCGGTTGGGGCAGCACCGCCGCCCTCGGCCGGCTCGACCTGGCGACCGTGCCGAGCGGTCTGGCGCCGCAGGAGCGGGACCGGATCCGGGCCTCGGTGGTCGGCGCCGCCGACGGTTATCTCACCACCCTCGCCGGCCAGGCGTACGGGCTGCCGATGCCGGGCGGGCCGGGCAGCTACTTCTGGGGCGCCAACAGCAACATCATCAACAACGCGGTGGTGCTCGCCACGGCGTACGACCTGACCCGGAACGCCCGTTACCGCGACGGCGCGGTGCAGGGGATGGATTACATCTTCGGCCGCAACGCGCTGAACCAGTCGTACGTGACCGGCTGGGGCGAGCAGGCGTCCCGCAACCAGCACAGCCGGCTCTTCGGCAACCAGTACGACCCGTCCTCGCCGAACCCGCCGGCCGGCTCGATCGCCGGTGGCGCCAACGCCGGCCTGGACGACCCGTTCGCGGCGAACCTGCTGGCCGGCTGCGCCCCGATGTTCTGCTACGTCGACGACATCGCCTCGTACGCGACCAACGAGGTGGCGATCAACTGGAACTCGGCGCTCGCCTGGATCGCCTCGTGGCTCGCCGACCAGGGTGCCGCCACCGCACCCCCGGCATCGAACTGCCGGGTCGGTTACGTCAACTACGGCGCCTGGCACGGTGGCGGTGGTTTCACCGCGCAGGTCACCATCACCAACACCGGCACCACGGCGATCAACGGCTGGACGGCCAGTTTCGCCTTCACCGGAGACCAGCGGCTGCGTGAGGCGTGGATGGCCCGGGTCAGCCAGTCCGGGGCGACCGTCACGGCACGGAACGAGACCTACAACGGTCGGATCGCTCCCGGCGGTACGGCCACCTTCGGCCTGAACGCCACCACCCCGACCGGTGGCGCCAACCCGGCTCCCGGCCTGTTCACGGTCAACGGGGTGGCCTGCACCTGAGCGGCGGGGCCTTCGGCGTAGGGCCCGGCCCCACCGTGGCCGACCGCCATCATCGGCGAGATGGCGGTCGGCCACCACCAAAGCAGCGAGCGGCGATCCCACCTCGCCACATCCAGCCGAGACGACGCTGAGCCGGACGACATCCAGCCGAGACGACGCTGAGCCGGACGACATCCAGCCGGAACGACATCCAGCCGGGACGGCGGAAACGGACGGGAATCGGTACCCGGAAACCGGTAACGGGTCCACACTCGGGACATGACGGTGACGAGGGACGGGGCGGTGCTGCGGAACTGGTGCGGGACCATGCCGGTACACCGCCGGCTGCTGGACACCCGGGAGGAGTACGCCAGCACCGCCGCCGAGATCGAGAACTTCACCTTCCACCAGTGCCGGCGCGGGCGTTCCCGACTCGACCAGGTGGTACGGATCCCGGTGGTGGCGCACGTGCTCTGGCGCGACGAGACACAGAACGTCGACGACGAGCAGATCCACAGTCAGATTGCCGTACTCAACGCCGACTTCCGCCGGCTCAACGAGGACATCTCCGCCGTACCCGAGGTGTGGCGGGCGGTGGCTGCCGACGCCCGGGTGGAGTTCTTTCTCGCCGAAACCGACCCGGCCGGCGCACCGACCAGCGGCATCACCCGTACCCGGACCGAGGTGGCCGCGTTCTCCTCGGAGGACGACGCGGTCAAGGCGGTCGCGACCGGCGGCGCCGACCCGTGGCCGGCCGACCGGTACCTGAACATGTGGGTCTGCCAACTGGCCGGCGGGGTGCTCGGCTACGCCCAGTTCCCCGGCGGTCCGGCGGCGACCGACGGGATCGTACTGCTGCACTCCGCGTTCGGCACCAACGGCACCGCCGTCGCGCCCTTCGACGGCGGCCGGACCTGCACCCACGAGGTCGGCCACTGGCTCAACCTGCGGCACATCTGGGGCGACGACGGGGACGGTTGCGGGGGCGACGACTTCGTCGCCGACACCCCGAACCAGGCCGGGCCGAACTACGGCCGGCCCACTTTTCCGACCGTGAGCTGCGAAAACGGGCCCGATGGGGACATGTTCATGAACTTTATGGATTACACCGACGACGATGCCATGGTGATGTTCACCGCCGGACAGGCCGCGCGCATGGCCGCCGCCCTGGCCGGTCCACGGGCCGCCCTGGCCGCCGGCGCCACCCTGACCCGATGAGCGGACCAGGGCCCGAGCAGCCGCCGGAGGCGCTCTTCCGCCGCTGGGTGCACGTACGCGAAGAGGACGACGCGGGGGTACGGGTCTACCGTCCCGCCGACCGGCCGCTCCCCCCGGCCCGGGGCCGGGACGGGATCGAGTTCCGGCCGGACGGCACCTTTGTCGACTACCAGCCGGGGCCCGCCGACGCACCGGGTCGCCGACCCGGCGAGTGGCGTACGGACGCCGACGACCGGTTACGGCTGACCGGACCGGCCGGGCGGGGCAGCACCCTCTTCCACCTGGTCGCGGTCGACGAGGATGTGCTGCGGTTGCGGCCCCTGCGCGAGTGAGCCCTCAGCCGACCTGCTCGTCGGTGTAGCACCAACGCCAGGACTCGCCGGGCTGGAACGACTGGATCACCGGGTGGGTGGTGCTGTGGAAGTGGGCGGTGGCGTGCCGGCGCGGTGACGAGTCGCAGCAGCTCACCCGGCCACAGCTCAGGCAGAGCCGCAGGTGCACCCAGTCGTCGTGACCGCTCTCCAGACAGTCCTGGCACCCGTCGGTGCTCTGCGGTTCCGGTTGATTGGCTCCTGCCAGATGTTCGCAGCTCATCGCTGTCCCTCCCGCCGCAACAACGACTCTTCCAGATCCAGATCCCGGTACGCCCGCACGAGCACCTCCTCGGTGATCCGCCCCTCGTCACGGGCGACCCGGAACACCTCGCGCTCGGCGTCGATCATCTCCTGCCGCAGCCGACCGTACGCCTGCGACGGGGTCTCCCGCGCGTCGCCCCCCAGCCGCTCCCAGGCACTGTTGGCACGCTCCTCGACCACCAGGCGGAGCCGTTCCACCACGGCCGGTGGGGCGCCGTCGGCCGCCGCCTCCAGCCGTTCCCGGGCGGCCCGGCCCGCCTGCTGCTGGACCGCCGCCTCGTCGAGCGCGTCCTTGACCGGGTCGTCGGGCGAGAGCCGCAGCCGCCGGGCCACCATCGGCAGGGTGGCGCCCTGGAGCCCCAGGGTCACCACGATCACCGCGAAGGCGAGCCAGACGAAGAGGTCGCGGGGGTACGCCAGGCCGTCACCGGGTATCGGCAGCGCGAGCGCCGCGCCCAGGGTGACCACGCCCCGCATACCGGCCCAGGAGATGATCGCCGAGACCCGCGCCGGCAGTGCCGTACCCCGCTCGCGGACCCGTGGCACCAGCCGCACGAGCAGGCTGGCCGGGAAGATCCAGAGGAACCGGGTAACGAAGACGGTGGCGAGTACGGCGGCGGTGACCAGCAGCATCGTGCCGATCTCGGTGTCCAGCCGGGTCAGCAGGTCCCGCAGTTGGAGCCCGACCAGCAGGAAGACCAGTCCCTCCAGCAGGAACGTGACCAGTCGCCAGAACGCCATCGTCTGCAACCGGGAGCCGGCGGAGAGCAGCACCGGCAACTTGTGTCCGAGTGCCAGCCCGACCACCACCACGGCCACCACTCCGGAGGCGTGCAACTCCTCCGCGGCGAAGACCACCACGAAGGGGGTGAGCAGCGACAGCGTGTTGTCGAGCAGCGGGTCCTTGATCCTCTTGTGCAGGAAGCCGATGACGACCGCACCGACCACGCCGACCAGCAGCCCGCCGCCGGCCGTGATCAGCACCTGGCCCGCGACACCCCAGGCGTCGAGCCCGCTGCCGACCGCCGCGAGGGTGGCCACCCGCAGCAGCACCAGCGCGGTCGCGTCGTTGACCAGGCTTTCACCCTCCAGAATGGTCACCACCCGGCGAGGTAGACCGATCCGGCGCGCGACCGCGGTGGCGGCGACCGCGTCCGGCGGCGCGACCACCGCGCCGAAGGCGAGGCAGATCGCCAACGGTACGTCCGGCAGCACCGCGTGCACGACGAAGCCGACCAGAACCGCGGTGAAGAGAACCAGGCCGACGGCGAGCAGCAGGATCGGCCGGAGGTTGTACCTGAACGCCGGCACGGAGGTCTGGATCGCGGCGACGTACAGCAGCGGGGGCAGGATGCCGACCAGCACCAGTTCGGGGTCCAGTCGCACCAGCGGGAAACCGGGTACGAACGAGAGCACCACCCCGACGACAAGCAGCACAATCGGCGCGAGCAGGCCGAATCGGCGCGCCAGGGCGGCGCCCAGCGTCGCGATCGCCAGGAACAGCACGACCTCGAAGAGTGGCTCCATGCGGCACAGCCTAGGGGCGCCCGTTTCCGGCCCGAACGCGTGCGCCCCGGGGCGCGGCCGGAGCCGCAGTCGGCCCGCTACTCGCTGTGTGAGCCGGCGCCGCCGGTCGCCAGGCCCTCGCCCATCCAGACGGTCTTGGTGTTGCAGAACTCCCGGATGCCGTACGCGGAGAGTTCCCGACCGTACCCGGAGTTCTTCACCCCACCGAAGGGCAGTTCGGGGTAGGAGGTGGTCATCCCGTTGATGAAGACACTGCCGGCGTCGAGGTCGGTGGCGAACCGCTCCTGCTCGTCCGCGTCCCGGGTCCAGGCGTTCGAGCCGAGGCCGAAGTTGGTGCCGTTCGCCAGCTCGATCGCCTGCTCGTACGAGTCGACCCGGAACAGGCCGGCGACCGGGCCGAACACCTCCTCGGACCAGATCCGCATGGTCGGGTTGAGGTCGGTGATGACGGTCGGCGGGTAGTACCACCCGGCGCCGTCCGGACGCTGCCCACCGCAGAGCACCCGGGCACCCTTGCGGACCGCGTCGTCGACCTGCTCCTCGATGTCGATCCGTCCCTGCTCGGTGGCGAGCGGGCCGATGTCGGTCGCCGGGTCCATCGGGTCGCCCACCGTCAGCGCGTCCATCCGGGATGCGAACGCCTCGGCGAAGGCGTCGAAGACGTCGGTGTGGACGATGAAGCGTTTGGCGGCGATGCAGGACTGGCCGTTGTTCTGGCAGCGGGCGGTGGTGGCGACCTCGGCGGCCCGTTCGATGTCGGCCGAGGGCATCACCACGAACGGGTCGCTGCCGCCCAGTTCCAGTACCGTCTTCTTGATTTCCTGACCGGCGATCCGGGCCACCGCCCGGCCAGCCCGCTCGCTGCCGGTGAGGGTGGCGGCGCGGACCCGTGGGTCGGCCAGCACCCGTTCGACCACCTCGGCGCCGACCAGCAGGCTCTGGAACGCGCCAACCGGAAAGCCCGCCCGAGCGAACAGTTCGCCCAGGTAGAGCGCACTCTGCGGGACGTTGGACGCGTGCTTGAGCAGGCCGACGTTGCCGGCCATCAGGGCCGGGGCGGCGAACCGCACCACCTGCCAGAGCGGAAAGTTCCACGGCATCACCGCCAGCACCGCACCGAGCGGTTGGTAGCGGGTGAAGGCCCGGGTGGCGCCGACCGCCTTCGCGTCGGCCGGCTCGTCGGCGAGGAAGCCCTCGGCCTGGGTGGCGTAGAAGCGGCAGGCGGCGGCGCACTTGGCGACCTCGGCGCGAGCCGAGACGAAGGTCTTGCCCATCTCGATGGTCATCAGGCGGGCGAGTTCGTCGCATTCGCGTAGCAGCAGGTCGGCGGCGGCGTTCATCCAGCGGGCACGCTCGGCGAAGGTGGTGCGGCGCAGCGTACGGAACGCCTCGTCGGCCCGGCCGATCGCCGCGTCGACCTGTTCCGGCGACATCGGGTCGTAGGTCTTGAGCACCTGTCCGGTGGCCGGATTGATGGTGGCGATCGACATGTCGTACCCCTTGCTTACTCGAAGAGCGAGTGGTGCGTACCGGGTGGTTCCTCGCGGCGGCGGGCGGCCCGCCGGCGCATGATGATCACCAGGTCGACGACGGCCACGGCGGCGAGCACGAAGAGGATCACCGCGGGCATCCAGTGCCCGGTGAGCGCCACCAGCACCCCCAGTCCCACGGAGATCACCAGCCCGAACGAGGCTAGTACCAGCCGGAGGTTGAGCGCACTGTACGGGTGCCCTACCGTCCCTTTCGCCCTGGAGGGCTGTGATTTTCCGGCCATCTGGTCGAACTACCCGACTGTTGAGCCGGCTAACCTGCCGCGCCCGCCCCCGACACCGCCGTTCCGGTTGCCCCACGCCTCCGGCCGGGGTAAAACAAGATCATGACGATCAATGCAGTGATTCCAGAAACCCATCTCGACCTCCTCGAACGCCCGCTTTTCAGCCATCTCTCCACGATCCGCCCGGACGGTTCGCCACAGAGCAGCGTGATGTGGTTCGTCTGGGACGGCGAGCGCATCCGGATGACCCACACCAGCGGGCGGCAGAAGTTCCGCAACCTGCGGCACGAGCCCCGGGTCGCGCTCTCCATCTCCGACCCGCAGGACGAATACCGTTTCCTGGAGGTCCGTGGTGTCGTGGAGAGCATCGACCCCGACGACGAGAAGGGCTCGTTCTACCGGTCCCTCCAGGAGCGGTACGACAACATCTACCCGATCACCGATGCCGACGTACGGGTCGTCATCACGATCCGGCCGACGGCGTTCGTATCGGTGACCGGTGGCGCGATCCAGGAGCGCGCCCGCTGACCGACCTGTTCCGCGTGGGACGGCATCAGCGTAGAGTTACCGCACCCGTGCATTCCGCTGAGAAACGGGGGGACGAGTGCCTCGTCGCTGGACCACCACCGCTGTCGTCGCCGTGCTGGCGCTCGCCGCCCTTGCCTGTGAGAGCGGCGGTGGCGGGATCGGACAACCCAGTGGGGCACCACCCCGGCCCTCCTCCTCCGCCCGCCCGGACCTCCCCTCCGCGATGGCCGCCCTCGGCGACTCGATCACCACCGGCTTCGGCACCTGCATCGTGCTGAGCAACTGCCAGCGCAACTCCTGGTCAACCGGGGACGGTCTACGGGTCGACAGCCACTACCGGCGGCTACTGGAGGCCAACCCGGCGGTCCGGGGCAACGGGCACAACCACGCCTCGGCCGGCGCCCGCGTGCGGCAACTCACGGATCAGGCCACGGCCGCGGTGGCCGACGGGGCGGACTACGTCACGGTGTTGATCGGGGCGAACGACGCCTGCCGGAGCCGGATCGAGGAGATGACCGAGGTGACCGCCTTCCGGGCCGAGCTCGACCGTGCCCTGGGTGTGCTCAAGAAGGGTCGACCGAAGGCGCGGGTACTGGTGGTCAGCATCCCCGACCTGTACCGACTCTGGGAGATTGGCCACCCGGAGGCGGAGGTGGTCCGGGCCTGGAACCGGGGAATCTGCCCCGCCCTGTTGGCGAACCCGACGTCGACCGCCGACGCCGACGCCGACCGGCGGTCGATCTTCCGCGCGCGGATCGACGCGTACAACAAGGAACTCGCCGCCGCGTGCCGGGCGTACGGATCCCGTTGTCGGCACGACGGCGGCGCGGTGCACCGGGTGCGGTTCAGCGTGGACATGCTGAACCGGCTGGACTACTTCCACCCGGATGTGGACGGCCAGGGCAAGCTCGCCGAGGTCACCTGGGGCTCGTCCGGCTTCACCGGATGACGCAGCGGCTAACGCTGCTGGGGGGCGGTGGTCACGCGTTGCCCGTACAGGGCCGTCGTCCGGCGAGCCAGGTCGGTGGTGGCGGACGAGTTCGCCCAGGTGCCGAGGATGATCGCCGCACCCGGCACGATCTTGGCAAAGACCCGCTTCGCGGCCCGTACACCGGCCATCTTCGCCAGCCGCACGCTCAGCCGTAGGACCGCCTGGCGCAGCGGAGTCTGGGACCCCCGGAAGAGCGCCTCGGCCCGTTCCCGCCCGGCGGCTACACCGAGCGCGAGCCGTGCCGCCTCGGCCGCCTTGTGCACCTTCTGGAGCACGAGCAGATCGGTGGCGCGGTCGGGATGCTGCGGGTCGAGCCCGTACGCGGCGGCGATGTGTAGCACCATCCGGGCCTGGGTCCAGGCGAGCACCCCGACGTCGATCACCGCACCGGGCAGGCCGGCGGCCCCGGAGACCGCGCCGGAGAGGCGGGCACGGGCGACGAACTTCTTCGTCGCGAGCTGGGCCAGGCCGTCACGGTCGAGGTCGGGGTGGGCGGCACGGCTGGACTCGGCCCACTCCCGGGCCTCGGGGCCGAGCCGGCGGACCGCCTCCAGTGCCAGGTGTTCCGGCGCGTACTGCGGGTCGGCGCGCATCCGGTCCCAGAGTCCGGCCGGTGGTGCCGCGGTCGGCTCCTGCGCGGGGTCACTTCCCGAGCGCGGGTCGAGGTTGTCGCGGATCATCGCCGCGGCGCTGTGGGCGTCGGCCGGGGTGGCTGCGGTGGGCCGGGTACCGGCCTGGTCTGGGTCGGTCACGGGACACTCCGGAGTGGTCGCGGGCGGACGTCGGTGGGAGGGGCGGCCCGAGCGGCTGGTTCGATGCCCGGCGCCTGGTTCGGTGTTCGACGGCCCGGTCAGCGGCGCCGGCCGTTGAACCGGGACAGGAGTTGGCGCAACCGCTGCTGGTTGCTCGGCTTGGCCAGCTCGCGCCGGCCACGGTCGACCAACTGCCGCCCCCGGGGGGACTGAAGGAAGGCTCTGACCCGCCGCACCAGTGATGACATCGTGTACCCCTCTCGTCGTCCCTCAGTTGTACCCACCCTGGTCGAGCGGCACACCGGATCGACCGGCAACTCCCTCCACAGTGGTCAACTTGATCAAATATTGTTGATCATCCGAGCGGGGCGTACGGCCGCCCTGGCGACGATCCGACTGCGGTAGCGTCCTTCGGCGTTGAAAAGTCGGAAGGCGTACGGAAGGAACAACTTTGGCCGGCACAGGTGACGAGAGCCCCGTACCACTGCGGATAGGTGGGTGGCTTCCGCCAACCGGACGTCGACCGGTACGACCCGAGGACGCGGCGGCAACAGCGCTGCTTCCGGTGGTACGGGCCACCGATCCCGAGCCGCAGGGCGCGACCGACCATGAGCCGTCCCGCCCCGGGCGGCGGCGGCGGCCGGGTGGCCGACGCCGCCGGGTCACCGTGCTGGTCGCGGTCGCGACCGTGGCGACCGCGGTCGGCGTACCAGTGCTCGCCAGTCAGGGCGCGGACCCGGCAGGCCAGGAGCAGCAGGTCCAACCGGCGTCGCCGGAGCTGCCCCGACCCACGGACCCACGCCTGGAGCCGCCGGCGACGACCGCGGCGACCGGCTCGACCAGCGCCGGCGCGGCGAGCCGTGGCACCTCGCGGTCCGCGACCCCACCGCCGAGCAGCCCGGCGACCTCCGCACCGACGGTCACCGGGGCGCCGGACGCACCGCCGCCGAAGCAGCCCGACCTGGTCAACCAACCCCACCAACTGCCGGTGCCGCCGCCACCGCCGCCGGTCTTCGCCACCTCCGTGGAGGCTGAGGGGCCGGCGGCGGATCGTCGGGGGCGGACCAGGGCCCGGTCGGTCGCTGGCGCCTCGGGCGGCGCGGTCGTGACCGGAATCGGCGGCGGCTCCGGCAACACGGTCCGGTTCACCGAACTCGTCGTACCGAAAGCCGGCCGCTACACCGTCACCCTCTACTACGTCGGCGACGAGCGCCGGTCCGGCACGCTGACGGTCAACGGAACCCCGACGACGGTCTCCTTCGCCGACACCGGTTCCGACGACGGTCCGGTCGGCGCCGTCTCGGTCGAACTGTCGCTGCGGGCCGGCGCCAACTCCGTCGAAATCGGCAACCGCCGGGACCGGGTGGCGGACCTCGACCGGATCGTCGTCACTGGTTCGGCGGGATGATCGCGTCGACCACCTCGGTCGCCGCGCCCTCGTGCTGGGCGTAGTAGCCCGGGAACGCCGAAACCTGCACGGCCTGCGCCGCGTCGGTCAGTGCCATCTGCTGCCAGCCGGGAATCTGACGCAGTGCGTTGAAGAACTGCGCGGTGGCGTACGCCGGGTCCATCAGCTTGTCGACCGGGCCCCAACCGCTGCTCGTACGCTGCTGGAACAGGCCGACGGAGTCGTGGTCCCAACCGGTGCCCTGGTGCGGGTGGTTCAGTGACTCGGGCAGGGCGTCGTTGGCCAGGTTCAGCAGGTTGCTCTCCTGCATCGCGGTGGCCACCCCGATGATCAGGGCGCGCCGAGGCATGCCCATGTCGTGGCCGGTACGCACGATCGCCTTGGCGTTGTCCATCTGCACCCCGCTCAGCCCGGCCACCGGGCCCGGGTCGACCGGCGGGGCGGGTGGCGCCGACTGCTTGGCCGCTGGTGCGGGGGCTGGTACGTCCGGGTTCGCGCTCGCTTCGGGGCTCGGCTCGGTGCGCTTCTCCGACCGGGAGGCGGCCTGTTCGGCCTGGGCCCGCTCGACGAGCGCCGCCGTGGCGGGCGCACGTTCGGCGGGGGTGTTCCCGGTGGCGATCCGCCCCTGGGTGAAGGCGAGCAGGCCGAGCGCACAGAGCAACCCGACCGCGACCGTACGCGGCACCGGGCGAATCCGGCCCAGTGAACGCCATCGCCCGGTGAGTCGGGCCCAGTCGTCGGAGAACCGTCGTCGGGCCATCCAGGTCCCGGCCTCGGAGATCCAGCGCTGGGCCCAGTTCGCCGGCTCGATGGAGACCGCCTCGTCCGTTCGGTCAGTGGTGCCTGCGGCGTCGTCCTTGGTGTCAGGTCTGTCGTCGTCACGCATCCGACGAGGCTAGGCAGGGAAAATCGCCACTACGGAGGGTGATGGCGTGGCTCTCACCACACTTGGACCTCGACCAACAGGGCAGCGTACGACAGGCGTGGGCGTGACGCCCCAACCCACGCAAGGCCGGCATACCAGACATATTCCTGTACGCGAATGATTCGGGCATTTACCTCCGAACCGGCTCGCACAGAGAGCGCACCACGCGCACCTCCCCCGAACAGGTGAGATGCCCTGGGACAAACAGCTCGCCACTGATCAACCATTACGCCATACCGCCTGACCGGTGCCGGTGGTCCCGGCGTGGCCGACCCGGCTCCCGCACTCCCCCAACCCCTGACCGGAGCGGTCGGGGTCCCGGCGCGCCTGCCTAGAGCACTCGATCGCGAGGCATGCTCAAGGGGGGTGACGGAGTCGAAGAACGGAATGCACCAAGATGGCGGGAGCGTTGCGTACACCGAGGTGACGTCTGTCGTAGGCGCACCCCGTTGAGGAGGTCCTGACCGGTGCTCGATCCGCACGAGCTGTACCAGCTCACCGACGACCTGCCCGAGCTGGGTCAGCCGGTGTTGATCCAGGCGCTGACCGGCTTCGTCGACGCCGGCAACGCGACCCGGCTGGCCCGGGAGCAGCTCCTGTCGACGCTGGAAGGTCGGCCGATCGCCACCTTCGACATCGACCAGCTACTCGACTACCGCTCCCGTCGCCCTACGATGATCTTCGTCGAGGACCACTGGGAGTCGTACGAGGAGCCCAAGCTCGAACTGCACCTGCTGCACGACGACGCGGAGACGCCGTTCCTGCTGCTCACCGGCCCCGAACCAGACCTCCAGTGGGAACGGTTCACCAGCGCGGTGATCGCCCTCACCAGCCGACTGGGCGTACGCCTGACGGTGGGACTGAACTCGATCCCGATGGCCGTACCGCACACCCGGCCGACCGGAGTCACCGCCCACGCCACCCGGCCCGAGCTGATCACCGGACACGAGCCCTGGCTACAGCGGGTGCAGGTGCCGGCCGGCGTCGGACACCTGCTCGAATACCGGCTCGGCCAGGTCGGCCGCGACGCGGTCGGCTTCGCCGTACACGTGCCGCACTACGTCTCGCAGTCGGAGTACCCGGCCGCCGCGGAGCTGCTGCTCAGCTCCATCTCGCGCTCGACCGGGCTGCTGCTGCCGACCGAAGGGCTGCGTAACGCCGCCGAACTGGTCCGCACCGACATCGACCGGCAGGTGGCCCAGACCGACGAGGCCGGCGCACTGGTGCACGCCCTGGAGGAGCAGTACGACGCCTTCACCCGTGGACGCGGTGCGCCGAACCTGCTTTCCGCCGAACCCGGATCGCTGCCCACCGCCGACGAACTCGGCGCCGAACTGGAACGGTTCCTCGCCGAGCAGCAGGGCCGCCCCGGCGACACCCCCGGCACCTGACCTCGACACCCGGCCGGCGGCGACCCCCACCACCGGCCGGGTGCCCAGCACACCGGTCCGGAATGCGGCAGGCTGTGCACATGCGCCTGGCTACCTGGAACGTCAACTCAGTCAAGGCCCGACTCCCCCGGTTGCTCGCCTGGCTCGACGACACCCGCCCCGACGTCGTCTGCCTTCAGGAGACGAAGTGCCCCGACGGCGCCTTCCCGGTGGCCGAGGTCGGCGAACTCGGATACGTGGCGGCCAGCCACAGCAACGGCCGGTGGAACGGTGTGGCAATCCTCTCCCGGGTCGGCCTCGACGACGTGGTGGTCGGGTTCCCCGGTGAACCCGGCTTCCCCGAACCCGAGGCCCGCTCCCTCGCCGCCACCTGCGCCGGCGTACGAGTCTGGTCGATCTACGTGCCGAACGGGCGCACCCCGGACTCGCCGCACTACACGTACAAGCTCTCCTGGCTGGCGGCACTCCGCGACGCCCTCGCCGACGAACTGCGCCCGGACCGGCCGTTGACGGTCTGCGGGGACTACAACGTCGCACCCACCGACGCCGACGTGTGGGACCCGACGCTCTTCGTCGGCTCGACCCACGTCACCCCGGCCGAGCGGCAGGCCCTGGCCGAGCTACGCGCACTCGGCCTACACGACGTGGTCCCCACCCCGATGAAGGGGCCGCACCCGTACACCTATTGGGACTACCGGGCCGGGATGTTCCACCAGAACAAGGGCATGCGGATCGACCTGGTGTACGCCACCGACGAGTTCGCCGAGAGCGTCTCCTCGGCGTACGTGGACCGTGAAGCCCGCAAGGGGACCGGCCCGTCCGACCACGCCCCGATCGTGGTCGACACCGAACCAGCGGCGACCGGCACCGGGCCGGCCGTCGCGGTGGTCTGAGACGCCACGGGGCGCCCCTGCACCCGTGATGCGCCGGCGGGCCTGGAAGGCGCTGCGGCCATGCTGCTGCGAAGGCGTTTCGATACTGTGCCTCGGTGACCCGTACACAGCTCACCGCCGAGTTGGTGGTCGACGGTCGTGTTCCGCAGGCGTTGGCGCTGTCGCCGGACGGCAGGTGGGTCGCGTACGTGGTCGCACCGGTCGGGCAGGCCGGTGAGCACCCCGTCAGCGAACTCTGGGTCGCCGCCACCGACGGAACCGGGTCGCCACGACGACTGACCTCGGGTGAGGCACGCGATTCGGCGCCGCGCTGGGCAGCGGACTCGCTGCTGGTCTATTTCCTCTCCGACCGGGTCGAGCGTGGCACGGCACAAGTACACCGGGTCGGGCTCGTCGATGGCGTGGTGGAGAGGGTCACGTCCTGGTCGAGCGGGGTGTCAGGTCACCTCCCGCTCACCGATCCCGACCTGGTCGTCGTGATCGCCGCCGATGAGCCGTCCGCAGAGGACGAACGTCGGTCCAGGGAGCGCGACGACGCTCGGGTGTGGGGCGAACGCGTACGCCCGGACCGACTGCGGCTGCTCGACGTACGGAGCCGGGAGGTCCGTACACCGGACGCGTTCGGCGATCGCCATGTCGTCGAGGTGGCCCAACGGCCCGACGACGGGACCCTGGCGGTCCTCACCTGGTCGACCCCCGACGTGGACCCGGGCCTGGTGGAGCCCGGTCTCCATCTGCTCGACCCGGACAGCGGCAGGACACGGGACCTCGGCCGCGCCGCAGCGGACGCCTCGTCACTCGCCTGGTGGTCCGCCGACGACGGCTGGCACCTGGCATACGTCGCGAAGACCCCGCCGGCTCTGGTGGGCGGACACGCGGTCCTCGACGTCGCCGTACCAGTGAGCGGACCGGCGGGCGAGCACCGAAACCTGACCGCCGGCACGACCAGTTGCCCGAGCGACCTGGTCCAGGTCGACACCGGTCCGCCGCTGGTCCTGGTCGCCGACGGCCTCGATACCGCGATCCACCGGCTCGATCCGGCCGGACCCAACCTCGTCGAGGTGTCCCGAATCGACGGCCTCGCGACGTCGTTGACCACGAACCGGCACGGTGACGCCGTCGCGGCGGTGGTCAGCACGTCCTACGAGCCCGGAAACGTCCACGCCGGCCCCACCTGCGGGCCGCTGACAAGGGTGACCGACCTCAGGCCCGAACTCCGCGACATCCGGTGGGGTGTCCAGCAACGCCTGTCGTACGAGGCATCCGACGGGCTGGCCCTCGACGGCCTGCTGATCCTGCCCGCCGGCCGGTCCCACGAGGACGGGCCCTTCCCACTGGTGACACTGGTCCACGGTGGCCCGTACCACCGGCACGCCGACCGGCTCGCCCTCGGCTTGGACCCGTGCGGCCAGTGGCTGGCGACCGCGGGCTACGCCGTGTTCCTGCCCAACCCGCGCGGCGGCAAAGGGCACGGCCACGACTTCGCGGTACGCGTCGCCGGTGCGGTCGGCCTCGACGAGTGGACCGACATCTGCGCCGGAATCGACCTGCTCGTCGCCGACGGCGTCGCCGACCCCGACCGGCTGGGCATCGGCGGCTGGAGCCACGGCGGGTTCATGGCCGCATGGGCGGTCGGTCAGACCAACCGGTTCAAGGCCGCCATGATGGGAGCCGGAATCAGCGACTGGGGAATGCTCGCGGCAACCGGAGAAGAGGGGCCGTTCGAGTCCGCCCTCGGCGGCAGCAGCGGCTGGGAAGGAACAGGACCACACCCCCACGACCGGCTCAGCCCGATCTCGTACGCCTCCAAGATCCGTACGCCGGTGCTGATCCTGCACAGCGAGAACGACACGAACGTTCCGGTATCACAGGCGGAGTTCTTCCACCGCGCGCTACGCAGGTTCGGAGTCGAGCACACGTACGTCGTGTATCCCCGAGAGAACCACTCGATCCGCGAACGCAACCACCTACTCGACGTGCTCCGCCGTACCCGTGCCTGGTTCGACCAGTGGCTCGGCTGACCCCGACGCAGTGACCGAGCTTGGCGACCCGGCCTGGTGAACAAAGATTTCCTGGACAGGATGGCCGACGGCGCCCTGCTGGTGAACGTGTCACGGGGGGTGGTGGACATCGAGGCGCTGCTCGCCGAGCTCGACGCGGGCCGGCTGCACGCTGCCCTGGACGTGACCGAACCCGAGCCGCTGCCCGCCGACCACCCGCTGGCCAATCCTGCTTCTTGCTGAAGCGGAGAGTCCAATGGCTGGTGTACGGCCGCAACATACGCAGCCGTGGCTCATGGAACGCCAGAGCGACAAAGGCTCGCAGCCGGGCACCCAATGGATCCGCGCAGTGGTTCTCGTACAACCACAGCCAGCTCGACTCCCGGCGATCGCCGCGTTCTCGTGCCTCGGCGAGGGCCACCGAGCCCAGGAACGGCCACACTGCCGCGACCTGCCCCGGCCGGGCCCCGGACAGCCACAGCCGGGCCGCGCCGGCCGCTGCCGTCAGATCTGCGGCATTCCCCTGCAAGAGAGTGGACCGGCAAGCGCGGAGCGCGAGATAAGACCTCCGCTCCCACGGGCTGAGCAGCAGCTCCGCGCACAACTCGCCGTTCTCTACAGTCGCGGTGCGATGAGCGTTTCGCTCTCCCGTGGGCATGCCCGAGGCGGTATTTCCTTCCGGTCGAACTCGGCCTGCCAGGCAAGGTGCGCGTCGCCTACCGCAACAACTCGGCTGACCAGGCCAGCAGGGCCTCACGCTCCCGGGGCGCAGCAGGGATGCCTTCCCAAATGGACTTGGCGGTGGCGGCAGGCCCTGCGGTGATGGTGGCGGCCCAGGAGCCCCGCGCCCAGGTGCTGCACCAGATCGAAGGGTGTCCACTCTGGGCAGTTCCGCACCTGCACGTCGAGGCTGGGCTCGGAGGCGACCGCAGCGCGGAAGGCGATCAATCGTTCGTCGATCAGCCGCAACAGATCGGGGAACTCCAGAATTTTCGCCACTCGGGCTTTTATCACCGTACTCGGCAGCCTGGCAGCGATTTCACAGCCGACCGGCGGGTGTCGCAGCCACGGCGGCTGACCCCGGCCATGCTAACTGATCCACTCGATCAGGCTGCCACGACCGGCTGCGTCTACGACGTCGGGGCGAGGTGGGTTGCCTCGATAGCTGATCATTGACCGGTGATAAGCCCTGCCGCACCGCCTGTGGAACCGGATACGTTCTCGTTGGCCACCCCACCGCTGTTTGCCGCTCTGGCTCCGGCCCGGAGCATCCTGATCGCCGGTGCTGGCGGCGGGTTCGACGTGTACGCGGGCTTGCCGCTAGCCCTCGCGCTGTGGAACAGCGGCGTGCAGGTGCATCTGGCGAACCTGTCCTTTTCGGAACTTGAGCTGATGGACCGTGATTCGTGGGTGGCAGAGCACGTCGCCGTGGTTTCGCCGGACTCGACCAGCACGGACTGGTACTTCCCGGAGCGCACACTCGCCCGGTGGCTGGCGGCTCGTGAGTTGCCGTCGACGGTGTACGCCTTTCCCCCGCTCGGTGTCCAGCCGTTACGGGACGCCTACCGTTACCTGATAGAACGGCTGGACATCGATGCGGTGGTGCTGGTCGACGGTGGCACCGACATCCTGCTGCGGGGCGACGAAAGCCACCTGGGCACGCCGGTGGAGGACATCACGAGCCTCGCCGCCGTGGCAGGCCTTGACGCGCCGGTGAAACTGGTCACCTGTCTCGGCTTCGGTATCGACGCCTATGACGGTGTCAACCATGTCGAGGTGCTGGAGAACCTCGCCGCACTCGACCGCGACAGCGGCTACCTCGGCGCGCTGTCCATACCTGGTGCGAGCCGGGAGGCGGTGCTGTACCGCGACGCCGTCGCCGACGCCCAGGCCTCCACCCCCGACCGGCCGAGCATCGTCCAAGGACAGGTCGCCGCCGCCACCAGCGGCGCGTTCGGAGACGTCCGGTTCACCCGGCGCACCGCCGCCGGCGACCTGTTCGTCAACCCGCTGATGGCGATCTACTTCACCGTCGACCTCGACAAACTCGCCGCCCGCTGTCTGTACCTCGACCGCATCGAGAACACCGTCGGCAGGCGACAGGTCACCACGCGCATCCAAGCGTTCCGCGACGAACTCCTCAGCGCACGCATCCCCCGCGCGTTTCCCCACTGAACGCCCGGACGGTGGCTCGATCCAGACGCACGGGTGGCGACGTCAAGACGTTCAGCGATTGAGTGCGGTGGTGGCGTGAGGCAAGCACCATTACAGGCGGTTGATCCACCCACCTAAGCGATGCCGCGCGACGCTATCTCGCCGACCGGCAGCCGACGGATCGCCCTGCCGGACTCGGTCTCCACCAGCGTCAGCGCACCAACCCAACTCGTATCGTCCGGGTACTCCCAACTGAGCGGATCTGCCAGCACCACCGCCAGCTCAGCCCTTGGCACAGGGTCGCCGTGCGCCAACCCTTCCCGACCGTCATCGGCAATCCAGCGTACGTAGCGGCGCATCTCCATCCAGCCGTTGTCCACCAGCCTCAGCAGAACGGAGGCGAGCTCGGACAACGACGGCTCCGGCTGGGCACGGTCGAGGTCGCCGAACACACCGGGCAACAAGTCCATCTCGAACGCGTTGATGAGAAACGCCTGCTCGACGTGCGTCAGGCCCTGCCACCGAGGAAGGCTCACAAAACGATCATCACATGGTGCACGGAACCCAGCCGACGAGCCATGCCGGACAGCCGTCGCTCGACCAGACTGGTCATCAGCACGCGTCACGGTGGGCGGACACGCCGTGGGGCCGTACGGCCGGTCCGGGGGGCCCGGCCTAGGCTGGTGCCATGGCAGTCGTGAAGATCAACGCGATCGAGGTCCCTCCGGGCGCTGGCGAGGAACTGGAGCGGCGCTTCGCCGCCCGTAAGGGAGCGGTGGACAACCAGCCGGGCTTCCTCGGCTTCGAGTTGCTCCGCCCGGTGGGCGGGGAGACCCGCTACTTCGTCTACACGAAGTGGGAGAGCGAGGAGGCGTACCAGGCGTGGGCCAGTGGTCCGGCGCGCGAGGCACACGGGCGGGGAGGCACCCCCTCCGGGGAGCAGCCCAAACCGGTCTCCACCGGCGCGAACCTGCTGGAGTTCGAGGTCGTGCCACTCACCGCCCCATCCTCGTCGAACTAGATCGACAAGTTGGGGGGCGTGGCGCCTGCTTGGCGAGGGGGCGCCACGTCTCGGGGGCGAGGGTCGGTGCTGGCGAACGCCGGGACGCTGCCGGACCGGTAATGGCCGTCAGGGGTCGCGGGTGTCGACCAGCGAGGCGAAAGCGACCACGTTGTCCGCGTACCCGATGCTGCCGCCGACCCACTCGCCACCGCAGGTGATCAGGCGGAGCCCGGGGCGCTCGTACGAGCCGTAGAGACGTTCCTCCGGGAGCTTCGCCTTGTCGAAGTGCTCGACCGAGTTGACCTCGAAGATGGCGACCGACCGGTCCTCCCGGGTCACCTCGATCCGCGCACCGGGCCGGAGTTTGACCAGGTCGTGGAAGACCGACGGACCATCCCGGGTGTCCGCGTGCCCGACGATGATCGCCGGCCCGAACTGTCCCGGGGTCGGTCCCCGGTCGTACCAGCCGGTCTCGTTGTGCTTCTCCAGCGGCGGTACGGCGATCGAACCGTCGTCGGCGAGCCCGACCTGGTGCACCGGCGCCCGTACCCTGATCGAGTCGATCTCGACCCGGATCGGTCGGCTCGGCTCCATCACCGGGAAGTCGTGCGGCGGGGGCCGGTCGGCGCCGCTGGCCAGGGTGCCCCAGAGGCTGCTGCCGGAATGGCCGAGTCCCGCGCCGGTGGCGAAGACTCCGAGGATCACGAGCAGGACCGCGAGCGGCCCGATCCAGCGGCGGCGGCCACGGGGAGTCTGGCGGCCGGGGCGGGGCGTGGGTGCTGGCGGGTACCTCCTCGGTTCCGGCCAGAGCCAACGCAGCGGTGACGTCCCACGGGCCCGGTCCGGGCGTGCCCGCGCACCGGTGCCGCCCGCAGGACGGCGCCTGTCGCCGGTCGGCGTCGAGTGGGGCGTGCTCCGCTCCGGACCCGGCCATTCCGGCGAACCAGGCGGACCGGGCGGGAAGAGTGGTCTGGACGTCGGGCGCGAAGTCGGCCTGGACGCAGTCGGGGCGGGGCGTCTCGGGCCGGGAGTGGGTCGGGATGCCCCGTCGGAGCGGCCGGCGGAGGACGGGCGGGCCATCGGCGTGCCGGTCAGGACGCGTGCCGGCCACCGGCCGGCGTCGGACCGTTGCGACGGCGCAGCGCGATCAGCCCGAGTACGGCGCCGACCAGCGTGACCGCGACCCCACCGCCGAGCAACAGGTCACCGACGTCCGGGCCGGCCGAACCGCCGAAGCCGGTCGCCGGGCCGTGCTTGGGTCGGCCGGACGCCACCACGTTCAACTGGGTCGTGGCGTTGCGGCCGTCCCGGCAGTTGAGTTTCACCCGGTACCGGCCTGAATCGGTACGCTCCGGCACCAGTGCCGCCGCGGTCAACAGACCATTCTGCGGCTGGACGGTGACGGTGCCGAAAGCGGCCGACTCGACCGTCGCCGGCTCGGTGTTGTCGCTGCAACTGGCCTCGATGCCGACGACCCGCCCGGCCTCGACGGTGCTCGGGCTGAGCTGGACGTAGATGTCCCCGGCCCACGCCGCAGACGGGACGAGGAGAACACCGGAGACCGCGACAAGGACGGCGAGCAGGACGCCAGTGCGTCGACCCGAAGACCTCATGACCCCTCCCGGCACCCTCGGGCAGCACCGGGCGGGCGTCACCTGGCCTGCCGTACGAAAGGAATTCTCTCATTCAGTGACGCCGAGCACACGCGTTCGACTCAGCCGATCGCGTAGGCTCACGTTCCTGTGACCTCCACCGACCAATTCCGGACCGATGCCATGTCCGCACGTCACCCCACCGGGATCCGCACCTTCCATCCCCGCCGGGGCCGACTCAGCGGACGGCATCTCGACGCGCTGGACCGCCTCTGGCCGAGCTACGGGCTGGTCGTCCCGGACTCGCCCGAGAGACCGGACTCCCCCGAGACACCGGACTCGCCCGAGACGCGGGTGGAACTGGCCACCCTGTTCGGTCGCCGGGCCCCGGTGGTGCTGGAGATCGGCTCCGGAATGGGCGACGCCACCGTGGCGATGGCCGCCGCCGACTCTGGCCGAGACTATCTCGCGGTCGAGGTGCACACTCCGGGAATCGCCAACCTGCTCGCGGTCACCGAGCGCCGGGAACTGACCAACGTACGGGTCGCCCGGGGTGACGCGCTCGAACTGCTCCGGTGCCTGCCCGAGGAGAGCCTCGACGCGATCCACGTCTTCTTCCCGGACCCGTGGCCGAAGGCCCGGCACCACAAGCGCCGACTGATCCAGCCCAGCCACGTCGAACTGCTCCGCTCCCGGCTGACGCCGGGTGGGGTGCTGCACTGTGCCACCGACTGGTCCGAGTACGCCCAGCAGATGCTTGAGACGCTCACCGACGACCCGCTGCTGGTCAACACGGTTGCGGGGTACGCTCCTCGACCCGAACACCGGCCGGTGACGAAGTTTGAACGGCGTGCTCTCGCCGCCGGCCGCCCCATCCACGACCTGATTTTCCGCCGCCGCTGACCGGGTGCCGCCGCTGATCCTGTGCCGCCGCTGACCGGGTGCCCCGGCGGCCGGACCGGGTTGCCCGTACCTCGGATTGGCGTTGGCGGCATGATCCAGGCACGATTGACCGGCCATGACGCTCACCGATCAGCTGCCGGGCAGCGCCGACCCAGACCTGCTCTTCGACGCCTTCGCCAACTGGGCCAAGGATCAGGGGCTCACCCTCTACCCCCACCAGGAAGAGGCGCTGATCGAGATCGTCTCGGGCGCCAACGTCATCCTGAGCACCCCCACCGGCTCGGGTAAGAGCCTGGTGGCGACCGGCGCGCACTTCGCCGCCCTCGCCGACGACCGGGTCAGCTTCTACACCGCCCCGATCAAGGCCCTGGTGTCGGAGAAGTTCTTCGCCCTCTGCGACATCTTCGGCGCCGAGAACGTGGGAATGCTGACCGGTGACGCGAGCGTCAACGAGGACGCCCCGATCATCTGCTGCACCGCGGAGATCCTGGCGAACATCGCGCTGCGCGACGGCGACCAGGCCGACGTCGGCCTGGTGATCATGGACGAGTTCCACTTCTACGCCGAACCCGACCGGGGCTGGGCATGGCAGGTGCCGCTGATCGAACTGCCGCAGGCGCAGTTCGTGCTGATGTCGGCCACGCTGGGCGATGTCAGCCGGTTCACCGATGACCTGACCCGACGTACCGGGCGCGCCACCGCCGTCGTGAAGAACGCCGAACGGCCGGTGCCACTGCTCTTCTCGTACGTGACCACGCCGCTGCACGAGACGCTCGAAGAGCTGCTCACCACCCACCAGGCACCGGTCTACGTCGTGCACTTCACCCAGGCCGCCGCGCTGGAACGCGCCCAGTCGCTGATGAGCATCAACGTCTCCACCCGGGCCGAGAAGGACGCCATCGCCGCCGCGATCGGCAACTTCCGCTTCACCGCCGGCTTCGGGCGTACGCTCTCCCGGCTGGTCCGACACGGCATCGGCGTACACCACGCCGGCATGCTGCCGAAGTACCGCCGCCTGGTGGAGACACTCGCCCAGGCCGGTCTGCTCAAGGTCATCTGCGGTACGGACACGCTCGGCGTCGGGATCAACGTACCGATCCGGACCGTGCTCTTCACCGCCCTGTCGAAGTACGACGGCGTACGCACCCGGCTACTCAAGGCGCGCGAGTTCCACCAGATCGCCGGACGGGCCGGGCGGGCCGGATTCGACACCATCGGCCGGGTCGTGGTGCAGGCTCCCGAGCACGTGATCGAGAACGAGAAGGCCCTGGCCAAGGCGGGCGACGACCCGAAGAAGCGACGCAAGGTCGTCCGCAAGAAGCCACCGGAGGGCTCGATCGGCTGGGGCCAGCCGACGTACGAGCGGTTGATCGAGGCCGAGCCGGAGACCCTCACCTCCAGCTTCATGGTCAGCCACTCGATGCTGCTCAACGTGATCAGCCGCCCCGGTGACGCGTTCGCCGCGATGCGGCACCTGCTCACCGACAACCACGAGGACCGGGCCGCCCAGCGCAAGCACATCCACCGGGCGATCGCGATCTACCGGGCGCTGCTCGCCGGTGGCGTGGTCGAGCAGCTCGACGAGCCGGACGCGTCCGGGCGACGGGTCCGACTCACCGTCGACCTCCAGTTCGACTTCGCGCTCAACCAGCCGCTGTCGCCGTTCGCGCTGGCCGCGATCGAGCTGCTGGACACGGAGTCGCCAACGTACCCGCTGGACGCGCTCTCGGTCATCGAGTCCACGCTGGACGACCCGCGCCAGATCCTCTCCGCCCAGCAGTTCAAGGCGCGCGGCGAGGCGGTCGCGCAGATGAAGGCCGACGGCATCGAGTACGAAGCCCGGATGGAGTTGCTCAACGAGGTCACCCACCCGAAGCCCCTGGTCGAACTGCTCGACGCCGCGTACGAGATGTACCGGCAGGGCCACCCGTGGGTCGCCGATCACCAGCTCGCACCGAAGTCCGTGGTCCGCGACATGTACGAGCGCGCGATGACCTTCGTCGAGTACGTCTCCTTCTACGGGCTGTCCCGCTCCGAAGGGCTGGTGCTGCGCTACCTGGCGGACGCGTACAAGGCGGTCAAGCAGACCGTGCCCGAGGACGCCAAGACCGAGGAGTTGGTGGACCTCATCGAGTGGTTGGGCGAGTTGGTCCGCCAGGTCGACTCCAGCCTCATCGACGAGTGGGAACGGCTGCGCAACCCGACCGAGGAGGGCGCCGAGGCGGTGATCGACCTGCGTCCGCCAGCGGTCACCGGCAACCTGCGCGCGTTCCGGGTACTGGTCCGCAACGCGATGTTCCGGCGGGTGGAACTGGCCGCACTGCGCCGCTACGACGAGTTGGGCGAGCTGGACGCCGAGAATGGTGGCTGGAACGCCGACGACTGGGCGGACGCGCTGGAGCCGTACTTCGAGTCGTACGACGACATCGGCACCGGTCCCGAGGCCCGGGGTCCGGCGCTGCTGATGATCGACCAGCAGCGGGACCGTTGGACCGTCCGGCAGATCTTCGACGACCCGAACGGCGACCACGACTGGGGAATCAGCGCGGAGGTCGACCTGGCCGCCTCGGACGAGGCGGGCGCGGCGGTCATCCGGGTCACCGAGGTGGGCCCGCACTAGCCGCTCTGGGCCGCCGGGGCTGGCAGGGGCGCGGCAGGGCCGCCCCTGCCACCGCCGGGCACGCCGTTCAGAACGGGTGGAACTCCTCGAACGGCGGCTCGACCGTCTGGGCGGGCAGTCTCACCGCCCTGCACCGAGGCACGGACTCGGCGGCGGGGTCGCCGCCGAGGGTCCGCAGGGTTCCGTCGGCGAAGGCGTCCGGAAGCACTGTCCAGCCGAGGTTGCGCTCGTAGTAACGCACCGCGGTCCGCACCGACGGCGTCCAGTCGTCGTCGAGCACGACCAGGCCACCCGGCCGGACGATCTTGCGGAGGTAGTAGAGATCGACGAAGACCTCGTGGAACCGGTGGCTGCCGTCCACGAAAGCCGCGTCGGCGACCAGGCCCTCGGTGACAAGTTCCGCCAGCGCGATCGACGAGGGAGCGGCCACGAGGCTGGTGATCGAGTCCAGCCCGGCAGAGCGGAGCAGGTCCCAGCCGACATTGGCGAAAGCCTGCTGCTGGAACGGGTCGATCACGACGTGTCGTGGGTGCGGTGAGCCGACGGTCAGCAGGGCTTCCCCGACGGCAAGGGCAGAGCTGCCGTACGCGAGCCCGACCTCCACGACCGTCCGGACGCCTTCCGAGACCAACAGGTCGCGAAGCAGGTCGCAGTCCCGTTCGGGCAGGCTGACCATCTCGAAGTCCCGCTCGGGGCCCCGCGTCCACGCCGGTCCCTCTCGTACGAGCCGGCTGCGTGTGGCGCGGACTCGCGTCGTCCGTACATCCGTCATGTGACCAGTGTGCCGTCAGGTGCCCTCGGGGTCGGGCCCGTTGACTGCTCGTCCGCCGTCAACCGGAAGGACGACGCCGTTGATGAATCCCGCAGCGGGCGACAGCAGGAAGGCGACGGTCTCCGCGACCTCGATCGGGGTGCCGACCCTGCCCAGCGGGTGCAGGACCGCCATCTGGAGGCCCACCTCGGGATGCTCGACCCGGTACTGCTCGAACCGCGCGGTGGTGATCGAGCCGAGCGCGACCGCATTGGTGCGGATCCCGGCGGGCCCATGGTCGACCGCCACCGCGCGGGTCAGCCCCTCGACCGCTGCCTTCGCGGTGGCGTAGGGCAGGGCACCACGGACGGGGCGCTGGGCCTGGTGGGAGGAGACGTTGACGATGGCACCGGCCCGCTGATGTAGCAGGAAGTGGTTGACCGCGGTGTGGCAGCCGGTCAGAGCCAGGGCCAGGTTCGCGGTGATGAGGTCCAGGATCTGGGCCGCCGAGGCACCACCGAGCCCGGCGTCACGGAAGATCGCGGCGTTGTTGACCCATCCGATAAGCGGTCCGGCGGCCTCTGCGGTCACGGCCGCTCGTCGCGCCGCGTCCGGCTCGCGGGCGTCGCCGGTGACCAGCATGGTCCGTTCGTGCTCCCAGTCGAGCTGGCCGGTGACGTCAAGGACGACGACGTACCCGTCGTCTGCCAGGCGTTCGGTAATGGCCCGACCGACGCCCTGGGCGCCGCCGGTCACCACAAAAGACGGTCGAGTGTGCATGGCAGCACGGCCTCCTGCTGGCTGCTCAGGTTCGAGCGGTGTTCTCCCCCGTGGCAATGCCCAGTACTCGACACCGTACCGAAACCAGGAGCCACCCACATCCGAGCGGTGCCACCGCTGGCTCCATGGCACCTTCCGTGGTCAGCACGCTTCCGAGCCTCGATCGGCGACGATGGATGGCATGGCTCGGCGGATGAAAACGAAGACGTGCAACGACCGACCCGGGGAGGCAGGGTGACTCAGCGCTCGCAGCACCAGCGGGGCCGGTGCCCCGTCTGTAAACGCCTCGTAGCCCTCACCGCTGACGGAAGAGTTGCGCGGCACAACGGCACCATTCGCGCCTACGCCCCGCCCGAGGAGTGCTCCGGGGGTGGACAGCGAGCGGAAGCCACGGGGCAATGAGCAACAGCGCGGCCCCGTGTAGATACCAAGTCAATCCGGACGGGTGCGGTGCGAACTACAGCCGGGCGGTGCCAAGTTCGTCCGGACGGGACAGGGTGACTCGCAAGCTGTTCCGGACGGCTCGCAAGATCACTCGCAGACGTACCCGGGAGCTCGCAAAGTTCGCTCGGACGCGACAGCCGGTACGTCCGTTTTCGGCTGGGCACAGAGCCGCCGATCGATTAGAATGGGTGTACTAATCCGGCTCCTGACCTGGGAGGACAGCCGTGACTGCGCCCGCGTCCAGCACGTCGCTCGCCACCACCGCGCCCGCCGCCGCCACCCAGCCCGCCGCCCCTGCAACGACCGCTCCCGTGCTGCCCTACGCCACCCTGCTCGCCTTCTCCCGCTACGTCGACCGGACCGGGCCTGCGAAGGCGAACTTCGTCGGCGGGCTGCGCAAGCAGCGGGCCAGCCGCTCCGGCTTCAACCCGCACGGCCAGTTCGTCAAGGCGCTCAAGGCCGACCTGGCGTTCCACACCGGGGGCACCCACCTCCGCCAGGTGCCCGACCTGGTCAAGCCCCGCTGGCGCCCCCTCTACCAGACCCTGGTTCCGGGCGCGCTGAGCTACCTTGAGTCACTCGGCGACCCGCGCTCGATCGACCTGGCGCAGACCCACGACGCGCTCGCGATGCTCGGCGGGTTACCGGTGAAGATCAACCCGCAGTTCGGACTGCGGCACGCCGACGGCCACGCGGAGGCGGTCCGGTTGCACTTCGACGAGGCACCGCCGAGCGACGAACTGGTGCTCGCCACGCTGCACCTGATGGCCCGGCACATGGAGCAGGTGCTGCCGCACGCCGAACCGGTCCTGGTCGACCTGCGCCGGGGCGTCACCCACCGCCGCGATCCGGCCGTCCGCGCCGACCAGGTCGAGCGTTGGCTCGCCGGTGAGGCCGCCGCGTTCAGCACCATCTGGTCCACCGCCTCCTGACCCCTCCCCCACCATCTGATCGCCCTCCGGCATCACCCGCCGAGAAAGTGGCCCTCCGCCGCCGGAGGGCCACTTTCTTGCAGTTGGCCCCGCGTCGGAAATCACACCACCCCTGCGTTGTTACGGAGAGTTCCTACAGTGACTGTGTGATCAATACCTTGGCGGTGTTTCTCGGAACCTGCCTGCTGCTCGCCATGGTTCCCGGTCCGGGAGCGGCCGTGATCTTCCGCCAGGCGGTCGGGGACGGCCGCCGGTCCGCCTTCATGACGATGCTCGGCAACGAGACCGCCCTGGTGATCTGGGGGATCGCCGCCGCCTGCGGACTGACCGCTCTCGTCACCGCCTCACAGTTGGCGTACGACACGATGCGGATCGTCGGCGCGGGCGTACTCATCTGGCTCGGCGTCCAGGCGTTCCGCTCCGTACGACGGGGAGAGTCCACCTTCGCCCCGCCCACCGGCCCCGCCCCGGGCCGGTCGAGCGGCTGGCGGTCCTACCGCACCGGACTGATCGCCAACCTGACCAACCCCAAGGCCGCCGTGTTCGCCATGTCGTTCCTGCCGCAGTTCGTACCCGGTGGGCTGCCCGTACTGCCGACCGTGGTCCTGTTGGCAGTGCTCTGGGCGGTGATGGACGCGCTCTGGTTCAGCGGGGTCATCTGGTTCATCGGTCGGGCGAGGAGTCTCTTCGACCGTTCCGTGGTCCGTCGCCGGCTGACCCAGTTCTCCGGAGCCGTACTCATCGCCCTCGGCCTGCGACTCGTCACCGAGTAGACCGTCCCGGCGCACACCGCGCCCGGAGCGCCGGAACACATCAGCACGCCGGCAGGAACGCCGGAAACACCTCCGCGCCACGGCCGACGATGGTCGTCGTGGCCGTGGCGCGGAGAGTTGCCGAAACGCACCCCCGGCGGGGTGCGGCGCGGCGATCAGGCGGCGATCAGGTACTTCTGCACGTCGTCCAGGATCTTGCCGGCCGCGGTGACTCCGATGCCGGTCATCCAGGTCTCGTCCTCGACGGTGTACGCCTTGCCGGCCTTCACCGCGGAGAGGTTCTTCCAGAGGTTGCCGGCGGTCACCTGGGCCTGCTGCGCGACGGCCTTCTCGCCGAACGCGCAGACGAAGATGACGTCGCCGTCGACCTCGCCCATCCGCTCCGGGCTGACCTTGTCGAACCGCTTGTCGTCCTTGTCGGCCAGGAGCTGCCGCTCGGGACGGCCGAGGCCGACGTCACCCATCACGATGCCGGAGAACGACTCCGGGCCGTACACCCGGATCTCGGTTGCCCGGAACCGGACGATCGAGATCTTCTTCGCCGCCGGGTCACCGATCTTGGTGCCGACCTCCTTGGCCCGCGTCTCGTAGCCGGCCAGCAGGTCCTTGGCCTCCTGCGCCTTGCCAAGGGCCTCACCGTCGAGGAGGAAGTTGTCCTTCCAGGTGATGCCCACCTTCTCCGTGAAGACGGTCGGGGCGATCGCGCTCAGCTCGTCGTAGAACTTCTCCTGGCGGAACTTGCTGCCCATGATCAGGTCGGGCTTGAGCGCGGTGATCGCCTCAAGGTCGGGCTCGGTGAGCAGGCCGACGGTCTTGATCGAGGAGACCTTGTCACCGAGGTACGTCGGCAGCCCCTCGGACTCACCGGCGGTGGCGGCACCGACGGGCACGATGCCCAGCGACAGCGCGCTGTCGATCTTGTCGGTGTCGAGGACCACGACCCGCTGCGGGTGGACCGGGACCTGGGTGGTGCCCATCGCGTGCACGACCGGGTGCGTCTGTGCCTCGTCGGTACCGGCCACCGGGTCGCTCTTGGCGCATCCGGTCAGGCCGACACCGAGGGCGACGACCGCGGCGAGGGTAGCGGCGGAACGGCGCATGGAAGTTCCTTTCAAATCGATTCAGGGAGATCGTGCGACATCAGTGCGTACGGAGTTGACGGTCAGGGAACAGGCGCTCACGCGCCCTGCGGTCAGGCCGGGGCGGCGATCGCCGGGGCGGCGGTCGCGGTAGCGGCCAGGGACGGTGTGGTGAGCGCGGGTACGACCAGCGGCGCCCCGCTCACCGGGCACGGCACGACCACGCAGTCGAGCCCGAAGACCTCACGGACCAGCTCCGCCGTGAGGATCTCCCGTGGCGCGCCGGCGGCGACGACCGCACCGGCCCGCATCGCGACCAGGTGGTCGGCGTACCGGGCGGCCTGGTTGAGGTCGTGCAGAACCGCGACCACGGTCCGCCCGCGCTCGACCCGGAGCTGGTGCAGCAGGTCCAGTACCTCCACCTGGTGGGCCAGGTCGAGGAAGGTGGTCGGCTCGTCGAGCAACAGCGCCTCGGTCTGCTGGGCCAGCGTCATCGCGATCCAGACCCGCTGCCGCTGACCACCGGAGAGGGTGTCCACCGGCCGGTCGGCCAGCTCGTCGACCGCGGCCAGGCGCATCGCCTCGCGTACCGCCTCGGCGTCCTGCGTCGACCACTGGCGCCACCAGCTCTGGTGCGGTTGCCGGCCCCGGCCGACCAGGTCGGCGACGGTGACCCCCTCCGGCACGAGTGGGCTCTGCGGCAGCACGCCGAGCCGCCGGGCCACCTCCCGGGTCGGCAGGTCACGGATCGCGGCGCCGTCCAGCAGGACGGTGCCGGCGCGCGGGGTGAGCAGCCGGGCCATGGTGCGCAGCAGGGTGGACTTGCCGCACGCGTTCGGCCCGACGATGACGGTGAAGGCGTTGGCGGGCAGGTCGAGATCGAGCCGGTCGAGCACGGTCCGCTCGTCGTACCCGGCGACGAGTTCACGGGTGGAGAGCATCAGGGATTCCTCCGGCGGCCACGAACGAGCAGGAAGAGCAGGTACGGCCCGCCGATGGCGGCGGTGAGTACGCCCGCGGGCAGTTGCGTCGGGGCGAACAGTCGCCGGCCGGCGAGGTCGGCGAGGACCACCAGCAGGGCCCCGACGAGGGCGGCGCAGAGCAGTGGGGGCCGCTCGGAGCGGACCAGCCGCCGGGCCACCTGCGGGGCGACCAGGGCGACGAAGTCCACCGCCCCGACCTGCGCGGTCACCATCGCGGCGACCAGAACCCCGACGCCGGCCAGGCCGACCCGCCGGGCGGTGGGGCGCAGCCCGAGCCCTCGGGCGGTGTCGTCGTCCAGCGCGCTGCTGTGCAGTGCCCAGCCGGCCCAGAGCAGCGCCGGCAGCAGCACCAGCAGCGTGAGCGCGATCCACCCTGCCTCGGTCCAGCCCTTTCCGGCGAGGGTGCCGACCAGCCAGATCTGCGCCCGCTGCCCGTCGATCGGGTCCGCCGAGAGCATGACCACCTCGGTCACCGCGCGCAGCGCGATGGCGACCGCGACGCCGGCCAGGACGAAGCGTTGTGCGGCCAGCCCGTGCCGGGCGCCGAGGACGAAGACCGCCGCCGCCGCGAGCAGTCCACCGACGAGCGCGGACGGGGCGAGGATCGCGGCCGAGGCACCGGTGGTCAGTGCGACGGTGGCGACCAGACCGGCGCCCTGGGTGATGCCGATGACGTCGGGACTGGCGAGCGGGTTACGGGCGACGCTCTGGATCAGGGTGCCGGCGATGCCGAAGGCCGCTCCGACGGCCACCGCGAGCACCACCCGGGGCAGCCGGAGCTTGTTCACCACCAGGTCGTACGGCGTACCGGCGCCGTCCGGTGCGCCGAGGTTGCGCAGCGAGTGCAGCACGTCGACCGGGGCGACGTAGGGCGTACCGAGGGAGAGGCTCAGCACCATCGCCCCGGCGAGCAGGATCAGGAGCACGGCCGCGACCAGGATGGAACGCCGCCGGACGAGCAGGCGGATCCGGCCGGCGTGCAGCAGGAGGCGGCCGGGCAACAGGAGGGGGTCGATGGCATGGAGCCGGGCGGAACCGGGCCGGACTGGCCCGGGGGTGCCGGTGGCGGTAGCCGTGGGGTCGCCGCCGGAGGTCGTCGGGGTGGTGCGGGCGCTCATGCGGTCACCACCCGGGCGCGACGGACCAGGAAGGCGAGCAGGGGCGCGCCGAGCAGCGCGGTGATGATGCCGGCGGGAACCTCGCCGGGCGTGATCAGCCGGCCGACGATGTCCGCGCCGAGCAGCAGCGCGGGCCCGAGCAGCACGGAGACCGCGAGCGTCCAGCGTTGGTCGGCGCCGACCAGGGCGCGGGCCAGGTGCGGCACGGCGAGCCCGACGAAGGCGATCGGCCCGGCGGCGGCGACACCGGCACCGGTGAGAAGTACGGCCGCCGCTCCCCCACCGATCCGGATCAGCCCGACCCGGTTACCCAGCCCTCGGGCGACATCGTCGCCGAGGGCGAGCGCGTCGAGGCCCCGGGCGACCATCGCGGCGAGCAGCAGGCCAACGAGGACGAACGGGGCGACCTGGGCGGGAATGCCCGCGCCCCGGCCGGTGAGCCCGCCGACCACCCAGAACCGGTACTCCTCGAAGGTGTACGAGTCGACGGTGAGCAGGCCGATCGTGACCGCCCCGAAGCTGGCATCCATGGCGGCGCCGATGAGGGCGAGGGTGACCGGGCTGGCGCCTTCGCGGGTGCGGCTGGCGATGCCGAACACGAGCACCCCGGCGAGCAGGGCGCCGAGGATGCCGAACCAGACGTACCCGGTCAGGGTGGTGACACCGAAGGCGGCGATGGCGGTGACGACGCCGAGCGAGGCGCCGGCGCTGACGCCGAGGATGCGGGGCTCGGCGAGCGGGTTGCGGGTGAGGGCCTGGAGCAGCACGCCCGCGACGGCCAGCGCCGCGCCGACGACGAGCCCGAGGAGCGTACGCGGCACCCGCAGGTCGTTGACGATGGTGCTGGCCTCGCCGCCGTCCGGGGCGACCAGCGCGTGCCACACCTGCGCGGGCGCGAGAGGCTTGCTGCCGAGCGCCAGGCTGGCGAGGAGCAGCAGGCCGAGCAGGACCAGTGCGCCGACGACGACCGTGAGCCGGGACAGCCCGGACCGGCCGGACGGGGTCGCCGCCGCCCTCGGTGGTGTCACGACATCGTGCACCTGCTCTCACCTCCCTGCTTAGGATCGCCTTACCTTAGGATCTGACCCGCTCTCGGCCTAGTAAGAGATGACCGATCTCACCGTCAGGGCCCCCGGTGCACCTAGCCTGGAGAGATGGAGCTCGAACACCACACCGTCGCCCTGGTGCGCCGCCCGGCACAGCCGCCGGAACTGCCGGCCGCCGCCGTGGACCGCCTGTGGGCGGCCCACCTCGCGCATCAGGCGGGTCTGGTCGAGCAGGGTCACGTCATCGCGGCCGGGCCACTGGTCCGCCCGGACCGTACGAACGAGGGTGAACTCTGCGTGTTCGTAACCGCACCAGAGGTTGCCGTCCGGCTCTACGACAACGATCCGGCGGTGAGCGCGGGTCTCCTCTCGGTCGAGGTGGCAACCTGGGCCGTCCCGGCGGGAAATGTTCGTTTCGAGGGCGTGTCGCTACCGCCGTCGTTGCTTGACCCCGGCCCGGCTTGACCCCAGCCCGACCTGACCCCGATCCGCACCGGCTACCTGGTCTTCTCCGAATCCCCCTGCTGACCGCCGACCACCCGACTCCGCACCACGGGCGGACGGGCGACGACACGGCACCGCCGGCGCCCGTCCGCCGGCACCCTCCACCGCCGGCTGCCTGATCGGCGGAGCGCCGCGCACCGCGCCCCACGGTCCGGCAGGCTGGCCGCATGGGGGTCGACATCATCTACGGCACGCACCCGATCACCACCGACGACGAGGCCGGCCTGGCGACCGGCTGGCTGCCCGGCGAGCTTTCCGCGTACGGCCGGCGGTGCGCCCGGGAACTCGGCGAACGCCACCGGGGCAACCGGCTCTCCGCGATCTTCTGCTCCGACCTGTTCCGGGCGGTGGAGACCGTGCAACTGGCCTTCGGCGCGTACCGGATCCCGATCCACCGGGACACCCGACTGCGCGAGTGTGACTTCGGCGACCTCAACGGCGCGCCACTGACCGAGATCGCCGCGCGCCGACCCCGGCACCTCGACAAGCCGTTCCCGAACGGGCAGAGCTTCCGGCAGGTGGTCGATCAGACGGCCGGCTTCCTGGTCGACCTGGCCGCCGCGTGGGACGGGCACCGCGTGCTGCTGGTCGCCCATCCGACCACCGGCTGGGCGCTGGAACACCTGCTCAACGGCCAGGTGCTGACGGAAGTGATGGCGACGGAGACGGACTGGCGGCAGGAGCGCTCGTACGCCCTCCCCTCCGGCTGGCCGGACGCCGCCGCCTGAGCCGACGACCCGCCGGCCCGGGTCGGCAGGAGCGCTCCGGGCCCGCCCAGCGGGGCTCGTGCGGGAACCGGCGGATAACCCCGGGCGCTTCCCCGCGGGGCTGCCTATCCTTGGCGACGATATGCAAACACCATCCGCCCCCGCGCTGCCCGATCCGATCCGCGAGGCGCAGGCCCGCCTGCCCGAACTGATCTTCCGTGACCAGCGCCGGATCCAGCGCCGGCTCGACGGCGTCCGCAAGATCCGTGACCCCCGCAAGCGCGAGCAGGCCGCCGAGGAGATCACCGCCGACCTGACGGCGGCACAGGAGCGGCTGGCCCGGCGCCGTGCCGGTGTACCGGTGATCACCTACCCGGCTGGTCTGCCGGTGAGCGAGAAGCGGGACGACATCGCGGCGGCGATTCGGGACCACCAGGTGGTGATCGTCGCGGGTGAGACCGGCTCCGGCAAGACCACCCAGTTGCCGAAGATCTGTCTGGAGCTGGGGCGCGGCGTACAGGGGCTGATCGGGCACACCCAGCCCCGGCGGCTCGCCGCCCGTACGGTCGCCGACCGGATCGCGGAGGAACTCGGCACCGAACTCGGCGGCGCGGTCGGCTACAAGGTGCGCTTCACCGACCAGGTCGGTGACCAGACCCTGATCAAGCTGATGACCGACGGCATCCTGCTCGCCGAACTCCAGCAGGACCGGATGCTGCACCAGTACGACACGCTGATCATCGACGAGGCGCACGAGCGCAGCCTCAACATCGACTTCATCCTCGGTTATCTCCGGCAGCTACTGCCCCGCCGCCCCGACCTCAAGGTGATCATTACCTCGGCCACCATCGACCCGCACCGCTTCGCCCGGCACTTCGGCGGGCTGGCGGCGGGAGTGATCGGCGAACCGGCCCCCGAGCCGGAGGCAAACGGGACCGCCGAACTGGAGGCAAACGGGACGGCCACACCCGACGGTGGGCCGGAACGGGTCGCCGGCCCGCCGGTGGTGGAGGTCTCCGGGCGCACCTACCCGGTCGAGGTCCGCTACCGGCCACTGGTCGAGGTCGCCGACGAGACCGAGGAGACCGACGACGGCGACAACGTACGGGACCAGATCCAGGCGATCGGCGACGCGGTCGAGGAACTCGCCGCCGAGGGGCCGGGCGACATCCTGGTCTTCCTCAGCGGCGAGCGGGAGATCCGCGACACCGCCGACGCGCTCTCCCGACTCGTCCAGCAGAAACCAAGGCTGCGCGGCACCGAGATCCTGCCGCTCTACGCCCGGCTCTCCACCGCCGAACAGCACCGGGTCTTCCAGTCACACGCCAACCGGCGGGTCGTGCTCGCCACGAACGTGGCCGAGACCTCACTGACCGTCCCCGGCATCAAGTACGTGATCGACCCCGGTACGGCCAGGATCTCCCGCTACAGCCACCGGCTCAAGGTCCAACGGCTGCCGATCGAACCGGTCTCGCAAGCCTCGGCGAACCAGCGCAAGGGCCGCTGCGGGCGTACCTCGGACGGTATCTGCATCCGGCTCTACGACGAGTCGGACTTCCTCAGCCGGCCCGAGTTCACCGAGCCGGAGATCCTCCGGACGAACCTCGCCTCGGTCATCCTCCAGATGACCTCGATCGGGCTCGGCGACATCGCCGCGTTCCCGTTCATCGACCCACCGGACCGGCGCAACATCGCCGACGGCGTCAACCTGCTGCACGAACTGGGTGCGCTCGATCCGACCCAGACCGACCTGAACCGCCGGCTCACCCCACTCGGCCGCAAGCTGGCCCAGCTACCGGTCGACCCGCGCCTGGCCCGAATGGTGCTGGAGGGCGAGACCAACGGCTGCGCCAGCGATGTCATGGTCATCGCTGCCGCGCTCTCCATCCAGGACCCGCGCGAACGGCCGGTCGAGAAGCAGGCCCAGGCAGACCAGGCACACGCACGGTTCGCCGACCCGGAGTCGGACTTCATCACCCTGCTCAACCTCTGGCGTTACCTGCGCGAACAGCAGACTGAACTCTCGTCGAGCGCGTTCCGTCGGATGTGCAAGGCCGAGTTCCTCAACTACCTACGGGTACGCGAGTGGCAGGACATCTTCAGCCAACTCCGGCAGGTGGCCCGTACCCTCGACGGCGGCAACCCGCGCGGACAGCGCCCGACCCGCGGCCGACCCGAGCGTCGCGCCGACGCACCGGGCCGCCCGGCCGCCGTGGAAGCGCCGACCCCGGACGTGGCGCCCACGCCGGACGTGGCGCCGGTGGCCGACGGTGAGCCGGCGGTGGATGCCCGGCGGATCCACCAGTCGTTGCTGGCCGGGCTCCTCTCCCACGTCGGGGTCAAGGACCTGCAAGGCTCGGCCAAGGGGTCGTCGTCGCGCGGCGGCGGGCGCGGCAGCGAGTTTCTCGGTGCCCGGGGCGCCAAGTTCGCGATCTTCCCCGGCTCCGCCCTGTCCCGCCGTCCTCCGCTCTGGGTGATGGCGGCGGAACTGGTGGAGACCTCCCGGCTCTGGGGCCGGGTGGTGGCGAAGGTGGAGCCGGAGTGGGTCGAGGCGCTCGCCGGGCACCTGGTGAAGCGCACCTACAGCGAACCGCACTGGGAGAAGCGGCAGGCCGCCGTGGTCGCCCAGGAGAAGGTCACCCTGTACGGCATCCCGCTGGTCACCAATCGCAAGGTCAACTTCGGCCGGATCGACCCGGAGCTGTCCCGGGAACTCTTCATCCGACACGCCCTGGTGGAGGGCGACTGGCAAACCCCGCACCGGTTCTTCCACGCCAACCGGGAACTCCTCGACGAGGTCGAGGAGTTGGAGAACCGGGTACGGCGGCGGGACATCCTGGTCGACGACGAGACCCTGTTCGACTTCTACCAGCAGCGCATCCCGGCCGAGGTCGTCTCCGGGCGGCACTTCGACACCTGGTGGAAGCGAACCCGGCGGGACCAGCCGGACCTGCTCACCTTCGACCGGACGATGCTGATCAACGCCGGTCGCGGCGGGGTCGCGGAGTCCGACTACCCGGACTCGTGGCATTCCGAAGGGCTGGCACTGCCACTCACGTACCGGTTCGAACCGGGGACGAACACCGACGGCGTGACCGTCGACATCCCCCTGCCGATGCTGAACCAGGTGCCGGCGGAAAGCTTCGACTGGCAGGTGCCGGGGCTGCGGGAGGAGGTGGTGATCGCACTGATCCGGTCACTACCGAAGGCCGTACGCCGCAACTTCGTACCGGTGCCCGACTACGCGCGGGCCGTACTCGCCAACGTCACACCCGGCCCGGAACCGCTGATCGACGCCCTCACCCGGGAGCTGCGCCGGATGACCGGGGTGACCGTGCCCCGCGAGTCGTGGGATCTGGACAAGCTCCCGGCCCACCTACGGCTCAACTTCCGGGTGCTGGACGAGGAGAACAAGCCGGTCGCGCAGGGACGGGACCTGACCGCGCTGCAACGTCAGCTCAAGACCGAGGTACGCCAGACGGTGGCCGCCGCCGCCCCCGAGCTGGAACGGCACGGGCTGCGGGAGTGGAGCATCGACGCCCTGCCCCGCACCCTGGAACGGGTCCGGGGTGGTTACCGGGTCACCGCCTACCCGGCCCTGGTCGACGAGGGCGAGAGCGTCGGCGTACGGGTCTTCGAGTCCGAATCGGAGCAGCAGCAGGCGATGTGGGCGGGGACCCGCAAACTGTTGCGGCTCACCGTCGCCTCGCCGGTGAAGTTCCTCCAGGGTCGACTGAGCAACGAGGCGAAGCTGGCGCTCAGCCGCAACCCGCACCGCAACGTGATCGACCTGCTGGACGACGCGGCGGGTGCCGCCATCGACAAGCTGATCGCCGATGCCGGTGGGCCGGCCTGGGACGCCGACGGCTTCGCCGCGCTGCGGGACCATGTCCGGGCGCACCTGGTCGACACGGTGGTCGAGGTGGTCGCCCGGGTACAGCGGGTGCTGAGCGCGGCGTACGCCGTGGAGCAGCGGTTGGGGCGTACCACCAGTCTGACCCTGGTGGCCGCGCTCGCCGACATCCGGGCACAGCTCTCCGCGTTGGTGCACCGGGGCTTTGTCACCGAGACCGGGTACGCCCGCCTCGCCGACGTACCCCGCTACCTGACCGCGATCGAGCGGCGGCTGGACCGGCTGCCGCAGGACCCGGCCCGGGACCGGACCCAGTTGGCCCGGATCGTCCAGGTGCAACAGGAGTACGACCAGATGCTGGCGAACCTCCCTCCGGCCCGTCGCGGCGACGACGCGGTACGGCAGATCCGGTGGCTGATCGAGGAGTTGCGGGTCAACATCTTCGCCCAGGCGCTCGGCACCCCGTACCCGGTCTCGGAACAGCGGATCTACCGGGCGATGGACCTGGCCGAGGGACGCTGAGGGTTTACCGACATCCGATCGCTACCGAACGGTGACGCTGGTGGTTGATGCTCAAGGCCATCGGACCCCCGGGAGGCGGCCATGGCTCTGCTTCGGACGCTGCTGAGTCCACTGCTGTTCGGCCTGGTGGGGCTGACCTTCCTGCTGCCGTTCGCGACGGTGACGGTCCAGGCCGATCGGGTGAGGCTCGACCAGACCTGGTCCGGCCTGGACCTTCTCGGCGGCGCCCGGGGCGAGTACCGGCTGGCTTTCGACGACTACGACGGAACGCGGGTCGTGCTGCGCGGCGAGGAGTTCGGGCGGCTGGAGGCGGCTCCGCTGCCGGACCCCGACGAGGGCCTGTTCGTGCCCCGCCAACCCGCCCTGATGGTCGCCTTGGTCGGCATCCTGGTCGGGGTGCTGGGCGGGCTGGTCGGCCGCCCCGAAACCCGGCGACTGATCTCCTCCGTCGCCGCGACCGGCACGATCGGGGCGCTGACGATCGGCCTGCTGCTCGTCTCACGACGATTGGCGGGGCAGTACGACGACCACCCGCCGTACCTCAGCTTTCCGCCGGGCTCCGGCTACTGGTGGGCGGCCGGGCTGCTGGTCGCGCTGAGTCTGGGAAACGCGGTCGCACCGTACCTGCGGGGTCGACGGCGGCAGGCGATCGAGCCGGAGGAGGCGGTGTCGCCCACGTCGGGTGAGCCGGGCGCCTGACGCGTGGTCGACGCCCGGACACCGAACTCAGGCCAGTTGGAAGGTCTGGCAGTCGGCGGCGTCGAGGCCAGGCGCGACGGTGATCGCCGAGGCGTGGCACTCCAGCCCCTGGTTGTACCGGCACTCCGAACGTTTGCAGGCGCCCACCTGCGCGGTCACCTCCTCGATTCCGCCCTTGCGCGCGGTGCCGATGAACGTGTCGCACTGGGAGTTGCCGACGCCGATGGTGATGGCAAAGGCACGGCATCCGTCATGGTTGTAGCCGCAGTCGGTGACGGTGCAGTCCCGTACGCGCGGCATTTCCAGCATCTGGGTCATGTGCTTCTCCCCCCTCTTTTCTTCCACCGTGGTGGTACCCGGACCGGCGTTGCTGATTCCTCGGCTGTCACCCGGATAAATTCGCCCCAGCCAATAAGGATTGCCTTTCCTTCGCCCGCTGAACCCACCCCCTCCGTCAGACGACGACACGGGACGCCACGGTGGCGCTCTGCCGCCGGATGAGTTCCGCCGGCACCTGTTCGACCTGATGCACACCCGGTGTCTGGAGGGCGAGGGTCATGGCGCGGGCGCCCATTTCGGCGAGGGGGAGGCGGACGGTGGTGAGGGTGGGGGTGACGTCGCGGGCGATGGGCATGTCGTCGAAGCCGGTGACGCTGATCTGTTCGGGGACTTTGATGCCTCGGGTGCGGAGGAGGGCGAGGGCGCCGATGGCCATGGTGTCGTTGAGGGCGGCGATGGCGGTGAGGTGGGGTTGGGTGTCGAGGAGGTGGGCGGTGGCGGTGGCGCCGCTGTCGCGGTCGAAGTTGGCGTAGGCGATGTGGCGGGTGGGGAGTTTGTGGCCGTGGTCGCGGGCGGCGTGGCGGAGGCCGGTGAGGCGGTCGGTGGTGGTGGTGAGGTGTTTGGGGCCGGCG
>NZ_JBITIH010000019.1:0-162970 GCF_044458865.1 Micromonospora sp. NPDC050417
TCCCACTTCCATTCACACCCGGCGTTCCCGCCCGGCGCTTTAACTACGCTACCCGGTCGTTTCCGCCGAGTCAAACCGGCGTTTCCCGGTTTGTCCTACTCAATCCCATGGAAAGTCACGGCAGGTGATCTGCCGTAGAAGTTCCTGAGGGATTTGCAGGCCGTCCTGTCTGCGGATTCACCCGCACGTCGTCCGGTTCCCTGCCGACCTGTAACCATACCCGGTCAGACCCGCGACACCAAATCGACCCCACCAGCAGATCGTCCGTGTCGCTCCGCCCGGCCAGTCTCCTCCCGGCGGTTACCCGCCGGAGAGCCTGGAGGTTGTCCCGCAGATCCGGCCTTCCGGTGTTGTTCGCACCGTTTCCGTCCGTTCCCCTGCGGGCAGAGAGAAAGTTACGCGCCCGGCGGATTGATCGTCAAATCCGCCGGGCGCGTTCCGCGTCACACGTGACTAGCCGGCCAGCTCCACACCGGCGAAGGTGCGCTTGCCCCGGCGCAGTACGAGGAATCGGCCGTGGAGCAACGCCTGTGGCGACACCGTGGCGTCCACATCCGACACGCGCTCGTTGTTGACGTACGCGCCACCCTCGGTGATCGCCCGGCGCGCCTCGTTCAAGCTCGCCACTAACCCGGCCTCCTTGAGCAGCACGGCAACCGTCGGCAACTCCGCGAGGCGTACCAGTCCGGCCTCCGTGAGCGCGGCCTCCAGCGTCTGCGGGGCGAGTTCGTCCAACGAACCGCGCCCGAACAGCGCCTGACTCGCCGCAATGGCCTGGCGGGTCTCCTCCTCCCCGTGCACCAGGGTGGTGAGTTCCTCAGCCAGGGCGCGCTGCGCCAACCGGGCCGCCGGTCGCTCTGCCGTGGCGCGCTCCAACTCCTCGATCTCAGCGTGCGAGCGGAAGCTGAAGTACCGCAGGTAGCGGCTGATGTCCCGGTCGTCCGAGTTGATCCAGAACTGGTAGAAGGCGTACGGACTGGTCATCGAGGGGTCGAGCCAGACGGTGCCGCTCTCGCTCTTACCGAACTTCGTACCGTCGGATTTGGTGACCAGCGGGGTGACGAACGCGTGCGCCGGGCCGGCACCGCGGCGCCGGATGTAGTCGACCCCGGCGGTGATGTTGCCCCACTGGTCGGATCCGCCGAACTGCAACTGGCACCCGTACCGCTGGTGCAGCTCGTAGTAGTCGTGCGACTGCAGCAGCTGGTAGCTGAACTCGGTGTAGCTGATCCCGCTCTCCAGCCGTGCGCGCACGACCTCCCGGGCGAGCATCTTGTTGATCGGGAAGTGCTTGCCGACGTCGCGGAGAAATTCGACCACCGACATGGCGCCGGTCCAGTCCAGGTTGTTGACCAGCTGGGCGGCGTTGTCGCCGGTGTAGCTGACAAAGGGGGACAGCTGTTGGCGGATGCGCTCCACCCATCCGGCGACAACCTCTGGCGGATTGAGTGACCGCTCCGCGCTCTCCTTGGGGTCACCGATCTGTCCGGTCGCGCCCCCCACCAGCAGCAATGGCCGGTTTCCGGCCAGTTGCAGCCGGCGCGCGGTGGTGATCTGCATCAGGTTTCCGATGTGCAGGCTCGGCGCGGTCGGATCGAAGCCGACATAGAACGTCACCGGCCCGGCGGCGAACTGCGCCCGCAGTTCCTCCAGCCCGGTGGCGTCCTGGATCAGGCCCCGCCACTGCAGGTCATCCATCAGCGGTCCCGGTCCGGTTGGTCCGGTGGGTGTCTCGCTGCTCTCGGTCACGGTGCTGCTATCGGTCACGGTAGGGATTCTCCCCCATCCCCGCTGGTGGCCCCTACCCGGTTTACCAGGCGGGTAAGGAGTCGGCGGATGATCACCACCGCGGGCGACAGCCCGGTCGAGGAGGAGCAGCCGTGGAACTACCTGAACTGACCGGTGGTTTCACGGGTCTGCTGGGACTGCGGCTGGACGAGGCAACCGCCGAGCGCGTGGTGATCAGGTGGGACTGCCGACCAGAGCTGCACCAGCCGTACGGAATCCAGCACGGCGGGGTCTACAGCTCGGTGGTCGAGTCAGCCGGGAGCATCGGTGGTGCCCTCTGGTGGGGCGACCGGGGTCAGGTGGTCGGGGTCTCGAACCAGACCGACTTCCTGCGCGCGGTGCGCGACGGTGAACTGACCGCGGTGGCGACCCCGGTGCACCAGGGCCGCAGCCAGCAGCTCTGGCAGGTCGTCATCACCGACGCCGACGACCGGCTGGTCGCCCGTGGTCAGGTGCGGCTGCAGAATCTGAACACCACGCCGCCGGCCGGCACGTCCGCCCGGTAGCCGCCGGCTCCCCCCGCCGCCAGCTCGACCTCCGGGTACGCCCTGCGCGTCCCGTTCCCCCTCCCGCTACGCGACCCGCGCACGGCCGGGGATGGTTGCCGCCTTCTGTCCCGCGCCCTGTCGAGGGCTGTCCGGGCGAGCCGCCTCCGGCCGAGCGGCTCCGCGCCCGCGGCCTGTCGACCGAGGGTGGCTCTCCACCCGGGTGAGAACTCTTGACCCCACCATCCGAGTAGCGCACAATCCCTATCACTTAAGTAGGGAACAGCACCGCCTCGTCTCCTGCCCTCACGCCGAACCCCCACGTACCAACGCCGGCGACTGATTCAGGGAAAGGAACCACCGTGCGCAAACTCCTCCTCCTCGCCTTGGTGGGCCTCGGTGCCCAGTTGGTGGATGGCAGCCTCGGCATGGCCTACGGCGTCACCTCCACCACGCTGCTACTGGCCATCGGCACCAACCCGGCCGCCGCGTCCGCCACCGTGCACCTGGCCGAAATCGGCACCACGCTCGCCTCCGGCGCCTCGCACTGGAAGTTCGGCAACGTCGACTGGAAGGTCGTAGCCAAGATCGGTATACCGGGCGCCATCGGCGCGTTCGCCGGGGCAACCTTTCTCTCCGGTCTCTCCACCGAGGTCGCCGCGCCGGTGATGGCGCTCATCCTGCTCGCGCTCGGCATCTACATCCTGGTCCGCTTCACCGCCTTCGGTATCCCCCGCGACCGCCTCGGCCTGCCGCTGCGCAAGCGCTTCCTCGGCCCGCTCGGCCTGGTCGCCGGTTTTGTCGACGCCACCGGTGGCGGCGGCTGGGGCCCGGTCGGCACCCCGGCGATCCTCGCCAGTGGTCGGATGGAGCCGCGCAAGGTGATCGGTTCGATCGACACCAGCGAGTTCCTGGTCGCCATCGCGGCCAGCCTCGGCTTCCTCATCGGCATCGGCAGCGAGAACATCGACTTCGCCTGGGTGGCCGCACTGCTGATCGGCGGCGTCATCGCCGCGCCGATCGCCGCCTGGCTGGTCCGGCACATCCCGCCACGGATCCTCGGCTCCGCGGTCGGCGGGGTCATCATCCTGACCAACAGCCGCTCGCTGCTGCGCAGCGACTGGATCGACGCCTCGGACAGCGTCCGGTACGCCGTCTACGCCGTCATCTACCTGATCTGGGCGGCGGCACTCGCGTACTCGATCAAGCAGTACCGGGCCAACCGCGACGCGGAGCGGATCGAGGCGGACACCACCGAGCAGCACCGGTCGGCGGCGACGCCGGTCTGACCGGGGGCCACCCGCTCCGATCGGAGCGGGTGGAGACGTACCCACGGCGACGCCGCGAGGATCACTCCTCGCGGCGTCGCCGTCTGCGTGCCGGACCACCGCCATTTCCTTCCCGGCCGGCGTCCGCTCGTCGAATGACACATGCTCTCGTGCTAATGACTCCATTAGACGATAGGAAATGAGGAGGGCTAGCGTCTCCGGAGTTCAATTACGAAGGAGGCATTGTTGAGAGCGTCAGCATCCTGGGCGGTACGGGCGGCAGTCGCGCTCGCGACCGTATACGCCGTATCCGCGTGCGGCTCCACGGAAACCGGAAACAGCGACGGTACGGCCGGATCGTCCGCGAATGGCGGGCAGTTGCCGGTGGTGGCGACGACACCGGAGGTGGCGGACTTCGTCCGGAACGTCGGCGGGAGCGGGGTACGGGTGACCCAGCTCATCAAGCCCAACGTCGACCCGCACGAGTACGAGCCCACCCCCGCCGACATCCAGGCCATCAGCACCGCGTCGCTGGTGGTCAAGAACGGTGTCGGGCTGGAGAAGTGGCTGGACCAGACGATCACCTCGGCCGGTTTCAAGGGCGCTGTCGTCGACACCAGCCAGGGTGTGAACCTGCGCAAGGGTGATCCCGACGACGAGGAGATGGCCGCGGGCGACCCGCATATCTGGCACGATCCGCGCAACGCCAAAATCATGGCCGAGAATATAGAGAAGGCTCTCGTCTCCGCCGATTCCGCACACGCGGCGGCGTACCAGAAGAATTACCAGGACTACGCGGCGAAACTTGACGCACTCGATGCGGAGAACGTCAGGAAGTTCGCTGCCCTTCCGGCCGGTCAGCGCAAACTGGTGACCAATCACGACGCGTTCGGGTACTACGTCGACCGCTATCAACTGGAGTTCGTCGGGTCGGTCATCCCGAGCATGGACACCTCGGCGGAACTCTCCGCGTCCCAGCTCACCGACCTGGTCGCGAAGATCAAGGCAACCGGCACCAAGGCGATCTTCAGCGAGAGTTCGCTGCCGCCGAAGAGCGCCGAGACGATCGCCCAGCAGGCCGGGGTGATGGTGATCGGTGGCGAGGACGCGCTGTACGGCGACAGTCTCGGCACCGAGGGGACGCCGCAGGGCACGTACATCGGCGCGGAGGAGCACAACACCGACACGATCGTGGAAGCCCTGGGTGGCTGAGGCATCCGCCCCGGCACCGGCCGCCGACGCTGCCCTGCGCTTCTCGCGGGCCAGCGTCGGCTACGCCGGTCGGACCGTGTTGCACGGCGTGGACCTGCGGGTCGAACCGGGCCAGGCGCTGGCGCTGGTCGGGCCGAACGGCGCCGGCAAGTCGACGCTGATCAAGGCCGTTCTCGGCATGGCGCAACTGCTCGACGGATCGCTGACGATCCTGGGGCGCCCGCCGGCCGGCTCGCGCGGGCTGGCCGCGTACGTCCCGCAGGTCGACAGCCTCGACGCCGACTTCCCGGTCGCCGCCGGACAGGTGGTGCTGATGGGGCGCTACCGGCACAGCGGCTGGCTCCGGCCCCCGGGCCGGACCGACCGGCGGATCGCCGCCGAGGCGCTGGCCCGGGTCGGACTGGCCGACCGCGCGCGGGACCGGTTCGGGCTCCTCTCCGGTGGTCAGCGGCAACGCGTACTGCTGGCCCGGGCGATCGCGGCGCAGCCTCGGCTGCTGCTGCTCGACGAACCCTTCAACGGCCTCGACGCACCGAGCCAGGAGGAGATCGTGCGGGTGCTGGCGGAGCTGCGGTCCGAGGGCACCGCGCTGGTGGTCAGCACCCACGACCTGAGCATCGCCCGGGACCTCTGCGACACCGTCTGCCTACTCAACGGTCGCCAGTACGCGTTCGGTCCGGCCGAGCGGACACTCTCCCCCGCGCTGCTGCGTCAGACGTACGGCAGTCAGGCGGTCGAGTTGCCCGGCGGCGGCACCGTGCTGGTCGAGCCCTGATGGGCGGTCTGCTGATCGACCCGTTCGCGCCGCCGTTCATGGCCCGGGCGCTGGCGGAGTTGGCGCTGCTGGCCCTGATGTGCGGACCGGTCAGTGTCCTGGTCTTCGTCCGACGGCTCTCCTTCGTCGCCGACGCGCTCACCCACACCGTCTTCCCGGGGGTGGTCGTCGGCTACCTCGCTGGCGGGGTCGAGGGCATCTTCGGTGGTGCGCTCGTCGCCGGCCTGGTCACCGCGGTCGCGCTGAGCCTGCTCACCCGGCACGGGCGGCTGAGCGAGGATGCTGCCATCGCGGTCATGCTGACCGCGATGTTCTCCATCGGCGTGATCCTGGTCTCCCGGCGTTCCTCGTACACCGCCGACCTGACCTCCTTCCTCTTCGGCCGAGTGCTCACCGTCAGCGAACCTCAGTTGTTACAGACCGGCCTGCTGGCGATCGTCGTGCTGGGCGTACTCGCGGTCAGCGCCCGGATGTTCGTGTTCCGCGCCTTCGACCCGGTCGGGGCCACCGCCGCCGGCTACCGGATCGGCTGGCTCGACGCCTGGCTCAACGTCGTCGTCGCCCTGGTCGTGGTCGCCGCGGTCCGCGCCGTCGGCACCGTACTGGTGGTCGCCCTGCTGCTGGTGCCGGCGGCGACCGCACGTCTGCTCACCGACCGGTTGTCGGTGATGGCGGTGATCGGAACCGGTGTCACCCTGGTCGCGGGCTACCTTGGCCTGCTCGCCAGTTGGACCGCCTCGGTCGACTTCGGCCTGCGGCTCACCTCCGCATCGGCGGTGGTGCTGGCACTGGTGGCGGCCTATCTGCTGGCGCTGCCGGTTGGCGCGCTGCGCGCCGCGCGGGCCCGACGCCGGACGGCGCGGCTCCCCCATCCGACACCCGCCGAGGGGAGGCGGCGATGAGCTGGTGGGACGACGTCTTCCACCGGGCCCTGGTGGCGGCGGTGCTGGTCGGCATGCTGGCCGCGCTGGTCGGCGTGCAGGTGGTGCTGCGCCGGCTTTCCTTCTTCACGATGGCGATGAGTCACGCGACCTTCCCGGGTGTGGTCGCGGCCAGCATCATCGGGATCAACATCTACCTCGGTGGGGCGCTCGCCGGCCTGCTCGTGGCGATCGCGGTGGCGGCGCTGACCCGGGTCCGTGGGCAGGACGCGGCGGCGGCGACCGGTGTCATCCTCTCCGCCGGCTTCGCCCTCGGCGTCGGGCTGGTCGCCACCCAGAACGGATTCAGCCGGGACCTCTCGTCCTTCCTGGTCGGTTCGATCCTGACGGTGTCCACCGGGGACCTGGTGGTGATCGCCGCCGTGCTCGGTCTGGTCGGACTGGTCTCGACCCTCGGGGCGCGGCAGTTGCTCTTCGTCGGCTTCGACCGGGTCGGCGCCCACGCCGCCGGATACCGTCCCGGACTGGTCGACCTGGTGCTGCTGGTCGGAATCGAGTTGGTGATCGTGGCGGTGGTTCCGGTCGTCGGCACCATCCTGACGCTGGCCCTGGTGGTCGCGCCGGCCGCCGCCGGGCGGGCGTGGTCGGACCGGATCGGAGTGATCACCGCGCTGGCGATGTTCTTCGGCGCGGTCAGTGGTGTCGCCGGCCTGCTCGTGTCGAGCGCGTACGACGTGGCCGCGGGAGCGAGCATCACGCTGGTGGCAACCGCGATCCTGCTGCTCTCCCTGGTCGGCGGGGGCTGGCTGCGGCCGGTGCTGCGCCGGCTCCGTACGGGGGCGTCGGCCGGGCCGGCGGCCACGGACCCGTACCGGTGACGGGAACCGCGGCCGCCGGTCGTTCAGTCCTGTGCCTTGCCGGTGGTGAGCCGGGCCAGTAGCAACGCGACCAGGATGATCAGACCGTAGATGGCCTGGATCCACTGCGCGGAGACACCGGCGAGGGTCAGAATGTTGTTGATCAGGCCGAGCACGATCACGCCGCACAGGGCACCGAAGAGGGTGCCCTTGCCACCGTCCATGCTCACCCCGCCGATCACCGCCGCCGCGAAGACGGTGAAGATCATGCCCTGTCCCTGGGCCGCGGCGACCGAGCCGAGCCGACCGGTCATCAACAGACCGGCCAGGGCGGCGAGCACACCAGCGATCATGAACACGATGAACACCACCCGGTCGGTACGGATACCGGCCGCCCGCGCGGCGTCGGCGTTGCCACCGATGGCGTAGATCGACCTTCCCTGGCGGAAGAAGCCGAGTACGGCGATGCCGACGGCGAAAAGCACACCGCAGAGCCAGATCGACGCCGGCAGGCCCAGCCAGAGCGCGTTGCCGAGGTAGAGCACCGAGGGCGGCAGTTCGAACAGGTTCTGCCCGCCGGTGATGCCGATCTGCAGACCACGCAGGACGATCAGCATGCCGAGTGTCACGATGAACGCGGAAAGCCCGAGCCGCAGGATCAGCATCCCGTTGAAGGCGCCCACCAGTAGCCCGATCAGCAGGCAGATCGGGATGGCCAGGGTGGTCGGCCAGTCCGTACCGAGGCCGTTGCTGGCGGCCGGGATGACCAGCGCGACGGCGAGCGCCGGCGCCAGGCCGACAGTCGACTCCAGCGAGAGGTCGAACTTGCCGCCGATCAGGATGATCGCCTCGGCGAGGACGAGCAGCGACAACTCGGTCTGCTGCTGCAACACGTTGGTGATGTTGGCGGTGCTCAGGAAGACCGGGTCGACCAGCGCCCCGACCAGGATCAGCACCAGGATCGCGGGTACCAGTGCGAGGTCGCGCAGGCGGGCCAGGCGCAACCGGCGTCCGGCGACCACCGGCGGCGCCCCGGTGGTGGTGATGGTGGTGGTTCCGGTCATTGTTCGGCTCCTTCCGGGGCCGCCGACTCCCGTGCGGCCACTCCCTCCACAGCGGCGACGACGTCCGCGTCCGCCCAGCCGGGTGCGAGCTCCCGCGTCACCTGACCGTGGAACATCACCAGGACCCGGTCGCAGCCCCGCAGGTCGTCGAGTTCGTCGGAGATCATCAGCACCGCCGTGCCGGCGTCGGCCGCGTCGCGTACCGCGCCGAGCAGTGACTCCTTGGACCGCACGTCCACCCCTGCGGTCGGATTGATCAGCACCAGCACGCGGGGATCGGTGGAAAGCGCCCGCGCCAGCACCACCTTCTGGGCATTACCACCGGAGAGGCTGTTCACCGGCGCGTCGGGGCCCGGTGCCAGGATGTCGTACCGTTCGATCATCTGGCTGGCGGCGGCGTCGCGGCGCCTCGGCACGATCACCCCGGCCGGACCGAACCGGTCGGAGATCGGCAGGGTGGCGTTCTCCGCGATGGAGAGCAGCGGGATCAGCCCCTCGCGGTGCCGATCCTGGGGGACCGTGCCGATCCCGGCGGCGAGCGCGCCGGGCACGCTGCCCGGCGGTACGACCCGGTCGCCGACCCGGACGGTGCCCGCGTCCGCCCGGCGCAGCCCGCTGATGCTCTCGGCGAGCGACACCTTGCCGCTGCTGCCGGAGCCGGTCACGCCGACCAGCTCGCCGGCACGTACCGCGAGGGTGACGTCGTGGAAGGCGTCGGCCAGCCGCAACCCGTCGGTACGCAGCACCACCGGCGCGTCCGCCGGCGGCGGCGGCGGCGGCCGTTCGTTGCCGGTGGTGAGGCCGACCGCCTCACCGGTCATCGCCTCGACGAGTTCCCCTCGGGGCAGTTCGGCGACCGGGCGGGTGAGCACCCAGCGGGCGTCGCGCAGCACGGTCACCGTGTCACAGACCTGGTAGACCTCCTGCAGGTGGTGCGAGATGAAAAGGAGCGTCACCCCGGCCGAGGCGAGGCCGCGCAGCCGTTCGAAGAGCCGCTCGATGGCGATCCCGTCCAGTTGGGCGGTCGGTTCGTCGAGGACGATGAACCGGGCACCGGTGGAGAGCGCCCGGGCGATCTCCACCAGTTGCCGCTCTTCGACGTTCAGGTCCCCGGCGAGCCCGCCCGGGTCGACCGCGAGGCCGAACTCCTCCAGCAGGTCACCGGCGCGGCGGCGGAGTTTGCGCCACGAGATCGGCCCACGTTCGGTCTGCCGGTTGAGGAAGAGGTTCTCGGCCACGCTCAGCGTCGGGATGATGGTGGACTTCTGGTAGACGCAGGCCACCCGGCGGCGCCAGCCGTTCCGGTCGCCGAGTGGCGGTGCCGGCTCACCACCGAAGCGGACCTCGCCACTGTCCGGACGTTGCAGCCCGGTCAGGATCGACACCAGGGTGGACTTGCCGGCACCGTTGCGCCCGACCAGGGCGTGGGTCTCCCCGGTGACGATGGAGATACCGACCTCGGCGAGCGCCGTGGTGGCGCCGAAGCGTTTACTGACGCCGGTCGCCTCGACGGCGATGCCGGGCGCCGCGCCCGTGCCCGGGGCGGAAGCGGCCCCGGGCACGGTCTGCGCACTGAACGGATCGGTGGGTGAGGACATCACTTCTTGACCTGGTTGCCCCACAGCCCGGCGTCGTCGACGTTGGCCGCGGTGACCAGCGGCGCCGGAAGCTGGTCCTCAAGCTGGCCGTTGCCCACGTCGACGATGGTGCTGTCGTGGTCGGTCGGGCCCGGGGCGAAGGTCTTGCCCTCGACCGCGGCCTTGGCGTAGAAGAGCGCGTACTTGGCGTAGAGGTCGGCCGGCTGCGAGACGGTGGCGTCGATCTCGCCCTTGCGGATCGCCTCGAACTCCTGCGGGATGCCGTCATTGGAGACGATGAAAATGTGCTTGGGGTCGCTCGGCGGCACCAGCAGGTTCTTCGACCGCAGCAGTTGCAGGGTCGGGGCGAGGAAGACCCCGCCGGCCTGCATGTAGACGCCCTTGATGTCGGGGTGCTGGGCGAGCCGGGTCTGCAGTGCGGCGGAGGCCTTCGCGCCCTCCCACTCGGTCGGCTCCTCGAAGATGGTGATCTGCGGGAACTTGGCCTTCATGCACTCGGCGAACGCCTCCGAACGGTCCCGGCCGTTGACCGAGGCGAGCGAGCCCTGGAATTCGATCACCTTGCCGGTGCCGCCGAGCTTCTCGCCGAGGAACTCGCACGCCTTCTGCCCGTACGCCCGATTGTCCGCGCGGACCACCATGAAGACCTTGCCCTTGTCGGGGCGGGTGTCGACCGACACCACCGGGATCTTCTTCTGTTCGAGTTGGGTGAGCGTGGTGGCGATCGCGCCGGTGTCCTGTGGCGCCATCACGATCGCCTTGGCACCCTGGCTGGTCAGCGCCTGCGCGTTCGCCACCAACTTGGCGATGTCGTTCTGCGAGTTGGTCGGGGCCATCAGGTTGATGCCCTCCTCCTGCGCGAACTGCGGCACGTACTTCGCGTAGGAGTTCCAGAAGTCGGAGTCCGCTCGGGGCAGGTCGACCGCGATCGGCGGCTTGTCGCCGCCCGCGCCGCCGGACGAGCCGGTGCCGGAGTCGCCGCAGCCGGAGGCGGTCAGGGCAAAGGTGACGACCAACGCCGCGGTGACCGCGGCGCGCCTGGTCAGTTCCATGGTGATCCTCACTGTCGGGACGGAAACGCGGGTGGGGATGCGCTGGTCTTACCGTGGTGACAGGGTGCTTACCGTGGTGACAGGTGTCGCATTTTGATCAACTCAGGGATGGGTCTGGTCGGAGCCGCTCATGACGGCTCCGTACGCCACACCGGACCGTCCGGATAGCGGTGGTCGGCGAGACTTTCCGGTCGCATGGTGGAGCTGAAGCCGGCGGTGGTCGGAGCGAGGTAACGGCCGTCTTGCACGCGTACCGGATCGGCGAAGTGTTCGTGCAGGTGGTCGACGTACTCGATGATCCGGTTCTCCATGGTCCCGGAGACCGCCACATAGTCGAACATCGACAGATGTTGTACCAGTTCGCAGAGGCCCACGCCGCCCGCGTGTGGACAGACCGGGATGCCGAACTTCGCCGCGAGCAACAGGATCGCGATGTTCTCGTTGACCCCGGCCACCCGGGCCGCGTCGAGCTGCACGAACGCGACCGCGTCGAGCTGGAGCAACTGCTTGAACATCACCCGGTTCTGCACGTGCTCACCGGTCGCCACCGGGATCGGCGCGATCCGTCGGGCGATCGCCGCGTGCCCGAGTACGTCATCCGGACTGGTCGGTTCCTCGACCCACCAGGGTGAGAACTCCGCGAGCGCGCGCACCCAGGTCACCGCGGCATCGACGTCCCAGCGCTGGTTGGCGTCGACCGCGATCCGGATCTCCGGTCCGCAGGTCTGGCGGGCGATCCGCATCCGCCGGATGTCGTCTTCGAGGTCGGCACCGACCTTGAGCTTGATCTGGGTGAACCCGTCGTCGATCGCCTCGCGGCAGAGCCGGCGCAGCTTGTCGTCGTCGTACCCGAGCCAGCCGGGCGAGGTGGTGTAGGCGGGGTAGCCCTCGGCCAGCAGCCGGGCGACTCGTTCGTCGCGCCCCTGTGCCCCGGCGCGCAGGATGACCAGCGCCTCCTCCGGGGTGAGCGCGTCGGTCAGGTAGCGGAAGTCGACCAGGGCGACGAGGTCTTCCGGCGTCATCGAGGCGAGCAGTTGCCAGAGCGGCATGCCGGCGCGCTTCGCCTTGAGGTCCCAGAGCGCGTTCACCACGGCGGAGATCGCCATGTGCATGACGCCCTTCTCCGGGCCGAGCCAGCGCAGTTGCGAGTCGTGCACCAGCTCGCGCCAGAGCCCACCGAGGTCGTCCAGCACATCCTTGACCAGGCGACCGACCAGGTACGGGCGGAGCGCGGCGATTGCCGCCTCCTGCACCTCGTTGCCCCGGCCGATGGTGAAGGCGAAGCCGTGGCCCTCGTGGTCGTCCGGTGCGTCGGTGCGCAGCACGACGTACGCGGCCGAGTAGTCGGGGTCCGGGTTCATCGCGTCCGAGCCGTCCAGCTCGCGCGAGGTGGGAAACCGGATGTCGTACGTGTCCAGGGCGACGAATCGGCTGCTCACCACGCGACCCCCACTCGTTGCCGCTGGCGACCGAGTCCGTCGATCTCCAGTTCGACCACGTCACCCGGGCGCAGGTACGGCTTCGGGTCCGGCATCCCCAGCGCGACCCCGGCCGGGGTGCCGGTGTTGACGATGTCGCCCGGGTAGAGCGTCATGAACTGGCTGACGTACCGGATGATCTCCGGCACATCAAAGATCATGTCCTTCGTGTTGCCGTTCTGCCGCAGCGTGCCGTTGACCCAGAGGCGCAACCCCAACTGCCCCGGGTCGGGGATCTCGTCCGCGGTGACCAGCCACGGCCCGAACGGGTTGAAGGTCTCGCAGGACTTGCCCTTGTCCCACTGGCCGCCACGTTCCAGCTGGAACGCGCGCTCGGAGACGTCGTGCGAGATGGCGTAGCCGGCCACGCACTCCATCGCCTGCTCGGCCGAGGAGAGGTACCGGGCGGTCTTGCCGATCACCACGGCCAGCTCGACCTCCCAGTCGGTCTTCTCGCCGCCATGCGGCACCAGCACCTCGTCGCAGGCGCCGACGATGGTGTCGGGCGCCTTGAGGAAGAGGACCGGTTCGGTGGGTGGAGTGGCGCCGGTCTCCCGGGCATGGTCGTGGTAGTTCAGCCCGACGCAGACGATCTTTCCGGGGCGGTGCAGCGGTGGGCCGAGCCGCAGCCCGCGCCCGCGCAGCGGCGGCTGCCGCAGTTCGAGCAGCCCGCGTACGTGATTGATACCGCCGGCAGCGAGAAAGTCGCCGTCGAAATCCGTGACTGAACCGGAGAGGTCGAGGATCGTGCCGTCATCGACGAGCACGGCGGGGCGTTCGCCGCCGGGTGGACCGACCCGTAACAGCTTCACGGCAAGCGTTCCTTTACCTCGTTGACATCTCCCCGCGTCATACATCGGATGTCTATCAGTCCATCGACACGCGCACAAGCCCGTCTATGTGCCGATTAGACCCTCCAAGCGCGCTCCACACCGGATTGTGCAAACCGGGGAATGCCCGTACGTCCTATCTTGACCAAGCCATACATCCAATGTTAACTACGCGTGACGACACTGTCGGGATCGATCAAGTCGCGTCTGCGCGGCACGGGACGCCGACCCGGTCAGCGCCGCAGGTGGAAGGGGCCACGCAACCGAATCGACGCCGGTCGGCGACGGATGTGCAGCGTCAGCAGGCCGGCACCCGGGATGCCGGACCGCTACCCGCCGAAGCGGTCCGGCCCCTCCAGCAGGAGCGGCCGAACCCTATTGGCCGGATGGCCGTGGCTCGGCTGACCGATGGGCGGCCAGCATCACGGCGATCCGGGGTAGCGCGGTGCCGATCGGTTCGCGGACGACCTCCACCGCGAGCGCGTCGTACGGCGTCGGATCCCGGCTCACGATCGCCAGCCGCGCACCCGAGTCGACCGCCAGCGCGCAGTGCGAGGCGACCGGCTCCACCGGCCGACGGCACGCCGGTAATCTCCCGCAGGTCCAGGATCAGGGCGGATTCCGCCGAGCTGACGTACGGCGCCGACTGCCCCCGAGCGCTCGCCGCCGGGTACCAGAGCGACACCATCAGCTCGCGCCGTTCGTGACCCGACCAGGGATCGGCACGATTCGGGTCAACGAGGTGCAGCGTGCTCCGCCCCACCGGGTGGAGACCCGTCGGCACCGGCAGCGCCAGCTCGCCCGCGTCCGCCCAGGTCACCGAGGGGTCCATGCCACCATCGCCGCCGCCACGGCCAGGGCCGGACCCCACCCGGGGCAGCTTCCCCGGCGTACATCCCGCTCGTCCATGGTTCCTCCGTCCGTCGGCCCGCCGCGCCGCATCGCGACGGCACCCCCAGCCTCGACGGCCCGCGCCATCCCACACAACGGCCGATCGCCCACGCGGACGACGCGGCGGGGTCGCGAGGCGGATCCCGGCGGTTCACACCTTCCGCGGAGTGTGACGGCGGTAGACGCTCACCGTCGGGTCCCCGTGCAACCAGAACCGCCAGGGCCGGTCGTGGGCGCTGGTGACTCCCACCCTCGGGCCGGCCACCACCGCCGTCGGTGGCACCGGATCGGCGGGCGGCGTCAGCCGTACCGGGCCGTCGCCGAGCAGGAACAGTCCGTAGGCGGCCCGGTCCACCCCGAGCGCCGCGCAGAGCCGCGCCGGCCCACGGGCCAGATCCAGATCCCGGCGTACGGCCGTCCGCCGGCTCCGTGCCAGGTCGAGCCCGTCGACCACCTCGCCCGCCCGGAGGAGTACGGCCGACGCCTCCCCCTCCTGCCCGGTCACCACATTCATGCACCAGTACATGCCGTAGGTGAAGTAGACGTAGGCGTACCCGGCCGGACCGAACATCACCGAGTTACGTGGCGTACGTCCCCGGTGCGCGTGCGACGCGGGGTCGCCGGCCGTTCCGGCGTACGCCTCGACCTCGGTCAGACGGACCGTGACACCGCCGGCGGTGAGCCGGCAGTTGAGCAGGCCGCGCGCCGCGGGCAACAGTGGTCCGGCGAGCATCGTCGGCAGGTCGACCCCGGTCCCCTCGCCCATTCCCACGCTGTCGGTCACCCGGTCAGCACAGCACAGCCGAAGTCTGTCGCACTCGCCGGCCCTGGGGCGGTGAGGCGGTGCGTGGCCGCGGCATCGGCGGTGGTCGAGTCTGCTTCGGGGCGCCGACGTGAGCGAATGGAGATGATTCATGACGAGAAAGACTCACTCGCCCGGTAACCCGTGACGAAGTCTTGCAGCTCACGCGGGGTTACCACGAGAGTTACCTTTTGTCGCCAACACCTCGGGCGTCGCCACCGCGCCGCTCGCTTCGGTCGATGGACGGAGGACTTGTCGTGGTCGTCACCGTGACAGCGATCAGCGGCATGACGGTGGGTTTCATCGCCGGTCTGTACGCCTACCGGGTGTCCCGCCGCTGGTGCGCCGCCTGTGGCAGCAGTCTGAGCTGCCCCGCCTGCTCCACGCTCGGCGTACGACGCAATGCCGCAGGTCGGCGGTTCTGATGGGAACGACCTCACCACCGCCACCGCCGCACGTACCCGCCGGCACTGTCCTGGAGCTGTCGAAGGAGGACTGGCGCTACGGCGGCTTCACCCTGTTCCTCCGGGTCGAGTCGGTACGAGACGACCTGTCCAGCTACTACGACGACGAGTGGGTGTGGGTCAGCGGGCAGCAACTCGCCCGCGACGGCACGCCGCTCGGACAACTCGACGCGCTGGTACGGGTCGCCGCGCTGCCCCCCGCAGACGATCCCGCCACGCTCGGGGAGCAGTTCGACTGAGGCGACCTCGTCCCGCCGCAGCCCGCACTCTCCCCTCGGGCCGGCCCGAGTCGACCGGTCCGAGGGGGAAGTGCGGGCGCGGGTTGGCGCAGCTACCTCAGCGCGGCACTACCTGCTCGGCCGCCCAATTTCGCCAGCTTTCGAGCTGGTCGGTAGCGGCGGCGAGCTGGTCGGCGACCGGGCCGGGGCCGGTGGAGCCGGGGGTGGTCCGGGCAGCCAGTGCCGAACGGACCGAAAGCACCGTACGGACGTCGGGATCGAGGTGTTCGCTCACCGTCGCGAGATCGGCGTCGGAAACCTCGTCCAGTGCGCACTCCCGGGCGACGCAGAGAGCGACCAGCCGGCCGGTCACCTCGTGCGCGTCACGGAACGGCACGCCCTTGCGCACCAGCCAGTCGGCGACCTCGGTGGCGAGTGAGTATCCGACCGGGGCGGCAGCGGCGATCCGGTCCACCCGGACCGTCATGGTGGAGATCATGCCGGCCAGCGCGGGCAGCAGCAGTTGCAGGGTGTCCACCGCGTCGAACGCCGGTTCCTTGTCCTCCTGCATGTCCCGGTCGTACGTCAGCGGAAGGCCCTTGAGCATGGTCAGCACCGCGACCAGGCCACCCACCAACCGACCGGACTTGCCTCGCGCCAGCTCGGCGATGTCCGCGTTCTTCTTCTGCGGCATGATCGACGAGCCGGTGGCGAAGGAGTCGTCCAGCTCCACCCAACCGAACTCCTGCGAGGTCCAGAGCACCACCTCCTCGCCGAGTCGGGACAGGTGCACGCCAACCAGCGACGTCACGAAGAGGAACTCGGCGACGAAGTCCCGGTCGGCGACCGCGTCCATGGAGTTCGCGAACGAGGACCGGAAACCGAGTTCCTTCGCGACCGCGACCGGGTCCAGGGGCAGGCCGGAGCCGGCGAGCGCACCGGCCCCGAGCGGGCTGACCGCGGTCCGGTGGTCCCAGTCGCGCAGCCGCTCCAGGTCTCGCAACAGCGGCTGGACATGTGCCAGCAGCCAGTGCCCGAAGGAGACCGGCTGGGCGTGCTGCACATGGGTCATGCCCGGTGCGGGGGTGTCCAGGTGCCGTCCGGCCTGTTCCGCGAGGGCGTCGGCCAGCTCGACCAGCCGGGCGGCCACGCCCCGGGCGTGGTCGCGCAGGTAGAGCCGCAGATCGGTGGCGACCTGGTCGTTGCGGGAACGCCCCGCGCGTAGCTTGCCGCCGAGGCCGCCGAGCCGCTCCAGCAGACCACGCTCCAAGGCGGTGTGCACGTCCTCGTCGTCCACGGTGGGCCGGAACGCCCCGGAGGCGCAGGCCGCCTCCAGGTCGTCCAGGGCCGCGAGGATCTGTCCGAGCTCGTCCGGGTTGAGCAGACCAGCCCCGGCCAGCACCCGGGCGTGTGCCCGGGAGCCGGCCAGGTCGTACGGAGCGAGACGCCAGTCGAACTGGACACTGACCGACAGTCGCGCCAGGGCCTCGGCGGGGCCGCCGGCGAATCGGCCGCCCCACAGGCTCGTACGGTTGGTGCCGGCGCTGTTCTCGGTCAGACCCTTGTCGTCCACGCCCGCCATTTTGAACGTCACTGCTGCGCGCCGCCCAACCGGGTGTCACGGGCGGTGGCCAGGCGGCTGGGCAGGCCCCAGAGCTGCACGAAGCCCTTGGCCAGCGACTGGTCGAAGGTGTCGCCGGTGTCGTAGGTCGCCATGCCGAAGTCGTAGAGGCTGGCGTCGGAGCGCCGGCCGGTGACCACCGCGCGACCGCCGTGCAGGGTGAGCCGCACCTCGCCGGAGACGTGCTGCTGAGTGTCGTCGATGAAGGCGTCGAGCGACCGCTTCAACGGCGAGAACCAGAGGCCGTCGTAGACCAGCTCGGCCCAACGCTGGTCGACACCCTTCTTGAACCGGGCCACGTCCCGTTCGACGGTGACGTTCTCAAGTTCCTGGTGGGCGACGATCAGGGCGATGGCGCCCGGCGCCTCGTAGACCTCGCGGCTCTTGATGCCGACAAGCCGGTCCTCGACCATGTCGAGGCGACCGACACCCTGCGCGCCCGCACGCCGGTTCAGCTCCAGGATCGCCTGGTACGGGGTGACCGTCTCGCCGTCGATGGCGACCGGGATCCCGGCCTCGAAGGTGATCACCACCTCGTCCGGGTCGCGCGGCTCGGCCGGGTTGGCGGTGTAGGAGTAGACGTCCTCGATCGGCGCGTTCCAGATGTCCTCAAGGAAACCGGTCTCCACCGCGCGGCCCCAGAGGTTCTGGTCGATCGAGTACGGCGACTTGTGCGTGACGTCGATCGGCAGCCCCTTCTCCTCGGCGTACGCGATCGCCTTGTCCCGGGTCCAGGCGAAGTCCCGGGCCGGCGCGAGCACCTTCAGGTCGGGCGCGAGCGCGCCGATGCCGACCTCGAACCGGACCTGGTCGTTGCCCTTGCCGGTGCAGCCGTGCGACACGATGGTGCCGCCGTACTTCTTGGCCGCCGCCACCAGGTGCCGGACGATCAGGGGCCGGGAGAGCGCCGAGACCAACGGGTAGCGGTCCATGTAGAGCGCGTTGGCACGCAGTGCCGGCAGGCAGAAGTCGGCGGCGAACTCCTCGCGGCCGTCGACCACCTCGGACTCGACCGCACCGCAGTCCAGAGCCCGCTGGCGGATCGCGTTCATGTCCTCGCCGCCCTGGCCCACGTCGATCGCCACGGCGATCACCTCGGCACCGGTCTGCTCGGCCAGGTAGGGAATGGCAACCGAGGTGTCCAGTCCCCCGGAGTACGCCAGTACCACGCGTTCAGTCATGGTGTCCTGCTCCTCTCAACATTGATGAATCCACGACCCACGTCGGCTGCTGGCCTTCGCCCGGCCGGTTCTGATCGAGTATCGGTAGCCCGGGCTGGCTCACGGCCCACCCGGAAAGCTGCTCCCCCAGCGCCGCGCCGCCGTCGGGCGTACGGGCGACGACCAGGATCGTGTCGTCGCCGGCGATGGTGCCGACGACCTCCGGCAGGCCCGCCCGGTCCAGCGCGCTGGCCAGGTAGTGCGCCGCGCCGGGCGGCGTACGCAGGACGGTGATGTTGCCGCTGGAGTCGACTCCGGTGAGCAGTTCGCGCAGCAGTCGGATCAGTCGTGCGGGCGCCTGCTCGGCGTCGCGCAACGGTCGCTTGCCGTCTTCGGGGATCAGGTAGACGGCGGGACCGTCACCGCCGCGCACCTTGACCGCACCCAACTCGTCCAGATCTCGGGAGAGGGTGGCCTGGGTGACCTGCACACCGTCGGTGGCGAGCAGTTCGGCCAGTTCGGTCTGGGAGCGGATCGGCTGCTCGCGGATCAGCTCCACGATGCGCGCGTGCCGGGCGGTCCGGGTCAACGGGCTGGTCATGACGTCAGTGTCCCGGAGGGTGTGATCGTCGCTTCCGCCGTCATGTGCCCCGACACGCCGGTGCCTCCGGGTGTCGTCGTCGACGCCTCCACCAGCCAGGAAAGCAGCGCCTTCTGCGCGTGCAGGCGGTTTTCGGCCTGGTCGAAGACCGCGCTCTGCGGGCCGTCGAGAACCTCGTCGGTGATTTCCTCGCCCCGGTGCGCCGGCAGGCAGTGCAGCACGATCGCGTCGGGCGCTGCCACGGCGAGCAGTGACTTGTTGACCTGGTACGGCCAGAACGGGGTGAGCCGGTCCCGGCCGTCGCCCTCCTGTCCCATGGACGTCCAGGTGTCGGTGGCGAGCACGTCCGCCCCGTCGGCCGCCTCCCGGGGATCGCGCAACACCTGTACGGAGCCGCCGGTCCAGGCCGCGATCTCGGCGGCCCGGCCCACCACCGCTGGCGTCGGGTCGTAGCCGGGCGGACCGGCGACGCGTACGTGCATGCCGGCGACGGCACCGGCGAGCAGGTACGAGTGGGACATGTTGTTGGCCGCGTCGCCGACGTAGGCCAGGGTCCGGCCGGCGGTTCCGCCGCACCGCTCCCGGATGGTGAGCAGGTCGGCCAGGAGCTGACACGGGTGGAAGCCGTCGGTGAGGGCGTTGACCACCGGCACGGTGGCTCCGGAGGCGAGTTCGGCCAGTCGGGCGTCTCCGTGGGTTCGCAGCACGATCGCGCTGACGTAGCGGGAAAGGACCTGGCCGGCGTCGGCGAGCGACTCGCCGCGACCGAAATGGGTCGCCTGGGTATCCACGATGATCGGGTGTCCGCCGAGTTCCGCGATGCCCACGTCGAAGGAGATCCGGGTCCGCAGGCTCGGCTTGTCGAAGAGCACCGCGACGGCTCGGGGGCCGGCCAGTGGACGGGCGGCGAAGCGGTCGGCCTTCATCCGGGCGGCCAGGTCGAGCACCTCGGACTGCTCCGCCGGGGAGAGGTCGTCGTCGCGCTGGAAGTGACGGATCACGGGGTCACCGCCGCTTCGGGCGCCGCGTCGGCCGCTGATCCGGCGGGCGCCGGGGTGGCGGCGTCGAGCGCGGCTGGCAGCGCGGCGACGAACGCGTCCGCCTGTTCGGCGGTCAGGATCAGCGGCGGAGCGAGCCGCAACGCGTGGGGTTGCACCGGGTTGACCAGGAATCCGGCGTCGCGCAGGAGGCCGGCGACCGCCGGCGCCGCCGGGGCCGTCAGCACCACACCGAGCAACAGGCCAGCGCCACGAACCTCGGCGACCAGGGGGTGTCCGAGCGCCTCCACGCCACGCCGGATCCGCTCACCGATCCGCTTGACGTGGTCCAGCAGACCTTCGCTGGCAATGGTGGAGACGACCGCGAGCGCCGCCGCACAGCTGATCGGGTTGCCTCCGAAGGTGGTGCCGTGCAGACCCGGTGTGAACAGTTCGGCAGCCGGGCCGAAGGCCAGGCAGGCGCCGATCGGCAGACCACCGCCGAGACCCTTGGCGAGGGTGACGACGTCCGGCTCGACGCCCTCGGCCTGGTGGGCGAACCAGTGTCCGGTCCGTCCGATCCCGGTCTGAATCTCGTCCAGCACCAGCAGTGCGCCATGCTCGGCGGTGATTCGCCGCGCCGCGGTGAGGTAACCGGCCGGGGGAACGACAACACCGTTCTCGCCCTGGATCGGTTCGAGGATCACCATCGCGGTGGCGTCGGTGACGGCCGCCTCCAGCGCCGCCACGTCGCCGTACGGAACGTGGGTGACGTCACCGGGCAACGGCCGGAACGGGTCCGCCTTGCTCGGCTGCCCGGTCAACGCGAGCGCGCCCATGGTCCGACCGTGGAAACCACCGACGGTGGAGACGACGTGGGTGCGTCCGGTAAGCCGGGAGAGTTTGAAGACCGCCTCGTTCGCCTCGGTGCCGGAGTTGGCGAAGAAGACTCGCCCCTGCCGACCCGCCAACGCGAGCAGCAACTCGGCGAGCGCCACCGGAGGCTCGGCGACGAACAGGTTGGAGACGTGTCCGAGCGTGGCGACCTGCTTCGAGACCGCTGCGACCACGGCCGGGTGGGCGTGGCCGAGCGCGTTGACGGCTATCCCGCCGAGCAGGTCGACATACTCTCGGCCGTTCTCGTCCACCACGACAGCGCCGCTACCGCGGACCAGCGCCACCGGCGGCAGCGCGTAGTTGTCCATCATGGTCTGCGACCAGCGGTCGACCAGCGATGTCATGACGAGATCACCATGGTTCCGAATCCTTCCGAGGTGAAGACTTCCAGCAGGGTCGAATGCGCGACCCGGCCGTCGACCACGTGTGCCGCCGGGACGCCGCCGCGCACCGCACGCAGGCACGCCTCCATCTTCGGCACCATCCCGGATTCGAGGCTGGGCAGGAGTTCGGCCAGTTCGTCGGCGGTCAGCGCGGAGATGAGGCTGGAGGTGTCCGGCCAGTTCGCGTAGAGACCGGGCACGTCGGTGAGGACGACCAGCTTGCGTGCCTCCAGAGCGACGGCGAGCGCGGCGGCGGCGGTGTCGGCGTTGAGGTTGTGCAGCACACCGTCGACGTCCGGCGCGACGGTCGAGATGACCGGGATCCGGCCGGCGGCGAGGATGTCGGTGAGCGCGTCGATGTTGACCGTCGCGACGTCGCCGACCTGGCCGATGTCGACCGCCTCGCCGTCGACGTACGCCGGGCGCCGGACGGCCGTGAAGAGCCGGGCGTCCTCACCGGAGAGACCGACCGCGTACGGCCCGTGCTCGTTGATCAGCCCGACCAGTCCACGTCCGACCTGGCCGACGAGCACCATCCGCACCACGTCCATCGCCTCGGGTGTGGTGACCCGGAGCCCTCCCTTGAACTCGCTGACGATGCCGAGCCGGCTCAGCATCGACGAGATCTGCGGGCCGCCGCCGTGTACGACGACCGGGCGCAGCCCGGCGTAACGCAGGAACACCATGTCGGCGGCGAAGGTCCGTTGAAGTTCGGGGTCGATCATCGCGTTGCCGCCGTACTTGACCACGACAGTGGCACCCGAGAAACGGGCCAGCCAGGGCAGCGCCTCGATCAGCGCCGACGCCTTCTGCTGTGCCTGGCTCAGGTCGCGGGAGAGCGGGCTGCCGTTTGTCGACCCGCCGTTGCCGCGCGCGGGCGTGTGCACCGTCATGACGAGTAGGCCGAGTTCTCGTGCACGTAGGCGTGCGAGAGGTCGTTGGTCCAGACGGTGGCCGCCTCGGTGCCGGCGTTCAACCGGACCTCGATGGTCACGTCACGGCCACCGAGGTCGACCTTGGTCCGGTCTTCGGCTGCGGCGCCGGAACGGCACACCCACACCCCATTGACCGCCACGTCGAGTTGGTCGGGCTCGAACGCCGCCGTGGTGGTGCCCACGGCCGCGAGGATCCGACCCCAGTTGGCGTCATTGCCGAACAGTGCCGTCTTGACCAGGTTGTTCCGGGCCACCGACCGCCCGACCTCGACCGCGTCGTCCTCGCTTGCCGCCGCCGTGACGTCGATCGCGATCTGCTTGGTGGCGCCCTCCGCGTCGGCCAGCAACTGCTGGGCCAGGTCGTGGCAGGCGGCGGTCACCGCGGCGGTGAGTTCCGCCTGGGTCGGTTCGATCCCCGAGGCACCGCTGGCCAGCAGCAACACGGTGTCGTTGGTCGACATGCAGCCGTCGGAATCGATCCGGTCGAAGGTGACCCGGCAGGCGGCGCGGAGCGCGGTGTCGAGTGCCTCCGATCCGGCGACGGCGTCGGTGGTGAGCACGCAGAGCATGGTCGCCAGGGCGGGGGCCAGCATGCCCGCTCCCTTGGCCATCCCGCCGACCGTCCAGCCGGTGCCGGGGGCGACGGTCGTCTTCGGCCGGGTGTCGGTCGTCATGATCGCCTCGGCGGCGGCCAGGCCGGCGTCGCGGGCGAGCCCGCGCACCGCGGCCCGCACGCCGGGCAGCAGCTTCTCCATCGGCAGCCGCTCGCCGATCAGTCCGGTCGAGCAGACCGCCACCTCGCCGGCGCCCAGGATCAACCTGGCGTTCGAACCCGTCAGACTGGCCGCGGTCTGCTCGGCGGTGGCATGGGTGTCCTGGAAGCCGAGCGCGCCGGTGCACGCGTTGGCGCCACCGGAGTTCAGCACCACCGCTCGGACCACGCCGCCGCGGACGACCTGCTCGGTCCAGAGCACCGGCGCGGCCTTGACCCGGTTGGCGGTGAAGACCCCGGCGGCGGTGGCGTCCGGGCCGTCGTTGACGACGAGGGCGACATCGGCCAGGCCACTCTTCTTGAGACCGGCGGCGACACCGGCCGCCCGGAACCCCCGCGGTGCGGTGACGCTCATGATTCGCGCTCCTGGATCAGCTGCGGCGTGAGGCCGTCGGGATGGGTGTTCGTCTCGGTCACGGTGCCACTCCGTGGATCGGCACCCCTGTGGTCTCCGGCAGACCGAGCATCAGGTTGGCGCACTGCACTGCCTGGCCGGCGGCGCCCTTGCCGAGGTTGTCGATGGCGCTCACCACGATCACGCGGCCCGAGTCGACGTCGACTGTCGCCTGCAGGTGGCAGGAGTTGGAGCCGTAGGTGGCCGCGGTGTGCGGAAAGATCCCCTCGGGCAGGACATGGACGAACGGGGAATCCGCGTAGGCGTCGGCGAGCACCGAGCGGGGATCCGACGCACCGGCGCCGAGCGGCAACGCGGTGACGGTGGCCAGGATGCCGCGTGGCATCGGTGCCAGGACCGGGGTGAAGGAGAGGCTGGTCGCGCCGGTTGCCTGCTTGATCTCGGGCACGTGCTGGTGGGCGCCGACCTTGTACGGCGTCAGGTCGCCCATCACCTCGCTGCCGAGCAGGTTCACCTTCGCGGCCCGGCCCGCACCGGAGGTGCCCGAGGCGGCGACCACCACCACGTCCTGGGCGGAGACCGCTCCGGCCGCGATCAGCGGGGCGAGGGCGAGGATCGTGCTGACGGCGTAGCAGCCGGTGGCGGCGACCCGGTTCGCGGCGGCGATCGCCGCCCGCTGGCCGGGGAGTTCTGGCAGGCCGTAGGTCCATGCGCCGGCGTGGCTGCCGCCGTAGTAGCGGTGCCAGGCGGCGCTGTCGCGCAGCCGGTGGTCGGCGCCGAGGTCGACCACCTTGACAGTCTCGGGAAGGGCCGCCGCGAGCGCCGCCGACTGTCCGTGCGGCAGTGCGAGGAAGACCAGGTCCGCGTCGGCCAGCGACGCCGCCTCGGTCTGGCCGAGCGTCAGGTCCAGGCCGACCAGGTGCGGATGCACGGCCGACACCGGCGCGCCGGCCTGGCTGTGCGCGGTGGCGCTGACCAGATCGAGCTCCGGATGTCCGGCGATCAGGCGCAACAGCTCGCCACCGGCGTAACCACTGGCGCCAGCGACCGCTACTCGGATACCCATGCCCACCTCCGCATTTCTATGCGGACAAGGTATCAGGACACGCTCCGGACCGCAATAGCATACGGCTCCCTGAATGATCACTCATCGTCGCGGCGCGCTGGCTACCCGAGAGCGAGCCCAGGGACAGCCCGGTACACCAGCGAAAGCAGCCGGAAGGTCACCGAGGGAACGAGAAGATCACCGAGGAACGACCGGAAACGCCACCGGGGCCGGTCTGACGACCGGCCCCGGTGCTACCTCCGCCGCCCCGCAGGGCGGCACTTCTAGGCTCCGCGCAGGGTGGCACCCAGCCGCGACGCCGCCTCGGCGACCGCCCCGTCCCGGGCCGCCACCGCCTCCTCCACCGTCAGCGTGCGGTCCGGCGCCCGGAAGGTGAGCTTGTACGCCAGCGACTTACGCCCCGCACCGAGCTGCGGCGAGGCGTAGACGTCGAAGAGCCGTACCGACTCCAACAGGGCACCCGCACCGTCGACCAACGCCCGCTGCACATCGGCCGCGGCGACCTCCTCCGGCACCACCAGGGCGACGTCGATCAACGCGGGCGGGAACCCGGAGATCCGCGGCGCCGGACGCACCGGAGCCTCCGGCAGCAGATCCAGGTCCAACTCCATCGCACTGGTACGCCGAGGCAGCTCCAGTGCCTCCACCGCCGCCGGGTGCAGCTCACCCGCACAACCGACCACGGTGCCGTCCACCAGCAGCTCGGCGCAGCGACCCGGGTGCCACGGCGCGCGTTGCGCCGCCCGGACCGTCACCTGCCCGTCCGGGATGCCGGCGGCGGCGATCACGATCCGGGCCGCCTCCACCGCGTCGGCCCATCCCGCCGGCTGCCCGGACCCCCACCAACCGGTCCGCTCGATCTCACCGCTGAGCACCGCGGCCACGTGCCGGGGCTGGTGCGGCAGGACCGCGTCGGCGGCCGCGAACTCGACGTCGCTGGGTCGGTGGTCGACCGCCATCGGCGGCGGGCTGCCGGCACCGGGCTTCGGCTCGAAGACCGTACCGATCTCGTAGAGGGCCAGGTCACGCTGACCCCGTCCGATGTTGCGTCGCAACGCCCCGAGCAGGGAGCTGAGCAGCGTGGTACGCAGCAACGGCTCCTCGTCGGAGAGCGGGTTGGCCAACCGGACCGCCCGGCGACGGGAGTCGTCGTCCGGCAGCCCGATCAGGTCGAAGAACTGCGGCGACACGAACGGGAAGGACACCACCTCGACGTACCCGTTCTCGGCCAGCGCCCGGGCGACCACCCGGCGGCGCCGCTGCTCCGCGGTGAGGCCACGACCGGGCGGGGCGAGGGGCAGCACCGACGGGATCTCGTTGTAGCCGCCCAGCCGGGCGACCTCCTCGACCAGGTCGGCCGGATCGGTGAGGTCGGGCCGCCACGTCGGCGGGGTGACCCGCAGCAGCTCAGCCTCGGTGACGACGGTGCAACCGACCTCTTCGAGCAGTGCGACCACCCGCGCCAGCGGGTACGTCACCCCGATCCGCCGGGTCGGCAGCTCCGGGTCGAGCACGATCGGAGCGGGCGGCGCGACCTGGTTGAAGTCGAGGATCTCCGGACCCGCCGAACCGCCGCCGTACGTGGTGAGCAGTTCGACCGCCCGGTCGAGCGCGACCAGCGGCAGCCCCGGGTCGACCCCGCGCTCCCACCGCTTGGCGGCCTCACTGAACAGCTTGTGCCGACGGGCGGTACGCCCGACCATGACCGGGTCCCAGTGCGCCGCCTCGAAGAGCACCTCCGTGGTGCTGGCGACCACCTCGCTGGTCTGGCCCCCCATCACCGCGGCGAGCGAGATCGGCACTCCCTCGCCACCCGCCGGGTTCGCCTGCCCGGCGTCGCAGATCACCATGTCCTCCGCGTCGAGTACGCGGGCGACGCCGTCCAGGGTGGTCAACTTCTCCCCGGCCAGTGCCCGGCGGACCACCAGCGCCCCGGTCAACCGGTCGGCGTCGAAGGCGTGCATCGGCTGGCCGAGTTCGAGCATCACGTAGTTGGTGATGTCCACCGGCAGCGAGATCGTCCGGATACCGGCGACGGTCAACCGCTGCCGCAGCCACTGGGGGCTCTGCGCGGTCGGGTCGACCCCCCGCACCAGCCGGGCGGCGAACCGGTCACAGCCGAGCGGGTCCCGGACCTCGACCGGGTACGCCGGGGTCTCGGTGGCGCCGGGGGCCGGCACCTTACCCGGGTCACGGAACGGCACTCCGAAGGCATGCGCGAGTTCGCGGGCGATTCCGCGCACCGAGAGGCCGTAGCCCCGGTCCGGGGTGATCTCCAGCTCGACCACCACGTCGTCGAGCCCGACCACCGGCCGCGCGTCGTCACCGGGCTTGGCCACCGTCTCGGCGGGCAGGACCAGGATGCCGGCGTGGTCCTCACCGAGGCCCAGCTCGCGTACCGAGCAGATCATGCCGTGGGAGTTGCGCCCGTACGTCTTGCGGGCACCGATCGCGAAGCCGCCGGGCAGCACGCCACCGGGCAGGATCACCACCACCCGGTCGCCGGGGGCGAAGTTGGTCGCCCCGCAGACGATCTCCTGTAGTTCGCCGGTGCCGTTCGCGGCGCCGACGTCCACCCGACAGAACCGGATCGGCTTCTTGAAGCCGGTCAGTTCCTCGATCTCGCGTACCTCGCCAACCACCAGCGACCCGGTGACCGTGGCCCGTAGGTCCACGATCGACTCGACCTCAAGGCCGAGGTTCACCAACGCCTGTTCCAGCTCCTCGGGGCCGAGGTCGACGGGGAGGTCGACGTGCTCGCGCAGCCAGGAAACACCAACTCGCATGACTCAGACCACCGCTTCCGAAGTTCGATTCCGCATGCCGCTACGCCTCGACACCGAGGGCACGGGTGAACCGCACGTCGCCCTCGAACAGGTCCCGCATCTCACTGACCCCGTTGCGGACCATGACCGTACGGTCGATACCCATACCGAAGGCGAAGCCGGAGTAGACATCCGGGTCGATCCCGCAGGCCCGCAGGACCCGGGGGTTGACCATGCCGCAGCCACCCCACTCGACCCACTGGGCGCCGCCTCGGTGCTCCGGGAACCAGACGTCGAACTCCGCCGACGGCTCGGTGAACGGGAAGTAGTGCGGGCGCCAACGGGTCCGCGCCTGCGCCCCGAACATCGACCGGGCGAAGTGGTCGAGCGTGCCCCGCAGGTGCGCCATGGTGATGCCCTTGTCGACCACCAACCCCTCGACCTGGTGGAAGACCGGGCTGTGGGTGGCGTCCAGTTCGTCGGTGCGGTAGACCCGCCCCGGGCAGACCACGTAGATCGGGGGCTTGCGGCTCAGCATCGTCCGGGCCTGCACCGGTGAGGTGTGCGTACGCAGCACCAGTCCCGGTACGTCCACGTGGAAGGTGTCCATCAGGCCACGGGCGGGGTGGTCCGGCGGGATGTTGAGCGCGTCGAAGTTGGTCCACTCCAACTCCAGCTCCGGTCCCTCGGCGACCTCGTAACCCATTCCGACGAAGAGGTCACCGACCCGCTCCATCAGCAGGGTCAACGGGTGCCGGGCGCCACGCGGGCGCCGGTCGTACGGAAGCGTGACGTCGACCCGCTCCTCGGCGAGCACCCGTTCGGCCTGGGCCCGCTGCAACTCGGCCCGCCACTCGTCGTAGCTGGCCTCGACCGCCCGGCGGGCCTCGTTGACCCGCTTGCCGGCGTCGGACTTGGCGGCCGGCGGCAGCGCGCCGATCTCCCGGCGGGCCAGTGAGATCGGTGCCCGGTCACCGAGGTGCGCGGGGCGCAGCGCGGCGAGGGCGTCCGGGTCGGCGGCGGCGGCGAAGGCCGCCCGGGCCGTCGCGACGGCCTCGTCGAGGGCGTGCTGGTCGAGCAGGGCGACCTGTTTGGGGTCGTAGGGATCGTTGCGGTAGGTCATGGCGTACGGGTGCTCCCTCACGGCGGAAGGCCAGCCTCGGCGCGGCGGCCATCAGAGTTTACGGACGCGCGGCGCCGCCGCAGCCCACCGGTGGGGAGAGGAGAGCGGAAAGGGTCAGCCCTGCCGCCCGCCGACACCGGCGGGCTGGGTAAACGAGTCCGTCCTGGCACTCATGCGGCGGGGTCTCCTGCCTTCTTCGTTCTCAACGCTCTGGCCGAAGCGTACAGGCAGACGGCGGCGGCAGCAGCCAGGTTAAGGCTCTCGGCCCGGCCGTGCAGCGGCACCCGGACCCGGGCGTCGGCCGCGTCGGCCAACTCGGCCGGCAGGCCGTGCGCCTCGGAGCCGAACAGCCAGGCGGTCGGCCGGGCCAGTCCGTCGGAGTCCGCCAGGTCGTCCAGGTCGGTCTCGCCGTAACCGGAGGCGGCGAGCACGGTCAGTCCCGCCTCGCGCAGGGCCGCGACCACGGCCGCCGGGTCGGCGGCCCGGACCACGTCGACGTGGAAGAGGCTGCCGGCCGAGGCCCGCACGCACTTGCCGTTGTACGGGTCCACGGCGTCACCGGCGAAGATGACCGCCCCCGCCCCGGCGGCGTCGGCGGTACGCAGCACCGTACCGGCGTTGCCCGGGTCCCGGATCTCGGCGAGTACGGCAACCAGTCGCGGCGTCCGCGCCAGGGCCTGTGCGAGCGGTCGGTCGAACTGGTGGCAGACGGCGACCAGCCCCTGCGGGGCGACCGTCTCGGTCAGCGCGGCGAGTCCCTCGTCGGTTACCGGGGAGACCGGGATCCCACTGGCGTACGCGGCGTCGGTGAGTTCGACGTACCGGTCCAGGGCGGCCGGGGTGCCGAAGAGTTCCACCACGACACCGGGTCGGTCCAGGGCTTCCCGGACCGCCTGCGGTCCCTCGGCGAGGAACCGACCGGTGCTGTCCCGGTCCCTGCGCCGTTGCAGCCGGCGGGCGGCGACCACCCGGGGCGTACGGGGTGTGAACGCCTGCTGGTCCGCGCCCCGAACATGGTCGAGGCGCCCCACCTGCGGTCCGGACGGCATACGGGGCGCCTCGATCATCTGTTGCCTGGTCAGGCGGCCTGAGCCGCCGCGCCGCCGGTGCCCTCGGCCGCGACAGCGGCACGGGCCACCTCGACGATGGCGGCGAAGGCCACCGCGTCGTTGACGGCCAGGTCGGCCAGGATCTTGCGGTCGACCTCGATACCAGCGAGCTTGAGCCCCTGGATCAGGCGGTTGTAGGTCATCCCGTTGGCCCGGGCGCCCGCGTTGATCCGGGTGATCCAGAGCTGCCGGAAGTCGCCCTTGCGGTCGCGACGGTCCCGGTAGGCGTACTGCATCGAGTGCAGCACCTGCTCCTTGGCCTTGCGGTACAGCCGGGAGCGCTGACCGCGGTAGCCACTGGCGGTCTCCAGCAGGGTACGACGCTTCTTCTGGGCGTTTACAGCCCGCTTGACGCGTGCCATCTCAACTACTCCTTAAGGGTTAAGTGGCGGGCGCGTCAGCGGCCCAGCAGCTTCTTGATTCGCTTGGCGTCGACCGCGGCAACCTCGACCGTGCCGGTGAGCCGGCGGGTCTGCTTGGAGGCCTTCTTCTCCAGGTTGTGCCGCAGGCCAGCCTGCTGGGCGACGATCTTGCCGGAGCCGGTCACCTTGACCCGCTTGCCCATTCCGGTGTGGCTCTTCATCTTCGGCATCTGTTGCGTCTCTCCCCTGTTACTCGCCGACGGTGCCGGCGGGTTCGGCCGCCTCGACCGACGTTGTCTCGTCGATCGCGTCGGCACCGGCCTCTCGCTCACGCGGGCCGCCGGCCTTGGCCGCCGTGGCGGCGGCCTTGGTGGCGCGGTGCGGAGCCAGAACCATGATCATGTTTCGGCCGTCCTGCTTCGGCGCGGCCTCGACGTACCCCAGCTCCGAGATCTCCGACTCAAGTCGGCGGAGGAGCCGGTAGCCAAGTTCCGGGCGACTCTGCTCGCGACCACGGAACATGATCGTTACCTTGACCTTGTCACCCGCCTTGAGGAACCGCACCACGTGACCCTTCTTGGTCTCGTAGTCGTGCGGGTCGATCTTCGGCCGGAGTTTCATCTCCTTGATGACGGTCTGCTGCTGGTTACGCCGCGCTTCGCGCGCCTTCAGTGCGCTCTCGTACTTGAACTTGCCGAAGTCCATGAGCTTGCACACCGGCGGGCGCGCCATCGGCGCGACCTCGACCAGGTCCAGGTCGACGTCCGCGGCCAGCTGCAGAGCGCGCTCCAGCGGGACGATGCCCACCTGCTCACCCTCAGGGCCGACCAGTCGGACCTCACGTGCCCGGATCTGTTCGTTCACGCGTGGTTCGACGCTGATGGGGCCTCCTCGAGTCGGTTCTCCTACGGTGCCGACCTCCTCGTCGGCTCCCGGGTGGGAACCGACCCGGAAAGCAGAAGGCCCCGGCGCATGCCAGGGCCCGCTCGACCGGTCAGCACGGCAGAATGCCGCACGTCCGGCTCGGATCAGGACCCGGGCCGGTGACCGGACCCGGCCACCAACTGGGGCGACTCGGGTGGGAGCAGGCGCTCCGCTTTGACGCTGTCATCACGAACGACAGCATGGTCGACCCGGCAAGGTTAGCAGGTCAGGTGGGAAGCCGCGAAAACGGGCACCCCCGGCGGGTCGGGTCGGGCTCAGCTCGCGCTGGGCACCGGCTGCGCCCGATCTCGCAGCGCGCGCAGCGCCCGTACCCCGGCCACCGCCGAATCCTTGTCGACCGCCTGCAGGGCGATCATCGGCACCAGTTCGTCGTCGTGCAGTTCCAGGCTCGCCCAGGGCGAGCCGCGGTCGAAGCGCACCGCTCGTACCACCTCCCAGGGGAGGTGGTACGAACCGATCACGTTGCGCACCCGGATCCCGTCCGCATCGGCCTCGACCTTCACCCGGGTGAAGAGGAGGACCACCACGGCACCGAGGACACCCAGTCCGATCATGGCGAACGAGTCGCCGCGCTGGAAGGTCGCGGCACCCTGGCCGGTCGACCCGTGCAGCGCCAACCCGAGCGCGGTGAAGACCACCACCAGCGCCGGAGCCAGGATCCAGCACATCACCCGGAGTCGGTGCGGACGGAGCCGTACGAGGTCGGATTCGGTCACAGCCGCCATTTTGCCACTTCGCGGGGCCGACCCTCGCCGTGGGGCGTCAGAGCCGGCAGGCGTGGATGTCGGTGACCAGGATCGCCCGGGCGCCGAGATCATAGAGCTCGTCCATGATCCGGTGTACGTCACTGCGCAGCACCATGGCCTGAACCGCCACCCAGCCCTCCCGGTGCAACGGCGAGATGGTCGGCGACTCGATCCCCGGGGTGAGCGCGGTGGCCCGGTCGAGCAGGTCGGCCCGGACGTCGTAGGCGAGCATCACGTACCGGCGTGCGACCAGGACGCCCTGCAGCCGGCGCAGCAACTGCTCGGCCTTCTGGTTGTTCGTCGGGGCGCCGACCCGACGGATCAGCACCGCCGACGAGCGCAGGATCGGCTCACCGATGATCACCAGGCCAGCCTGGCGCAGGGTGGCGCCGGTCTCCACCACGTCGGCGACCACGTCGGCCACGCCGAGCCGGACCGCGTTCTCGACCGCACCGTCGAGCCGGACCACGTCCGCCGTGAGGCCCCGTTCGGTCAGGTGGCGTTCCACCACGCCCGGGTACGCGGTGGCGATCCGGCGTCCGCCGATCTCGTCCGACGAGGTGATCGTTTCCGGGGAGGCGGCGAACCGGAAGGTGGCGCCGCCGAAGTTGAGGTCGAGCACCTCCTCGGCCGGGCTGCCGGCGTCGATCAGCAGGTCCCGGCCGGTGATGCCGAGATCGAGGTCACCGGAGCCGACATAGGTGGCGATGTCCCGGGGACGCAGGTAGAAGAACTCGACGTCGTTCGGCTCGTCCCGGCAGACCAGGTCCTTCGGGTCGGTGCGCTGGCGGTAGCCCGCCTCGCGCAGCATCTGGGTGGCGGGAGCGGAGAGAGTGCCCTTGTTGGGGATGGCGATGCGCAGCATCGGAGGTGCTCCTTCGATCGGCAGGATCAGGGTTCGACCGTTGAATCGGGGGCGGGTGGCACCTCAGAGATGTCGGTAGACGTCCTTGAGCTCCAGACCGGTGGCGAGCATCAGCACCTGGGCCTGGTAGAGCAGTTGGGAGATCTCCTCGGCGGCCCGCTCGGGGCCCTCGTGCTCGGCGGCCATCCACGACTCGGCCGCCTCCTCGACGACCTTCTTGCCGATCGCGTGCACGCCGCGTTCCAGGGCGGCCACCGTCGCCGAGCCCGGAGTGCCGGCGGCGGCCTTGGCCTGCAGCTCGGCGAACAGCTCTTCGAACGTCTTCACGGAATCGGATTCTCGCAGCTACCCGCTGCCGACCCCCGCGCCGGGTCGGTTCCCGGCCACCTGGTGGACCGGTGCGGTGCCGTGTCAACGGTCATCCCGCGCAACCCGGCCCCGGCCAACCAGCCACGGGAGCCGCCGGATCCGGCGCCACCAGCGCCGCCGGATCCGGCGGCGGATGGCGGCCAGCGCGGCTGGCGACACCTCGACCCGGGCCGCCTCCTCGGCGAGCACCCGACGCAACAGTTCCTCGTTCATCGCAGCGCACCCAGTGACCGGCGCAGAGCGGCGACGCCCCGGAAGGTGTGACTCTTCACCGCGCCCCGGCTCAGCCCCATCACCTCGGCGGTCTCCGCCTCCGACAGGTCGGCGTAGTAGCGCAGCACGATCGCCTCCCGCTGCCGGGCGGGCAGGGCCCGGAGCGCGGCCAGTACCGCGTCGTGGCGGAGCAGGTCGAGCGCGCCTGCCTCGGCGCTCGGCGCGTCCGGGGCGGGCCGGACGGTGGCCAGGTGCGCCTGCACCACCCGGCGGTGACGCAGCGTCGAACGGCACCGGTTCACCACCGTCACCCGCAGGTACGCCAGGGCCCGGTCGGCGTCGCGCAACCCCGGCCAGTGCCCGTGCAACACCACGTACGCGTCCTGGACGACCTCCTCGGCCGCACCCTGGTCGCGCAGGAGCAGCACGGCGAGCCGGACCAGCGGACGGTAGTGGGTGGCGAAGAGGTGGGTGACCGCCTCGTCCGCGCTCCACTGCGGTGCCCGCGGGTACGGCATGGTCCTCCCGCCGAGCGCGTCGGGCAGCGCGTGGATGGTCACCCGTGGACGACGCGCGGGTCCTGACTCCGGTTTACCGCCAGTGGCCGGTCCACGCCAGAGTGTGGCCAGAAACCGACGCCCCCACCAGGACAGAGGCGACGCCCCCACCGGGACGGCTACCTAATCCCTACCGAAGTGCTGGGAAACTCCTATCGACGCTTCCGTACCTGCGCCTATGCTGTCCGCCATGGCTCGCCGTACCGTGCCGGTCGCCCTCGGGGCCGCGACCGCCCTCCTCGCCGCCCTCGCCGGCTGCGCCCCGCAGGACGTGGAGTCGACCCCTTCGGCGTCCACCCCGGCCTCCTGCGAGAAGGCGTCGCTCACCACCAGGACCCCCGGCAAGCTCACCATCGGCACCGACGAACCGGCGTACGAGCCGTGGTTCACCGACAACAAACCGGAGAACGGCGAGGGCTTCGAGTCGGCGGTGGCGTACGCGGTCGCGGAGCGGCTCGGCTACGCCCGTACCGAGGTGGTCTGGAACCGGGTGAAGTTCGAGAACGCGATCGCCCCGGGGCCGAAGGACTTCGACTTCGACATCAACCAGTTCTCCATCACCGAGGAACGCAAGCAGGCGGTCGACTTCTCCGCCCCGTACTACCTGGTCCGGCAGACCGTGATCGCGCTGAAATCCTCGAAGATCGCCGGCAGGACGACGCTGGCCGACCTGAAGGGTGCCACGCTCGGCGCCCAGGTCGGCACCACGAGCTACCAGGCGATCACCGACGTGATCAAACCCGGGCCGCAGCCACAGGTCTTCAACACCAACGACGACGCCAAGAAGGCGCTCCAGAACGGACAGATCGACGGGCTGGTGGTGGACCTGCCGACCGCGTTCTACATCACCGGCGCCGAACTGACCGACGCGACCATCGTCGGCCAGGTGCCGCAGGTCGGCGTACCGGAGACGTTCGGACTGGTGCTGGACAAGGGCTCGCGCCTGACCGGATGCGTCGGCGCGGCGGTCACCCAGCTCCGCGAGGCCGGGACGCTCGGCGAGCTGGAGAAGAAGTGGCTCGCCCAGGTGGCGGGCGCACCCGAACTCACGTGAGCCTGCTCGCCCCCACCCCCTCCGCGATCGCCCGCGAGCGGGCCGCCCACCGTCGCCGGCAGACGGTCCGCTCGGTGCTGGTCGCCGCCGCCTCCACCGGACTGCTCGGCACCCTGCTGGTGGTGGCGGTGACCGGGTCACCCGGCTGGGAACGGGTCCGGCAGTCCTTTCTCGACCTGGAGATCGCCCGGGCAGCCCTGCCCGACGTGCTCACCGGACTCTGGCTCAACGTCCGGCTGCTCTTCTTCTGCGCGCTCGGAGCGCTCGCCCTCGGCCTGGTGGTGGCGCTGCTGCGGACCCTGCGCGGGCCGGTCTTCTTCCCGATCCGAGCCCTGGCCACCGGCTACACGTACGTCTTCCGGGGACTGCCGCTGATCATCGTGCTCTACGTCTTCACCCTCGGCGTGCCGGGCCTGCGGCTGCAGGGCATGCCACCGGTGCTCGTACTCGGGGGCTGCGCACTGGTGATCACGTACAGCGGTTACCTGGCCGAGGTGTTCCGGGCCGGGATCGAGTCGGTGCACCCGAGCCAGTTCGCCGCCGGCCGCTCACTGGGGCTGACCTACCGGCAGACCATGCGCCACGTGGTCCTCCCCCAGGCCGCACGCCGAGTCGCCCCGCCGCTGCTCAACGACGTGGTCGCCCTACAGAAGGACGTCGGGCTGGTCTCCCTGGCCGGACCGATCGACGCGGTACGCGCCGCCCAGATCCAGACCGCCCAGCACTTCAACTACACGCCGTACATCGTCGCCGGGGTGTTGTTCGTGCTGCTCGCCATCCCGTTGATCGCGGTGACCGACTGGGTGACGCTGCGCGCCGCCCGCCGCCAAGCGGGAGGCTGAGCGATGACCCTCACCGATCGGAGCACCCAGCGCCCGGAACGGACCCCCGATCCGGGTCCCGGCCTGCTCGCCTGCCGGGGTCTGCGCAAGTCGTTCACCGGACGGGCGGTGCTCGACGGGCTCGACCTGGACGTGGCCGAACACGAGGTGGTGGCGTTGATCGGTGCCTCCGGCTCCGGCAAGTCGACGCTGCTGCGCTGCCTCAACCTGCTGGAGGAGATCGACGACGGGACGATCCACCTCGACGGCGAGCACATCACCGACCCCCGGGTCGACCCCGACCTGGTACGTCGCCGGATCGGCATCGTGTTCCAGTCGTACAACCTCTTCCCCCACCTGCGGGTGCTGGAGAACATCACCCTGGCGCCGCTGTGGGTGCACCGGCGCGACCGGGCCGAGGCGGAGGCACAGGCACGCGAACTGCTGGACCGGGTCGGTCTGGCGGAGCACGCCGGGGCCTATCCCGACCGGCTCTCCGGCGGCCAGCAGCAGCGGGTCGCGATCGTCCGGGCACTGGTCAACTCGCCCCGGCTGATGCTGCTCGACGAGGTCACCTCGGCGCTCGACCCGGAACTGGTGGGCGAGGTGCTGAGTCTGATCCGCGACCTCAAGGCGGACGGGATGACGATGGTGCTGGCCACCCACGAGATGGGCTTCGCCCGGGATGTCGCCGACCGGATCTGCTTCCTCGACGGCGGGCGGGTGATCGAGCAGGGTCCACCGGAGCGGGTACTGGGCGAGCCGACCGAGCCGCGTACCCGGCAGTTCCTCCGGCGGATCATCGAGGCCGGCCGGCTCTGAGCGGCCGGCCCCGATCCGTACGTTCGCTCAGCCGCCGAAGCCCAACTGGCCGGTACGCGGCTTCAGGTCCCGGATCGCCAGGGCGGCGTCGAGGGCGGCGATGGTGGCCGCCCACCCCTTGTCCTCGGCCGACCCGGGCAGACCGGCCCGGTCCCGGGCCTGCTCGATCGTGTTGACCGTGAGCACCCCCTGGCCGACCGGCTTACCCGCGTCCAGCGCGACCCGGGTAAGCCCCTCGGTCACCGACTGGCAGACGTAGTCGAAGTGGGCGGTGCTGCCCCGGACGACCACGCCGAGGGCCACCACCACGTCGTACTTACGGGCCAGTGCCTGGGCGACGACCGGCAGTTCCACCGAACCGGCGACCCGGGCCACCCGTACCTCACGTACCCCGGACGCCTCGGCGGCGGCGACCGCTCGCTCGACCATGTGGTCGGTCAGCTCGCCGTGCCAGCGAGCCGCGACCACGCCCACGGTCAGCCCCGCCGCGTCCACCGCGGTCGCCCCGGGCTCCCCGAAACCAGCCATCGTTACGCCGATCCTTCCGTGATCCCGTCGAGTTCACCCAGCAGGTGGCCCATCCGGTCCCGCTTGGTCCGCAGGTAGCGGACGTTCTCCGGGGTGGCTCGCACCGGCAGGCTCTCCCGCCCGGTGATGGTCAGCCCGTAGCCTTCGAGCCCGGCCCGCTTGGCCGGGTTGTTGGTGAGCAGTCGCATGGACCGTACGCCCAGGTCGTAGAGGATCTGCGCACCGGTGCCGTACTCCCGGGCGTCGGCCGGCAGGCCCAGTTCCAGGTTCGCGTCGACGGTGTCCCGCCCCTGGTCCTGGAGTTGGTACGCCTGCAACTTGTGCACCAGGCCGATGCCCCGACCCTCGTGCCCGCGTACGTAGAGCACCACGCCGCGCCCCTCCTGCGCCACTCGGGCCAGGGCGGCCTGCAACTGCGGCCCGCAGTCGCAGCGCAACGAGCCGAAGACGTCTCCGGTGAGGCACTCGGAGTGCACCCGGACCAGCACGTCCTGCCCGTCGCCGATCTCGCCGTAGACGAGCGCGACGTGCTCGGCCGAGTCGTTCTGGACCGTGTAGCCGAGCGCCCGGAACTGCCCGTACGGGGTGGGAAGCTTCGCCTCGGCGGCCAGTTCGACCTGCTTTTCGGTCCGCCGCCGGTACGCGATCAGGTCGGCGATGCTGACCAGGATCAGCCCGTGTTCGGCGCTGAACTTCTCCAGGTCCGGCAGGCGCATCATGCTGCCGTCGTCGTTGACCAGTTCGCAGAGCACACCGGCCGGGTTGAGCCCGGCGAGCCGGGCCAGGTCGACCGCGGCCTCGGTGTGTCCGGCCCGGCGCAGTACGCCGCCGGCGCGGGCCCGCAGCGGCACCACGTGTCCGGGCCGGGCCAGGTCGGTGGGGCTGGTCGCCGGGTTGGCCAGCAGCCGGATGGTGTGCGCCCGGTCGGCGGCCGAAATGCCGGTGCTGACGCCCTCGCGAGCATCCACGGTCACCGTGTACGCGGTGCCCCGGCGGTCCTGGTTGGTGTGGTACATCGGCGGCAGTTCGAGCCGGTCGGCCTCTTCCTCCGTGATCGGCGCGCAGATGTAGCCCGAGGTGTGGCGGACGGTGAAGGCGAGCAGTTCCGGGGTCGCCAACTCGGCCGCGAAGATCAGGTCGCCCTCGTTCTCCCGGTCGGCGTCGTCGACGACGACCACCGGTCGACCGGCCGCGATCTCGGCGATCGCCGCCTCGACGACGTCGAACCCGGTCGAGGCGGCGAGGGCCGTTTCGGCGAGGTCGGACTCGGGGCGTACGGACTCTTCCATGACGGACTCGCTCATGACGTGGCCTTTCCGGTGCCGAGTAGCCGCTCGACGTACTTCGCGACCACGTCCACCTCAAGGTTGACCGGGTCGCCGAGCTTCTTGTGCCCGAGCGTGGTGAGCTTGAGCGTGGTCGGGATCAGACCGACGGCGAACGTGTCGTCACCGATCTCCGCGATGGTCAGGGACACTCCGTCGACGGTGATGGAGCCCTTCTCGACCGCGTAGCGCGCGATCCCGGCCGGCAGCGAGAACCGGACCGTCTCCCACTGTTCGGCCGGTTCGCGGCCGATGATCTCGCCGACCCCGTCGACGTGTCCCTGGACGAGGTGCCCGCCGAGCCGGGTGCCGAGCGTCGCCGCCCGTTCCAGGTTGACCGGGTCACCGGGGAGCAGCCCGCCGAGGGCGGAGCGTCGCAGTGTCTCCCCCATCACGTCGGCGGTGAAGACGTCACCGTCGACGTCGACCACGGTCAGGCAGACGCCGTTGACAGCGATCGAGTCGCCGTGTCGGGCGTCCGAGGTAACCACCGGGCCGCGGACCGCGACCAGGGCGGAGTCCGCCCCTGTGTCGGTCAGCCGTACGACCTCGCCCAGTTCCTCGACAATGCCGGTGAACATGTCTCAGCCCTCCCTCTTTCGGGGCAGCGCGGTGATCCGCAGGTCGGGGCCGACCTGCGTGATATCGACGAACTCAAGGTCGATGACCTCGGAGATGGTGCGGGGTCCGGCGTCGGCGAGGGCCGCCGGGCCGGCGCCGAGCAGCTTGGGAGCGACGTAGCCGACGACCTTGTCGACCAGGCCGGCGGCGAGGAACGCACCGGCGAGGGTCGGTCCGCCCTCCAGCAGCACGGCCCGCACGCCCCGTTGGTAGAGGCCGGTCATCAGGGCGTCCAGGTCGACCCGGTCCTCCTTGGTGGCGCCGACCTCCGCGGTGGTCACCACCCAGGTGCGGGCGGCGCCGTCGCGCACGCGGGCATCCGCCGGGGTACGACCCTCGCTGTCCACCACCACCCGCAACGGCTGCCGGATGGCGAGGCTGCCGTCGCGCAGGTTCCGGGCGGTCAGTCGCGGGTCGTCGGCGAGCACCGTGCCGATCCCGACGAGCACCGCGTCGACGGTGCCGCGCAGTGCGTGTACGTCCATCCGGGCGGCCTCGGAGGTGATCCACATGCTGGTGCCGTCGGCAGCGGCGGAGCGGCCGTCGATGGTGGAGGCGAACTTCCAGATCACATAGGGGCGGCGGCGTCGTACGGCGGTCAGCCAGGCGATGTTGCCCGCCTCCGCCTCGGCGGCACGTACCCCGATCTCGACCTCGACCCCGGCGGCCCGCAGGGTGGCCGCGCCACCCGAGGCGACCAGGTTCGGATCCGGTACGCCGATCACCACCCGGGCCACTCCGGCCTGGATCAGCGCGCCCGTGCAGGGGCCGGTACGGCCGGTGTGGTCGCAGGGCTCCAGGGTGACCACGGCGGTGCCGCCCCGGGCGCGTTCACCGGCCTGGGCCAGCGCGACAATCTCGGCGTGCGGCCCACCGGCGTAGGCGTGGAACCCCTCCCCGACCAACTCGCCGTTGACGTCGAGCAGGACGCAGCCAACCACCGGATTGGGGCTGGTGCTGCCCAGGCCGCGCGCGGCCAGCTCGATCGCCCGACGCATCGCCGCATCGGTGGAGACGCTCACCATGTCCGTGTCCTACTCTCCTCGCCCGTCGGTCAAACGCGCGACGAGTGGGAGACATTCCGGCACAAACCAGAGCAGGCGGTGGCGGAGAACCCCGGGGACGGCAGAGCCGACCCGGGCAGGGTCGACGAAGCTGGACGCCACAGGGCGCAGTTCGTGATGACCCGTCCGTCCCGCGCGCTGTCTCCCATCCGGACTGTCTGAGTGCGGGCGGGAAGCCCGCGCTCAACCGTCGGCCCTGGGTTCTCACCAGGTCCACCGTCCGACACAGGGTCGTCCGGGTCGCGGGCTTACCGTGGCCGAGGCCGCGGATCACCGCCGGTTCGGAATTTCACCGAGTCCCGCCAGCGCGTGGTGGGTACGTCGTGAGTCTTACACGCTTTCCCGCCTCGCTCGCCATCGACGCGACCTACCTCACAACGTCGATCTTTCCGTGGAGCGCTCAATCGGGCGGGAATATCCGAGCGGCCAAGCCCGGCACCCCATCCGCCGTCGCCCGCTCTCCACCTGGCGCTCGCCAGCACTCCACCCGAGGCCGTCAGCTCTCCACCCGGCGCCGGTCGACCGCCACGTACGAGCCGGGTTGGTGCTTCGCCAGACTCTTCATCTCCGAGGCGGCGGCGATCACCTCGAGCGGGTCGGTGAACCGCCGCTCCGGCACCGACAGCGAGACCCCGATGGAGAGCGTGACCAGCGCGGCCCGCTGCACGTTCCCCCGCCGGTCGCGTAGTTCGACGTAGCCGCGCCCGGCGTCGGAGGGGTCGTACAACTCGTCGGCGGCCTTCTCGAAGTCGACCACCGCGCGTTCGGTGAGCGGACGTACCTGGTCGGGGGTGCAGACGATGACGAAGTCGTCGCCGCCGATGTGGCCGAGGAACGCGGGTGGGAGCCCGACCGAGACCACCGCCCGGTGCAGGCTGCGGGCCAGGGCGCTGATGAACTCGTCACCCCGGCTGAAGCCGTACCGGTCGTTGACGCTCTTGAACCGGTCGATGTCGACGTAGCCGACCGCGTAGTCGACGCCGCTGCGTACCCGGTCGGTGATCTCTCGCCGGACCCGGCTGTTGCCGGGAAGCCCGGTCAGCGGGGAGACCTCCCGGAACTCCTTGTTCCGGCGCAGGGTGGAGCTGACCCGGGCGATGAGTTCGGCGGTGTCGAAGGGCTTGACCAGGTAGTCGTCCGCCCCTGCGGTGAGGCCGTGCACCTTGTCCACGGTCATGCCCTTGGCGGTCAACATGATCACCGGCAGGGCGGAGGTCAGCGGGTTGGCGCGCAGCCGGCGGGTGAGTTCGAGGCCGTCGATCCGGGGCATCATCAGGTCGACCACGGCCAGGTCGGGGCGTTGTGCCTCGATCATGTCCAGGGCTTCCTGGCCGTCCCGGGCATGCCGTACGTCAAAACCGTGCAGTCGAAGGTTAAACTCCACAAAACGGGCGATATCCTCGTCGTCGTCGACGACCAGAATGAGATCCTTCGGTTCCTCCGCCGGCTCGGCGCTCACGGCCGCGGCACGGCACGCTCGGCCAACCCCCGCAGGTGCCCGATCGCCGCCGCCGGATCGGCCGCACCGTAGACAGCGGTGCCAGCCACGAAGGCGTCGGCACCCGCCGCGGCGGCCTGCTCGATCGTGTCCGTGGCGATCCCGCCGTCGACCTCGATCCGCAGTTCCAGGTGACCGCTGGCGGCATGCCGGCGGGCCGCCCGCACCTTGTCCAGCAACTCGGGAATGAACCGCTGCCCACCGAACCCGGCCTTGATCGTCATGATCAGGAGGGTGTCGAAACTCGGCAGCAGTTCCAGGTACGGCTCGATCGGCGTGTCCCGGTCGATCGCCAGCCCCGCCTTCGCGCCAGCCGAACGAAGCTCCTTGGCGAGCGCGACCGGGTTGTCACACGCCTCCGCGTGGAAGGTCACGTTGTACGCGCCGGCGTCGGCGTAGGCCGGGGCCCACCGCCTCGGGTCCTCGATCATCAGGTGCACGTCGAACGGGAGCGTGGTGACCGCGAGCAGGCTCTGCACCACCGGCAGACCGATGGTCAGGTTCGGTACGAAATGGTTGTCCATCACATCGACGTGCAGCCAGTCCGCCGCCGACTCGACCACCCGGGCCTCGTCGGCAAGATGCGCGAAGTCGGCGGCGAGAATGCTGGGCGCGATGATCGGCGTCGGTGCGGTCACCGGGCCAGTCTACGAACGCGCGCCACGCGTACGACACGGGCCACCGGCCCCGTCCCACAACCCGGCCGTGCCGACCCCCACTGGCACCGGAAGGAAGGGCCCCCTCTTAACGCATACGGATGTGAAGGGCCCCTTCCTAACCTGTGATGGACGGAACCGGATCAGGGTGGTCAACGACCGGGCACGGGCCACGCCGCCCAGGCATCGGTGAGGATCTCCGTCAACGCCGACCGGCGGGGCTCCCAGTCGAGCATCACCCGGGCGAGGTTGACGTCCGCGGTCAGCCGGAACGGCTCGGGTTTGGGCGGCAGCCGGCGTACGTCGACGGTCCGGCCGGTGACCTGCTGGGCGGTGGTGACCACCTCCAGCATGCTGGTCCCGTGCCCGCTGCCGATGTTGAGCAGCCGGTGCTCGCCGGGCCGGGTACGTTCCACCGCCAACCGGAACGCCTCCGCCGCGTCCACCACGTGCACGAAATCGCGGACCGCCGCCCCACCCCCGTTGAGGATCACGTGCGGGAGCTGACCGGTCATCGCCCGGAAGACGTTCGGGATGATCCGACCCGGGTCGAGATCGCCCACCCCACCGGCCGCGCCGGCAAGGTTGAACAGACGCAGGGTCGTCGCACCGATCGCGCCGATCGAGGCCTGCGCGGCGACGAGCTGCTCGGCGGCGACCTTGGAGGTGGCGTACGGGCTCTCCGGGTGCGTGTCGAGATCCTCGCTGAGCACCCCCTCGGGCCGCGACCCGTACACGATGTTGGTCGAGGCGAACACGAACGAGATTCCCGGCCGTTCCTCACTGGCCTGCTCGAACGCCTTGAGCAGGTTGAACGTGCCCACGGCGTTGACGTCGAAATAGGTGAGCGGGTCGGCGAGCGAGTCCCCGGCGCTGGTCAGCGCGGCCAGGTGGCACACGCCGTCGAAACCGCCCTCGCCGACGATCCGTGCCATCCGTGCGCGGTCCCGCAGATCCCCGGTGATCAGTTCGGCCCCGGGAGCGAGCCGCTCGGTGGACCTACGCCGACTCAACACGGTCACCCGGTGTCCCGAGGCGAGCAGGTCGAGGCTGACCGCGTGCCCGAGGAAGCCGAGCCCACCGGTGACCAGTACGTGCACGTGGGGTCCGATCTGGCCAGATTCCGCCGCCGCGAGGCAGAGACGTGAGAGGTCCAGCAATCGTACGACGATGAAGCTCCTGCCGGGGACATCCGTTCCGGCCGGTACGTGCCGATCGATGGATATGCGGCGGCGATGGTCGCACCGACGCAAGTGGACCCGCGGGTGGGCGGGGTTGCCCGGACGGACCGCCGACCGGCCACGCCCCGGAACCAACGCCCATGCCGGCGCCGATGCCGACGCAACTGGAACCGTGCTGGCCCGCTACCGGTATGCTGCTCGGCCGATGGCCCACCCGCGCCCGGCCGGGCGGGGAAGCTGGCCGTCGGGTCCCCGGGGAGGACGAACACATGCGACGGTGGCTGGCTGCGGTGGCACTCGGTGGGTTGGCGGCGCTGATGCTGGGTGGCTGCGCGCTGCCCGCCGGCGTGGACGGCGACCTGACCGACGACTGGGCGGCGATCGGTGAGCCGGTCATCGTCGTGCCGGCGGTCGGTGCCTGCCACCCCCGGTTCGTGGAGGTCGGCTTCCTGAGTTCCTACCAGCCGGTCGAATGCGCCGAGCAGCACGACGCCGAAACCCTCTACGTGGGCACCTTCACCGGCGCCGAGGCGGACCGGACGACCCCGCCCCCGGACGGCTCGCCAGCGTGGCGGACGGCGCGGGCAGAGTGCGACAAGAAGGTCAACGAGGTGGTCGGCGGCGACTGGCGGGCCGGTCGACTGACCCTGAGCCTGATCCCGCCCTCAAGCTACGCGTGGTCCGGTGGCGCCCGCTGGTTCCGGTGCGACGTCGGCGAGATCGACGGCCTGGACAACCGGGACGTGGTGGGCCGCACCGGCAGCCTCAAGGGCGCGATGAGCGGGGCCTCCGCGCTGGCGTACGGCTGCTTCAACCCGAAGCTCGAGGCCGACGGCGACATCATCGAGCTGCAACCGGTGAACTGCACCGCAAAGCACAACACCGAGTTCGCCGGGATCTGGGACGCACCGGACGTCTCCTACGATGCGCTCCGCAAGGACGATAGCCGGATCGAGCGGGGCTGTCTGGCGGCGATCGCCGCCTTCGCCAAGGTGCCCAACAACGGTGACATGAAGTACCGCACCGGCCGGATCACCTACTACCCCAGCGAGGCGGACTGGAACGCCGGCAACCGTGGCGTGCAGTGTTTCCTCTGGCTCGACGAGCGCCAGGTGACCCGTTCGCTGAAGGGTTCCGGGTCGAGCGGGCTGCCCATCAACTGACCGGGGTCGGCAGGGTCGTTCCGGCGCGGGTCGGCCCTGCCCCCAAGCCACCGGTGGGGTGTCACGCCGGTCGGACGACCCGCGTGACACCCCACCGGTGTGACACCCGTTGGTGGACGGAGGCGGCTACTCGCCTCGGCGCAGTACCGCCAGGAACATCGCGTCGGTGCCGTGCCGGTGCGGCCAGAGCTGCACCGTCGGACCGTCGCCCAGGCCCGGCATGCCCGCCGGCAGCAGCGGCCGGGCGTCGACGAAATCGACCGGTACGCCCGAACGCCGGGCCGCCTCGGTGACCGTCACGTGCGTCTCCACCACGTGCGGCGAGCAGGTCACGTACGCCACCACCCCGCCGGGGCGGACCGCCCGCAGCGCGGCGGTGAGCAGTTCCCGCTGAAGCCGGGTCAGCGGCGGCAGGTCGGAGGGCTGACGACGCCAGCGCGACTCCGGACGCCGACGCAACGAGCCGAGCCCGGTGCAGGGAGCGTCGACCAACACCCGGTCGAAGCCACCCGCCGGCAGGTCGGGATCGTCGCCGGCGGTCCGCCCGTCCGTGGTGAGCACGGTGACCGGCAGACCACGGACCGCCTGCGAGACCAGCCGGGCGCGGTGCTCGGCCACCTCCACGGCGGTCAGGGTCGCACCCCGCTGGGCGGCCAGGGAACCGAGTAGACCCGCCTTGCCGCCAGGGCCGGCACAGAGGTCGAGCCACCGGCTGTCGCTCCCCTCGACCGGGGCCGTGGCGAGCGCCGTCGCGACGAGCTGTGAACCCTCGTCCTGCACGTGCGCCCGGCCCTCGGTCACCGCGGGCAGGTCGCCCGGGGCGCCGCCGCCGAGGTAGACCGCGTACGGCGAGAAGGCGCCGGGCGCCCCGCCCACCGCCTCGGCCAGTTCGACCGGGTCGGCCCGGCCGGGCCTGGCGCAGAGGTGCACCGGTGGACGTTCGTTGTCCTCGATCAGCAGCCGCCGGGTCTCGGCCAGATCCCCGCCGAGGGACTCGGCGAAGGACCGGACGATCCACTCCGGGTGGCTGTACGCGAGCGCCAGGTGTCCGATCGGGTTGGACTCGTACGACGGGGCGAGTTCGGTGACCCAGGTGTCGAGGTCCTTGCCGGAGATCTCCCGCATGACGGCGTTGGTGAACCCGGTCGCCCCGGGAGCCACCGAACGGACCAGGTCGACCGTTGCGGAGACTGCGGCGTGCGCCGGCACCCGGGTGTAGAGAAGCTGGTAGGCGCCGATCCGCAACGCGTCCCGGGGCTGCGGGTCGATCCGCGCCACGTCCCGCCCCGCCGCGGCGGTGAGGATCGCGTCCAGGGTGCCCCGGACCCGCAGGGTGCCGTAGGTCAGTTCGGTGGCGAAGGCGGCGTCGCGACCGTGCAACCGCATGTCCCGCAGGATGCCGGGCAGCACCAGGTTGGCGTACGCGTCGTCGCGGTGCACCGCCGCCACCGCCTCGTACGCCGCCTGGCGGGCGAGGTCGGCCGGTGGGCGGGCGGGTCGGCCACGTACGGGGCCGGCGAACCGGTCCCGCCCCGGCCGGGTGTCCCGTCCCCGGTCGTCCGTACGGTTGCGTCCGCGCTCGTCGGGGCGGGCCGCCCGGTCGCCGGCGGAGCGGTCGGGGCCGCTGCCGTCCGGGCGCTCGGTCCGGTCGCGGTTCTCCAGCGGGGCGCTCACGCGGTCACCTCGGCGGCCTGGAAGCTCTCGCCCGGTGCGACCCGGACGCCGCGCGCCCAGTCCGCGGCGGACATCGGCTTCTTGCCCGCCGCCCGCACCTCACCGAGGATCACAGCGGTGGTGGCGGTACCGGCCAGTACCTGGTTCCGTTCGACGAGAAGCTCCCCTGGTGTGAGTTCGGGTGGGTTGGCGATCAGGCGGACCGGGCCGAGCTTGATCCGGTCGCCGCGGAAGGTGGTCCAGGCGCCGGGCGCCGGAGTGGCGGCGCGGATCCGGCGGTCGACCGCGAAACCCGGCTCGGTCCAGCGGACCTGGCCGTCGTCGACGGTCAGCTTGGGGGCGAGCGACACTCCGTCGGCCGGCTGCGGCTCGGCCCGTGCGGTGCCGTCCTCGATCGCGTCGAGGACGGCCACGAGCAGCCCGGCACCGGCGGCGGCGAGCCGGGTCAGCAGGTCACCGGAGGTGTCGGTGGGACGGATCTCGTCGGTAACGGTGCCGAAGACCGGGCCGGTGTCGAGGCCCGCCTCAAGCTGGAAGACGCTCGCGCCGGTCAGCTCGTCGCCGTGCAGCACCGCGTGCTGTACCGGAGCGGCTCCCCGCCAGGCGGGCAGGAGCGAGAAGTGCAGGTTGACCCAGCCGTGGGTGGGGACCTCCAACGCCACCGGCGGCACCAGCGCACCGTAGGCGACCACCGGTACGCAGTCCGGGGCCAGCTCGCGGAGGCGGTCGAGGAACTCCGGCTCACGGGGGCGGGCCGGGGTCAGCACCTCGATGCCACGCTCGTCGGCCCAGGCGCCGACCGGCGACCGGACCAGGCCCCGGCCACGACCGGCGGGGGCGTCGGGACGGGTCACCACGGCGAGCAACTCGTGCCGGGAGGCGGCGACGGCGTCGAGGGCGGGCAGGGCGACGGCCGGTGTACCGGCGAAGACCAGACGCACCCCGGTCACCGACCGAGCCCGAAGGGGCCACCCGCGCCGTGCGGGCTGACCTTGACCACCGGCGGCGCGCCGGCGTCGTACCACTCCGCCGCGCGGATCGCCTTCATCGCCTCCTTCCGCCCCTCGGTGTCGAGCCGGTCGAGGAAGAGGACACCGTCGAGGTGGTCGGTCTCGTGCTGTACGCAGCGGGCCATCAGACCGGTGCCGACGATCTGGAGCGGGTCGCCGTACGAGTTGAAGCCCTTGGCCACGACGTTCTGCCGGCGCTTCGTGTCGAAGTAGAGGCCGGGGATGGAGAGGCAGCCCTCCGGGCCGTCCTGTTCCTCCTCGTCCGGGAAGGCGAGCACCGGGTTGATCAAGTGCCCGACCACGTCGTCCACGTCGAAGGTGAACACCCGCAGGCCGACGCCGAGCTGCGGGGCGGCGAGCCCGGCACCGTTGCGGTCTCGCATGGTGTCGGTGAGGTCGGCGACCAGCTTGCGCAGCTCCCGGTCGAAGTCGACCACCGGCTCGGCCGGCGTACGCAGCACCGGATCCCCGAACAGACGGATGGGCTGGACGGTCACGCGGGACGGCTCCTTAACTGGTGGGCGGGACGGCTCGGCTGGTGAGGCTGGGACGGCCACCCGGGGGAACGACCGCCAGGAGGAGAGGGCGGGCGGGATGGATGATGCCGTACCAGTCTACGGCGGCGGTACCGGCAGATTTCAGGCCACCGACACCGGCGACGGCTGGTCGCCGCGCCGGTGGAAGGCCCGGGTCGGCTGGAGGTCCCGGTCGGCTGGAGGTCCCGGTCGGCAGCGCCGGTTACGAGGAGATACCGGCCTCGCTGGTCAGCAGCGGGTCCGCGGGGGCGGCCTCGGCCTGGGCGAGCACGTGCTCGGGCAACGGCAGCGAGACGTTGTGCGCGGCGTCCCAGTCGTAGATCGCGCCCAGTCCCACCTCGGTCTGGAAGAACTCGATCGCGGAGCGCCCACCGACCACGGGCTCGTCGACCTCGGCCACGAGCCGGCCGGGGACGAGCTTGAAGCCGTTGCGCAGGGCGGCGCTGAGCCGACGGTGACCGTCGATGACGAAGAACTCGGAGCCGGTGTAACCGATGCTGAGCGGTTCCAGCGCCGCCTCACCGGCCTGTGCGACGTCGGCGACGAAGTCCGATTCCCAGAGCCCGCGCAGGCCCTGGATCTCCTGGCTGGGGTAGATCCGGCCGGGGTCGAGCAGGAGCAGCGGCGGGGAGTCGCGCAGCACCTCCTTGCCCAGGGAGCCCTCGAAGGCGGCGATCACGTGTTCCACCACCTCCATCGCCGAAGCCCGGGTGGTGTCACAGATCAGGTCGTAGTTGCGCAGTTTCGCCTTGTCCACGCCGTACCGGAGGATGAACCGCCCACGCTCGCTCTCGCTGCGCTCGTGCAGCTTGGCCTTCGCCTCCTCGACCGAGGTGTAGCTCTCGGCGGGGCCGGAGGGGCGGGCCAGCACCCGGCGGGCCGCCTCGGTCGGCTCGGTGATCATGTGAATCTTGAGCGCGTTCCGGAAGAAGTGCCAGGCGAGCCGACTGTCGACGATGAGCTGCTCACCGGAGTCGGCGATGTCCTGCTGGAGCTGGTCGACGTAACCGTCGACCGCCTGGTCGAGCTCGGCGTGCAGGTTGAGCTGGAGCGTGGTCATCTGGCGTCGCTGCGCCATCTCACGGTAGAGGTCGCCCACACTGATGCGGCGCAGGCCGAGCCGCTCACTCAGTTCGATCGACACCGTGCTCTTGCCGCTGCCGAGATCTCCATTCAGAACGATCGATTGACGACCGGTCACGACGCACACACCCCTGATCGCAGACTGACTAGGATCACTCGATTGCACACCGAACCGGTGTGATCACGGCATCGTCACACCAATGGGCGGCGACATGAGGGGCGACTTTACCACGCGTCAACCCGCCTTCTGGCGGACCGTATGTCCGCCGCCACCCTCCGGGTGACCACCGGACTGTCAGAACAGGTCCAACGGATCGACCTGGACCCGTACCGCGTCGGTGGCCTTACGGGCGGTCCGTACCCCGGCCGCCTCGTGCAGCGCGACCGCCAACGCGGCGGCCCGGCCCCGGGGCACCCGGACCAGCATCCGCTCCTGCCCCCGCGCCGCCGGCACCGGGCCGAGCAGCTCCGCGCTGTCCGGCAGCCGGGTCACGGCGAGCAGGTCAGCGACGGCCTCCGGCGTTCCGGTCAGGCTCGCCATCCGCGCCGCCGGGGGAAAACCCAGCTCCCGCCGCTCGGCCAGCTCACGCCCGGCGAACCAGGCAGGATCCCAACGCAACAGGGCCTGCACCGGCGCCAGCGCACCATCGGCGACCAGCACCACCCGGCCATCCGAGGCGGCCGGCCGGGCCAGCGCCGCCGCGGTGAGCCACCGGCGCAACGCCTCCTCACCGGCCCGCAGGTCGGCCCGGGTCAGCAGGGCCCACGAGTCGAGCAGCAGCACCGCCCCGTAACCGCCGGTGGCGACCGGCTCCGCGCCCGGGGTGGCCACCACCAGCCCCGCCCCCGCCGGGACCGAGGCGAGCACCTCCTCCCGACCCGAGGTCCGCACCGGCACCCCGGCGAACGCCCGCCCCAGTTCCTCCGCCGTACGCCGGGCACCGACCACCGACGCGCGCAGCCGTCGCCCGCCGCACTGCGGACAGGTGTACGCCGCTGCTACCCGGCCACACCAGTGGCAACTCGGTACGGCGTTCGCCGAACCGAGCGCGAGCGGCCCCGAGCAGTGCGGGCAACGGGCCGGGGCGCGGCAGCTCGCACAGGCGACCGAGGGCAGGTATCCCCGACGCGGCACCTGCACCAGCACCGGCGCGTCAGCCCGCAGGGCGGCGCGGGCCGCCTCCCAGGCCAGGCTGGGCAGCCGCGCCGTGGCCGCCGCCGGGTCCCGAGCGAGCTGCGGGTCGTCACCGGTCGGGGTCACCTGCGGCATCCTGGCCCGTACGGTCGCCCGGTCGGCCACGATCTCCTTCGCCCAGCCGGTCTCCACCAACTGTTGTGCCTCGGCGGTACGGGCATGCCCGGCCACCAGCACCGCCGCGTCGGCAAGCTGTGCCCGGGTGAGCAGCACGTCGCGGGCGTGCGGGTACGGAGCCCTCGGTTCGGCGTGTAGATCGTCCCCGTCGTCCCAGATCGCCACCAGTCCCAACCGCTGCACCGGGGCGAACATCGCCGCCCGGGTGCCGATCACCACCGGCACCTGTCCCCGCCGCGCGGCGAGGAAGGCCCGGTAGCGCTTGGCCGGGCCGAGCGCCGCCGCGAGCATGACGTGCCGGCCAGGGCCGAGTACGGCGGTGAGCGCGGCGTCGAGTCGGTCGAGGTCCCGTGCGTCGGCAACCACCGCGACCACACCGCGCCCACCTCGTACGGTGGCGGCGGCGGCCTCGGCGAACCGCTCCGCCCACGCCTCACCGGGAAGCGCCGACCAGACCGCCCGGGGCTGGCGACCGCCGGTCAGCGCCCGCAGGAAGCCCGGCCCGGCCGGGTAGTCGCGCCAGCCCTGCCCGGCCCCGCCGGCCCCCACCGGCACCGCCGGGGACAGGTCGCCGGACGGCAGCGCCTCCTCGGCCGCCGACTCGGTCCCACCCGACTCGACGGCACGCACAGCGGACGCGTCCGACTCGTCGACACGCCCAGCGGGGCCCTCCGGATCCGCGCCACGCACAGCGGACGCGTCCGACTCGGCGGGCTCCGGGACGGGTGGGGGCGTCGACGCGGGCGGTGACTGCGACTCGACCCGGGCGTGCCGGGGAGGCACCGCCAGACGCAGGACGTCGGCCAGGCCACCGGCGTACCGGTCGGCCACGGCGCGGGCGAGCCGGGCGATCTCCGGGGCGAGCACCGGCTCCGGCGAGACCAGCCGTTCGAGATAGGTCAGCCGGCCGGTGTGTTCCGAGGACTCCACCCGTTCCAACAACCAGCCGTCCACGAGCTGACCGGCGAAGCGGACCCGTACCCGGGTGCCGGGGTGGGCCGTCTCTGCCAGTTCGGCCGGGACCAGGTAGTCGAACGGGCGGTCCAGGTGGGCCAGCGGTACGTCGACACAGACGCGAGCGACCGGCAGCCCTGTCGCGGGCTGCCGGTCGCTGCGCTTCGCGGTGGTCAGGCTCCCGCGGCCGACTTGAGGTCGGCGGCGCGGTCGGTGCCCTCCCAGGTGAGGTCCGGCAGCTCACGGCCGAAGTGGCCGTAGGCGGCGGTCTGCTGGTAGATCGGGCGCAGCAGGTCGAGGTCGCGGATGATCGCGGCCGGGCGCAGGTCGAAGACCTCGTTGACGGCCTTCTCGATCCGCTCGACCGGCACGTTCTCGGTGCCGAACGTCTCGACGAACAGGCTCACCGGGTGCGCCTTGCCGATCGCGTACGCGACCTGCACCTCGCACCGCTCGGCCAGCCCGGCGGCAACCACGTTCTTCGCCACCCAGCGGGTCGCGTACGCGGCCGACCGGTCGACCTTCGACGGGTCCTTGCCGGAGAAGGCGCCGCCACCGTGCCGTGCGTACCCGCCGTAGGTGTCCACAATGATCTTCCGGCCGGTGAGGCCGGCGTCGCCCATCGGGCCACCGATCTCGAATCGCCCGGTCGGGTTCACCAGCAGCCGGTAGCCGTCGGTCTCCAGCCCGAGTTCCTCCAGCTCCGGGGCGATGACGTGCTCGCGTACGTCCGGGGTGAGCAGCGACTCGAGCGAGATGTCGGCGGCGTGCTGGCTGGAGACGACCACCGTGTTGAGCCGGACCGGCCGCAGGCCCTCGTACTCGATGGTGACCTGGGTCTTGCCGTCGGGCCGCAGGTACGGGATCGTGCCGTCCTTGCGGGCCGCGGCGAGCCGGCGGGCCAACCGGTGCGCCAGCGCGATCGGCAGTGGCATCAGCTCGGGCGTCTCCGAGCAGGCGAAGCCGAACATCATGCCCTGGTCGCCGGCGCCCTGGGCGTCGAGCGCGCTCTCCGAGGAGCCGGACCGAAGCTCAAGGGCGCTGTCCACACCCTGCGCGATGTCCGGCGACTGGGAGCCGATGGAGACGCTGACGCCGCAGGACGCGCCGTCGAACCCCTTCTTCGAGGAGTCGTAGCCGATGTTGAGGATCGTGTCGCGCACGATGGTCGGGATGTCGGCGTACGCCTTGGTGGTGACCTCACCCGCGACGTGCACCTGGCCGGTGGTGATGAGGGTTTCGACCGCCACCCGGCTGCGCGGGTCCTGGGTCAGCAGCGCGTCGAGGATGCCGTCGCTGATCTGGTCAGCAATCTTGTCCGGGTGGCCTTCCGTGACCGACTCGGAAGTGAACAGGCGGCGTGCCACGGTGCTCCTAAAGGTGCTCGAAGAGTGTCGGGGCAGTGTAGCGCCGCCGACAATGGACCATTTCCAAGGTGACAGTGTGTTCAGCGGTTAAGACGAAGCGGTTAAGCGCCTTGTTACCAGGTCCCAGACGGAGTCGGCGAGGTCTTCCTTGGATTGCTCCGGAAAAGCCGTCCTCGATCCGTCCGCACCCAGCACGACCGCGGTGTTGGAGTCGGCGCCGAACACCTTGTCCTGCCCCACCTCGTTGACCACGATCAGGTCCGCCTTCTTCCGGGACAGCTTGCCCCGAGCGTTGGCTTCAGCGTCGCTGGTCTCGGCCGCGAAGGCCACCAACACCTGACCGGCGTGTCGCCGCTCACCGAGTTCCGCGGCGATGTCGGGGTTCGTCACCAGCTCGATGGTGGGCACCGCGCCGTCTTCGGTCTTCTTGATCTTCTGGCTGGCGTAGGTCGCCGGGCGGAAGTCCGCCGGAGCCGCCGCCATCACCACCGCGTCGGCACCGTCCGCCGCCGCGAGGGTGGCCTTACGCAGTTCTTCGGTGGTGGAGACCCGGACCAGTTCCACCCCCGGCGGGTCGGCGAGGGAAACGTTCGCGGCAATCAGGGTAACCATAGCGCCACGCGCGGTAGCGGTACGGGCGAAAGCGTAACCCTGCTTGCCCGAGGAACGGTTACCCAGGAAGCGCACCGGGTCCAGCGGCTCCCGGGTGCCACCAGCCGTGATCACCACCCGGCGCCCGACCAGGTCACGCGGCGGCACCGAACCCCGGGTCAGCGCCCGTCGGGCGAGCGCGAAGATCTCCGCCGGGTCAGGAAGCCGCCCCTTGCCGGTGTCGGCGCCGGTCAACCGGCCGCTGGCGGGCTCGATCACCTGTACGCCCCGGGCCCGCAGCGTCGCCACGTTCGCCACCGTCGCCGGGTGCTCCCACATCTCGGTGTGCATCGCCGGCGCCACCACCACCGGGCAACGGGCGGTGAGCAGTGTGTTGGTGAGCAGGTCGTCGGCGAGGCCGTGGGCGGCCTTCGCGATCAGGTCGGCGGTGGCCGGTGCGACCACCACGAGATCCGCCTGCTTGCCGAGGCGGACGTGCGGAACGTCCTGCACGTCGGCCCAGACGTCGTCCGCGACCGGCTGGCCGGAGAGCGCCGCCCAGGTCGGTGCCCCGACGAACCGTAGGGCGGAGGCAGTCGGTACGACCCGGACGCTGTGCCCCGACTCGGTGAAGAGCCGAAGCAGCTCACAGGCTTTGTACGCGGCAATGCCCCCGCCTACCCCGAGGACGACCTGAGCGGGCATGAGCGGTCTCGATCGGCCTTACGGCTGGTCGGTCGGCTCGGCGGTGAGCAGACCGGCGTTGATCTCGCGCATCGCGATCGACAGCGGCTTCTCCTGCGGCGTGGTCTCTACCAGCGGTCCGACGTACTCCAGCAGGCCCTCGCCGAGCTGGCTGTAGTAGGCGTTGACCTGGCGGGCCCGCTTGGCCGCGAAGATGACCAGCGCGTACTTGGAGGTGGTCTTCTCCAGCAGCTCGTCGATCGGAGGGTTGGTGATGCCTTCGGGATTGGCGATGGAACCCACGAGATAAACCTCTGTGTCTCTCAACCGCTGGTACGCGGCTGAGCGGGAGTCAGAAAGGATGAACCGAGCAAGCCTACCAGTTCCTCCGCCGCACGCTCGGCGAAGTCGTTGACCACCACCAGGTCGATATCCGACTCGCCGGGTGGTTCGGGGGTCGGCGGAACCGCCCCGGGCGGGACGAGGCAGACCAGACGGGACCCTGGCATGGCGGCCCGTACCCGCCGGGCGCCGGTCAGGTCGAGCGCGACCAGGACGGGTTGGCCGGAGCGTAACCGGCGCCGTACCGGCTCGACGGGAGTGCCGTAGAGGTGGTCGGCGTACCGGTCCCACTCCAGCAGTCCGTCGGTGGCGACCAGCGCCTCGAACTCGGCCCGGTCCACGAAGTGGTGACCCACCCCGTCGACCTCGTGCGGTCGGCGCGGCCTGGTGGTCACCGGGACCGATACCCACAACACGGACGAACGCGCCCGGATCAGCTCGACCACGCCTCCCTTGCCGGCCCCTGCGGGACCGGCAAGGAGCGTGAGACGAGCCGCCGGGCGCGCGTCGTCCGCCGTGCTCACTGCTTGTTTCTACACGCTGCCGAAACTAGTTGGCGGCGAACTCGGCAAGCAGTGCCTTGCGCTGCTGGTCACCCAGGCCACGCAGACGCCGGCTGTCGGCGATCTTGAGCTTCTCCATGATCTGGGTCGCCCGGATCTTGCCGATCCCCGGCATAGCCTGGAGAACGGCCGAAACCTTCAGCTTGCCGACGACGTCGTCGCCCTCCGCCCGGTCGAGGACGGCGGCGAGGGTGGTCTTGCCCTGCTTGAGCTGCTCCTTCAGCTCAGCACGGGCTTTGCGGATCTCCGCAGCCTTCTCCAGCGCGGCTGCACGCTGTTCGGGGCTCAGTTGGGGGAGCGGCACCAGTTCTCCTCAGGTCCCTATCGCGACGGGCGGAACGCACCGCCGCATCTGTGAAACGTGGGGTGGCTGGAAACCAAAGGGGTATGTGGTTCCCAGCGCCGGGAAAACTAGCGGTCAGCGGAGTTTTCGGCAACGTGGACTCGCCAAGATCACAATGCGGTGACCGCGCTGTCACTCAACGGCGGCGCCCAGTACGGTCCGACAGTCGGCGAGCGCACGGTCCGCCGCAGCGCGCAGCGCGGCCCGATCCGGGCCGTGTCCGAGGACCTCGCGGGAGTACGACGGGAGCACCGTCGAGAGGTCTCGCCCGAAGACCGTACGCAGGTCGGCGGCGCTCGCCCCCTGCGCGCCGAGGCCGGGCGCGAGCAGCGGTCCGCGTACACGGGACAGGTCGTGGCCGGTGTCGCCGATCGTCGCGCCGACCACCAGCCCGAAGCTGCCCAACGGGTCCGCACCCGCGTTGAGCAGGGAAATCTCGTCGATGACGGTCTGCGCGACGGTCCGACCGTCGGCGCCTCGCGCGTGCTGGACCGCCGGCCCCTCGGGATTCGAGGTGAGCGCGAGTACGAAGACGCCGCCGCCGTGCGCCGCCGCCGTGTCGAACATCGGCGCGAGCGAGCCGACACCGAGGTACGGGCTCGCGGTGATCGCATCGACATACAGCGGACTGGATGGATCAAGGTACGCGGACGCGTACGCGCTCACCGTCGAGCCGATGTCGCCACGCTTGACGTCGAGAAGCACAAGAGCGCCAGCTTCTCTCAACTGTCGGATAGTTGACTCAAGGACCGCGAGCCCACGGGATCCGAAACGTTCGTAGAACGCGGACTGCGGCTTGACCACGGCCACCCGGTCGCCCAGCGCCTCGACCACCGTCTCGCTGAACCGCGCCAGCCCGGTCACGTCGTCGGGCAACCCCCAGCGGTCCAACAGCGCGCCGTGCGGGTCGATGCCCACACAGAGCGGGCCGCGCTCCGCCATCGCCCGGTGCAACCGGGTCCCGAAGCTCTCCATCGCCTCTCCTCTCGTCGCCCGCCGCGCACCCGCGCCGCGGTCTCCAGCCACGTCAATGGGGGAAGGGCCCGAGCTGCGGACTCAACCCGCGGCGACGGCGGCGGCCACCCCGGCACCGATCCGGGCCACGTCCTCGTCGCCGGTGACGTACGGCGGCATGGTGTAGACCAGGTCCCGGAACGGACGCAGCCACACTCCCCGCTCGACCGCCGCGGCGGTCGCGGCGGGCAGGTCCACCTCGTGGTCGAGCTGCACCACCCCGATCGCGCCGAGCACCCGTACGTCGGCCACACCGGGCGCCGTACGCAACGGCTCCAGGCCCGCCCGCAGCCCCGCCTGCACCCTCGCCACCTCGGCCGCCCAGTTTCCCGCCCGCAGCAGCCCGATGGAGGCGTTCGCGACCGCACAGGCGAGCGGGTTGCCCATGAAGGTCGGCCCGTGCGCCAGCACGCCGCCGGCACCGATCCCCCGGGCCACCTCCGGCGTGCAGAGCGCCGCCGCGAGGCTCAGGTAGCCGCCGGTGAGCGCCTTGCCGAGGCAGAGCACGTCCGGGGTGACACCGGCGTGTTCGGCGGCGAAGAACGTACCGGTGCGACCAAAACCAGTAGCGATCTCGTCAAAAATGAGTAGCACCCCGTGCGCCTCGGTCGCCTCGCGCAACACCCGTAGGTAGTGCGGGTTGTGGAACCGCATCCCGCCGGCCCCCTGCACGACCGGTTCGACGATGACCGCGGCCAACTCGTGCGCGTGTCGGGCGATCTGGTCCGCGAGCGCCGCCGCGTACTCCTCGTCCACCGGCGCGTCGAAGCCGGCCGGCGGCACCGGCGCGAACACCTGCCGGGGCAGCACGTCACGCCAGAGGTGGTGCATCCCGCCCTCGGGGTCGCAGACGCTCATCGGCTGGAACGTGTCACCGTGGTAGCCGCCCCGCCAGGTGGCGAGCCGGTGCCGCTCCGGTCGGCCCCGGCCGAGCTGGTACTGGAGGCACATCTTCACCGCGACCTCGACGCTCACCGACCCGGAGTCGCAGAGGAAGACGTGCTCCAGTCCGGGCGGGCTCAGCTCCACCAGGTTGCGGGTCAGTTCGATCGCGGGCTCGTGGGTCAGCCCGCCGAACATCACGTGGCTCATCCGGCCGAGCTGCCCGACCACCGCGGCGTCCAGCGTCGGATGCCGGTAACCGTGGATGGCCGCCCACCACGACGACATGCCGTCGACCAGTTCGCGCCCGTCGGCCAGGCGCAGACGTACGCCCTCGGCCTCGGCGACCAGGTAGGGCTCGGTGGTGGCCGGCATCGGCGCGTACGGGTGCCAGACGTGGGCCCGGTCGGCGGCGAGCAGTTCGGCGGGGTTCACGGCCGGGCCGCCCGCGCGATCGCTCGGGCCAGACCCGGCCCCCGATAGATGAATCCGGTGTAGAGCTGCACCAGGCTCGCTCCCGCGTCGAAGAGTCGGTTCGCGTCGTCGGGGCACATGATCCCGCCGACCCCGATCACCGGCAGCCGCCCGCCGGTCTCCCGGTGGACGAAGGAGACGACCTCCCGCGCCCGTGCGGTCAGCGGCCCACCGGAGAGCCCACCGGCCTCCGCCGATCGGGGTACGTCGGCGGCGGCCAGGCCGCCCCGACCAAGCGTGGTGTTGGTGGCGATGACGCCCGCCGCGCCCCGGTCGAGACAGACCGCCAGCAGTTCGGCGATGGCCGGTTCGGTGAGATCAGGGGCGATCTTCACCAGCACCGGCTTCTCCCCCACCAGCGCCTCCAGCAGGGCGTCAAGATGCTCCCGGTCCTGCAACGCGCGCAGGCCCGGGGTGTTGGGCGAGGAGACGTTGACCGCGAAGTAGTCACCGTGATCGCGCAGCGCCCGGTAGGAGGCGAGGTAGTCCGCCACCGCCTCGTCCAGCGGGGTGACCTTCGACTTGCCGAGCGAGATCCCGAGCGGTACGCCGAGCGGCCGGCTGCCGGCCAGCCGATCGGCGAGCGCCCGCGCCCCGGCGTTGTTGAAGCCCATCCGGTTGATCACCGCGCTGCTCTGCGGCAGCCGGAACAGCCGGGGCCGGGGATTGCCCGGCTGTGCGTGCGCGGTCACCGTGCCGACCTCGACGAAGCCGAAACCCAACGCCGGCCAGGCCGGCAGCGCCACCCCGTTCTTGTCCATGCCGGCGGCGAGCCCGACCGGGTTGGGGAAGTCGAGGCCGAAGACCCGACGTGGTGCCGCGACCGCGTACGCCGACCGGAGCGCGGCCAGCGCGGCCGGCCGCCTCGAAAGGCCGGCCAGCCGCCGCAGGGTCCACTCGTGCGCGGTCTCCGCGTCCCCGCCCCCGAGCCGGAACAGCCCGGGGCGGACCACCCGTTCGAAGATCACTCGCCAGCCCGCAGGGCGGCGTGCAACTGCTGCAACGGCCGGACGCTCATGTCGCCCCGGATCAGCGCCTCGATGCCCATCACCGCCGCCGCCGCGCCCGGCACCGTGGTGATGCACGGGATGTCCGCGTTCACCGCAGCGCTACGGATCTCGTATCCATCCGAGCGGGCACTCGCCCCGGAGCCCTGCGGGGTGTTGATCACCAGGGCCACCTCGCCCGCCGCGATCAGCGAGACCGCGTCCGGACGCGCACCGGCCTCCTCGTAGTGCTTGCCGATGAACGTGCAGGAGATGCCGTGTCGGCGCAGCACCTCGCCGGTGCCGACGGTGGCGACGATCTCGAACCCGAGGTCGGCCAGGCGCTTCACCGGGAAGATCATGGCGCGCTTGTCCCGGTTGGCGACCGAGACGAAGACCTTGCCGGTGGTGGGGAGGCTGCCGTACGCGGCGGCCTGGGACTTGGCGAAGGCGTGCCCGAAGGCGACGTCGATGCCCATCACCTCACCGGTGGACTTCATCTCCGGGCCGAGCAGTGAGTCGACGCCCTTGCCGGCCGGGGTACGGAACCGCTTGAACGGCAGCACCGCCTCCTTGACCGCGATCGGGGCGTCGACCGGCATCGCGCCCCCGTCCCCGGTCGGCGGGAGCAGCCGCTCCGCGCGCAGGTCGGCGATGGTGGCGCCGAGCATGATCCGGGCCGCCGCCTTGGCCAACGGCACCGCGGTCGCCTTGGAGACGAACGGCACCGTACGGGAGGCACGCGGGTTGGCCTCCAGCACGTACAGGACGTCGTCCTTGAGCGCGTACTGCACGTTGAGCAGTCCCCGTACGCCGACCCCTCGGGCGATCTCCTCGGTGTAGCGGCGTACCTCGGCCAGGTGCGAGCTGGCCAGGGTGATCGGCGGCAGCGCGCAGGAGGAGTCGCCGGAGTGGATGCCGGCCTCCTCGATGTGCTCCATCACGCCACCGATGTAGACCTCGCCGTCGGCGTCGCAGAGCGCGTCCACGTCGATCTCGATCGCGTCGTCGAGGAAGCGGTCGACCAGCACCGGGTGGTCCGGCGAGATGTCGGTGGCCCGGCCGATGTAGTCGCGCAGCGTCGGGTCGTCGTAGACGATCTCCATGCCCCGCCCACCGAGCACGTACGACGGGCGGACCAGCACCGGGTAACCGATCTCGTCGGCGATCGCCTTGGCCTCGTCGTACGAGGTGGCGGTGCCGTGCGCGGGGGCGCGCAGGCCGGCCCGGGCGAGGACGGCGCCGAACGCGCCCCGGTCCTCGGCCAGGTTGATCGACTCAGGCGAGGTGCCGACGATCGGCACACCGGCATCCTTGAGCCGCTGGGCCAACCCGAGCGGGGTCTGCCCGCCGAGCTGGACGACCACACCGACCACTCCGGGACCGCCGGCCGCCTTGCCCGAGCTGTCCTCGGCGTGCCAGACCTCGATCACGTCCTCGAAGGTGAGCGGTTCGAAGTAGAGCCGGTCGGCGGTGTCGTAGTCGGTGGAGACGGTCTCCGGGTTGCAGTTGACCATCACGGTCTCGTACCCGGTCCCCACCCCGACGGCGCCCGGCTCGCCCTGCAACGCCAGTACGGCGTGCACGCAGGAGTAGTCGAACTCGATCCCCTGTCCGATCCGGTTCGGTCCGGAGCCGAGGATCAGCACCTTGGGCCGGTTCGAGCCGGCGACCTCGGTCTCCTCGTCGTAGGACGAGTAGTGGTACGGCGTGCTGGCGGCGAACTCGGCCGCGCAGGTGTCCACCGTCTTGTAGACGGGGCGCAACCCCAGCCGGTGCCGGAGTACGCGTACCCCGTCCTCGGCGGAGAGTTCCGGGCGCAGCGCGGCGATCTGCCGGTCGGAGAGTCCGGCCCGCTTCGCCCGGCGCAGCAGCGCGTCGTCCAGGACCGGCGCGTCGATGATCTCCTCGCGCAGGTCGACCAGCCCGGCGATCTGGTCCAGGAACCACGGGTCGATGCCGCCGGAGGCGGCGGAGACCTGGGACACCGAGGCACCCAACCGGAGCGCTCGCTCCACTGTGTACAGTCGGCCGTCGTGCGGGGTAGCCAGTGCGGTCAGGGTGGACTCGACGGTAGCCCCGTCGGGGTCCGGTATGGTCCAGAAACCGGCCGCCTTCGTCTCCATCGAGCGCATCGCCTTGTTCAGCGCCTCGGTGAAATTGCGGCCCAGGCTCATCGCCTCGCCCACCGACTTCATCGTCGTGGTCAGCTCCGGGTCGGCGCCCGGGAACTTCTCGAACGCGAACCGGGGGATCTTCACCACCACGTAGTCCAACGTCGGCTCGAACGCGGCCGGCGTCTGGAGGGTGATGTCGTTGGGGATCTCGTCCAGGGTGTAACCGATGGCGAGCTTCGCCGCGATCTTGGCGATCGGGAAGCCGGTGGCCTTGGAGGCCAGCGCCGAGGAGCGGGAGACCCGCGGGTTCATCTCGATCACGACGATCCGACCGTCGACCGGGTTGACCGCGAACTGGATGTTGCAGCCGCCGGTGTCCACCCCGACCTCACGCAGCACCGCGATGCCGAGGTCACGGAGCTGCTGGTACTCCCGGTCGGTGAGCGTCATCGCCGGCGCCACGGTCACGCTGTCGCCGGTGTGCACACCCATCGGGTCGATGTTCTCGATCGAGCAGACCACCACGACGTTGTCGTGCTTGTCGCGCATCAGCTCAAGTTCGTACTCCTTCCAACCGAGCACGCTCTCCTCGATCAGGACCTCGTGCACCGGGCTGGCGGCGAGCCCCGCCCCGGCGATCCGGGACAGGTCCTCGTCGGTGTGCGCCATGCCGGAACCGAGGCCGCCCATGGTGAACGACGGCCGGATCACCACCGGCAGGCCCAGCTCGCCGACGGTCTGCCGGACCTCGTCCATCGAGTGGCAGACCCGGGAACGCGGCACCAGCGCGCTCGGGTCGGGCAGCCCGATCCGGGCCCCGGCCTTCGCCACGACCTCCTTGAAGAGCTGCCGGTCCTCACCGCGCCGGATCGCGTCGATGTCGGCGCCGATCAGCTCCACACCGTATTTCTCCAGTACGCCCGACTCGTGCAGCGCCACCGCCGTGTTCAGCGCGGTCTGGCCGCCGAGGGTGGGCAGCAGCGCGTCCGGCCGCTCCTTGGCGATGACCAGCTCGACGAAGTCCGGGGTGATCGGCTCGACGTAGGTGGCGTCGGCGTACTCCGGGTCGGTCATGATCGTCGCAGGGTTGGAGTTGACGAGGCTGACCCGCAGCCCCTCGCTGCGCAGCACCCGGCACGCCTGGGTGCCGGAGTAGTCGAACTCGCACGCCTGGCCGATCACGATCGGGCCGGAACCGATCACCAGAACATGCTGCAAATCGGTCCGCTTAGGCATGCTTTCCGCTCTCGTTCTTGTCGCCCTGGCTCTGTCCGCCCTGCCGTTCGCCCTCGATCAGCTCCGCGAACCGGTCGAAGAGATAGTCGGCGTCATGTGGGCCGGCGGCGGCCTCCGGGTGGTACTGCACGGTGAACGCGGGCACATCCTTGGCCCGCAGGCCCTCGACCACATTGTCGTTGAGGCAGACGTGACTGACCTCGACCGCGCCGAAGTCCGTCTCGATGTACTGGCCCGCCGGCACATCCTGACCGGGTTCACGACCCGGCCAGTCGACCGCGAAGCCATGGTTGTGGGAGGTGACCTCCACCCGACCGGTGACCCGGTCCAGCACCGGCTGGTTGATGCCTCGGTGGCCGTACCCCAGCTTGTAGGTGCCGAAGCCGAGCGCCCGGCCGAGGATCTGGCTGCCGAAGCAGATGCCGAAGAGCGGAATCCGCCGGTTCAGCACCTCCCGGGCCAGCGCGACCGGGTGGTCGGCGGTGGCCGGGTCACCCGGGCCGGGCGAGAAGAAGACCGCGTCCGCGCCGGTCGCGAGGAGATCCTCGATGCTCGACGAGGCGGGCAGGATGTGCGTGGTCACACCCCGTGCGGCGAGCCGGCGCGGCACGTTCCGCTTGATCCCCAGATCCAGCGCGGCCACCGTGAACCGGTGCGTGCCCTCCGCCGCCACGGTGTACGGCTGCGCCGTGGTCACCTCCGCCGACAGGTCGGCGCCGGTCATCTCCGGGGTGGCGCGGACCCGGGCCAGCAACGCCTTCGGGTCGTCGTCGAGGCTGGAGATGCCGACCCGCATGGCGCCGGAGTCGCGCAGGTGGCGGGTGAGCGCCCGGGTGTCGACACCCGAGATGCCGACCACGCCCTCGGCGGCCAGCCGGTCCTCCAGACCGCCGGTGGCACGCCAGTTGGAACCGATCCGGGCCGGGTCGCGGACCACGTAACCGGCCACCCAGATCCGGCCGGACTCGTCGTCGTCGTGGTTGACCCCGGTGTTGCCGATGTGCGGCGCGGTCTGCACCACCACCTGCCGGTGGTAGGACGGGTCGGTGAGCGTCTCCTGGTAGCCGGTCATGCCGGTGTTGAAGACCGCCTCACCGAAGGTCTCCCCCACACTGCCGTACGCCTCACCGTGGAACGTCCGACCATCCTCCAGTACGAGGATCGCGGGCCTGCGTCGCATTATTTAACGGCCTTTCCGTCGAGTACTGTCGGCTCGCCCCGCAGGAACGTGGCCATGATTCGGCCGGGCAGCACGGTGCCGGCGTACGGGGTGTTGCGGCTGCGGCTGGCCAGCTCAGCGGGGTCGACGGTACGGCGAGCGGCCGGGTCGACCAGGGTGAGGTTGGCCACCGCTCCGGGCACCGGATCGTGCCCGTGCTCGGTCAGCCCGGCGATCCGGGCCGGAACCCGGGACATCCGCTCGGCGATCAGGTCCCAGCGCTCGCCGAGCACCGAGAGCAGCACCGGCAGGGCGGTCTCCAGCCCGAGCATGCCCGGCCGGGCGTACGCCCACTCGCACTCCTTGTCCTCCAGGGCGTGCGGGGCGTGGTCGGTGGCGACCACGTCGATGATCCCCTCGACCAGCGCGGCGCGCAGGGCGGCCACGTCCGTGGCCGTACGCAGCGGCGGGTTGACCTTGAAGACCGGGTCGTAGCTGGCCGCCAGTTCGTCGGTGAGGAGCAGGTGGTGCGGGGTGACCTCGGCGGTTACCCGGACGCCGCGCGCCTTGGCCTGGCGGAGCACCTCCACGCTGCCGGCGGTGGAGACGTGGCAGACGTGCAACCGGCTGCCGACGTGCTCGGCCAGGAGCACGTCCCGGGCGATGATCGCCTCCTCGGCGACGGCCGGCCAACCGGTCAGCCCGAGCCGGGTGGAGACCTCGCCCTCGTGCAGTTGGGCGCCCTCGGTCAGCCGGGGCTCCTCGGCGTGCTGCGCGATCACCCCGTCGAACGCCTTGACGTATTCCAACGCCCGGCGCATCAACCGTGGGTCGGCGACGCAGTGGCCGTCGTCGGAGAAGATCCGGACCCGAGCGGCCGAGTCGGCCATCGCGCCGAGTTCGGCCAGCCGCTCCCCGCCGAGCCCGACGGTGACCGCGCCGATCGGCTGCACGTCGACCAGTCCGGCCTCCCGACCGAGCCGCCAGACCTGCTCGACCACACCCGCGGTGTCCGCGACCGGCGAGGTGTTCGCCATGGCGCAGACGGCGGTGTAGCCGCCGAGCGCGGCGGCCCGGGAGCCGGACTCGACCGTCTCGGCGTCCTCCCGGCCCGGCTCGCGCAGGTGGGTGTGGAGGTCGACCAGACCGGGCAGGGCCACCAGCCCGTCCGCGTCCACCACGCGGGCGCCGCGCGGGTCGAGGCCACGGCCGGACTCCACCACCACGCCGTCGCGCAGCAGCAGGTCGGTCGGCTCGGCGCCGACCACCCGGGCTCCCTTGATCAGGTACGTGCTCATTGCGGATCTCCCCCCGGAAGTGGACAGTTCACTGGTTCTTTCCCCCCAGGAGCAGGTACAGGACGGCCATCCGGACGGAGACGCCGTTGGCGACCTGTTCGACGATGGTGGAACGGGGTGAGTCGGCGACCTCCGGGGCGATCTCCATGCCCCGGTTCATCGGGCCGGGGTGCATGACGATCGCGTGCTCGGGCAGCCGGCGCATGCGCGGCCCGTCCAGGCCGTAGCGGCGGGCGTACTCGCGCGCGGAGGGGAAGTAGGAGTCAGCCATCCGCTCCCGCTGCACCCGGAGCATCATCACCACGTCGGCGCTGGGCAGGACGCTGTCCAGGTCGTACGAGACGTCGGTGCCGGGGGCGAGCGCGGCGGCGATGTCCACCGGGATCAGCGTCGGCGGACCGACCAGGGTGATCTTGGCCCCGAGGGTGGAGAGCAGCAGCACGTTGGAGCGGGCCACCCGGCTGTGCAGCACGTCGCCGACGACGGCGACCTGGAGGCCGGCGAGTCGGCCGAGCCGGGAGCGCATCGTGTACGCGTCCAGCAGCGCCTGGGTCGGGTGCTCGTGGGTGCCGTCGCCGGCGTTCACCACCACCCCGTCGACCCAGTTCGCCAGCCGGTGCGGGGCACCGGAGGCGGGGTGCCGGACCACCACGGCGTCGGCGCCCATCGCCTGGAGGGTCAGCGCGGTGTCCTTCAGGCTCTCGCCCTTGGAAACGCTCGAACCCTTGGCGGAGAAGTTGATCACGTCGGCGGAGAGCCGCTTCGCCGCCGCCTCGAACGAGATCCGGGTCCGGGTGGAGTCCTCGTAGAAGAGGTTGACCACGGTCCGGCCGCGCAGCGCGGGGAGCTTCTTCACCTCACGCCCGGCCACCGTCGCCATCTCGGCCGCGGTGTCCAGGATCCGGGTGGCGGTGGTGGCGTCCAGGTCGGCCCCGGAGAGCAGGTGCCTGATCACAGCGTGGGCCTCCCGAACAGTTTGACCTCGTCGGCACCGTCGACCTCGGCGAGCGTGACCTTGACGCTCTCCGACAGCGCGGTGGGGATGTTCTTGCCGACGTAGTCGGCCCGAATGGGTAGTTCGCGGTGGCCTCGGTCGACCAGCACCGCGAGCTGTACCGAACTGGGACGGCCCAGGTCGCTCAGCGCGTCCAGCGCGGCCCGGACCGAGCGGCCAGAGAAGAGGACGTCGTCGACCAGGATCACCCGCTTGCCGTCGATGCCGCCCGGCGGTACGTCGGTCGGGCCGATGGCCCGGGTCGCGTGCCGGCGAAGATCGTCCCGATAGAGCGTGATGTCGAGCACACCCACGGGTACGTCAATTCCCTCGAAGGTGCTGATCCGGGCAGCAAGCCGGCGGGCGAGCGGAACCCCTCGGGTGGGGATGCCGAGCAGCACGGTGTCGGCGGCACCCTGGGTCTTCTCCAGGATCTGGTGGGCGATCCGGTCGACCACGCGCTGCAGATCGGCGCTGGTCAGGATGACCTTCACAGACGGTGGCGATGCCACCGGAGGTTGGGCGGCCTGCGGGAAGGCCACGGCGGACCTCCTTCCCCGCCTCACGGGACGGGTCGTTAAAGGATGTCGGATCCGACCCGGACCGCATGCGGTCAGGCCGGGGGCTGATCACCACGTTACCAGCGGCCGGGCGACGAACCCGGGCGGGGCGCTGACCACCCGGTCAGCGAGGAGATTTCAGCTTCGTGACCACGATCTTGCCAACGGGAAGGTAACGAGCACTTGACCACCCGTCTCAATCCCCGTACCGTCACGCTCCGTAGCGACCGCTGGGGAGATCCCCGAGCCAGCACTGGGAGTGTCCGAATGCCCTCTGAATACGCCAAGTCGTTGGGCGCCCGCCTGCGCTCTATCCGTCAGCAGCAGGGGCTGTCCCTGCAGGGGGTGGAGGAGAAGTCGAACGGGCGTTGGAAGGCCGTCGTCGTCGGGTCGTACGAGCGTGGTGACCGTGCGGTCACCGTCTCGCGCCTCGCCGAGCTGGCGGACTTCTACCGGGTGCCCGTGGCGGAACTGCTGCCGGACGGCAGCGGGGTCCGGCACGAGCCCACGAACAAGATCGTCCTGGACCTGGAGCGCCTCTACGACGAGGCCTCCGAGGAACTCGCGTACGTCGCCCGCTATGCCCGCGCGATCCAGCAGCAGCGTGGCGACTACAACGGTCGGGTGTTGTCGATCCGCGCGGACGACCTGCGCGCGCTCGCCATCGTCTACGACTCGTCCCCCTCCGGGCTGATCGAGCGGCTCACCGAGCACGGCGTCCTTGTCGCCGATCCTCGGGCGCTCTTCGCCTCCTGAGCACGACCGCAGGAACGCACCACCGCACCACCGCACCACCGCACCACCGCACTGTGAACGACGAGAAGGGGCGCCCGTTGGGCGCCCCTTCCTCGTACGACGGTGACTGGCCCGCTCAGCGGGTGGCGTACTCGGCGATCCGGCCGAGGACCCCGTTGAGGAACCGAGGCGAGTCGTCGGTCGACATCTGCTTGGCCAACTCGACCGCCTCGCTGATCGCCACCGCGTCGTCGATCTCGTCGACGTAGAGCAACTCGTAGACCGCGATCCGGGCCAGGTTCCGGTCGACCACCGGCATCCGGTCCAGCGTCCAACCCTCGGTGTAGCTGGCGATCAGCTCGTCGATCCGGTCGAGCCGACCGGCCACCCCCTCGACCAGACCGATCGCATACTCCAGGTGGTCCGGCGGCGGCGGCGTCAGCCGCCGGAGGTACCCGGCAAGCACCTCGACCGGCGGCAGATCCCGCTGATCCGCCTCGTAAAGCACGTCCAGAGCCCGTTTGCGTGCCTTGCGGCGCGCGGGCATTGGTGACTTGGGGCCCTCGGCCATCAGCCGCGGCCGAGGTAACGGCCGTCGCGGGTGTCGACCTTGATCTTCTCACCGGTGGTGATGAAGAGCGGCACCTGCACCGTCGCACCGGTCTCCACCGTCGCCGGCTTGTTGCCGCCGGTGGAACGGTCGCCCTGCAGACCCGGCTCGGTGTACGTGACCTCAAGGATCACGCTGGTCGGCAGCTCGATGTAGAGCGGCACGGACTCGTGGGTGGCCACGATCGCCTCGGCCTCGGGCAGCAGGTAGTTCGCCGCCTCGCCCACGGTGCCGCCGGGCACCTGGATCTGGTCGAAGGTCTCCAGGTCCATGAAGACGTAGTCTTCGCCGTCGGCGTAGAGGTACTGCATGGTCCGCTTGTCGACGGTGGCCGTCTCGACCTTGGTGCCCGCGTTGAAGGTCTTGTCGACGACCTTGCCGGACAGCACGTTCTTCAATGTGGTGCGGACGAAAGCACCGCCCTTGCCGGGCTTGACGTGCTGGAACTCCACGACAGCCCAGAGTTCGCCGTCGAGGTTGAGAACCAGACCGTTCTTGAGGTCGTTGGTGGTGGCCATTTCCTGCCTTGATCTTCAATTGGCGGACAGACCCGCCAAGTCTACTTGCCGGGGACCGTTCCGCGCTGGCACGGGTACGGGCGGTTGATCGAGAGCGGACGCGCGGCGGTCACACCCCGGACAACTGACGGTCGAATCCACGACATCCTTCACTGACAACGTGCACGGGTGCCGCACCCGGTCACCCGCCTCTCCGCGCTCGCCCGTTGCCGTGCTCTGGGGGTGGCTGGGGTGCTCCTGCTGGCTCTCGGCGCCGCCGGAACCGGCGCGCTGCCCTCCCGGAACCCCATCCCCGCACTGGCCGCCCTGGACGAGCTACGCCGCCACCCCGGCCCCGCCCTGGTCTGCGCCTCCTTCGGCCTCGCGTTGCTGGTCGCGGCCTGGTGGCGGCTGGGCGGCCTGGTCCGGGGCGCCCAGCCACCGACCCCCGGCGCGCTCCTCGTCACGCTCGCCCTGTGGGCGGCGCCACTGCTGGTCGCACCGCCGATGTTCAGCCGCGACGTCTACAGCTACCTGGCCCAGGGGGCCATGGTCGGCGCCGGACTGGACGTGTACGAACAGGGCCCAGCCACGCTCGGCGGCCCGCTGGCGGCGGAGGTCCCGGCGATCTGGCAACACACCACCACCCCGTACGGCCCGGTCTTCCTGCTCCTCGCCACCATGGTCGCCGCGGTCACCGGAACCCAGCTCGCCCTCGGCGTGATCGGCCTGCGACTGGTCGCGGCGGCCGGGGTGCTCCTGCTCGCCGCCGTCCTGCCGAGCCTGGCCCGGCGCTGTGGCGTCGACCCAGCCGCCGCGCTCTGGCTCGGGGTGCTCAACCCGCTGGTGCTGATCCACCTGGTCGGAGGGGCACACAATGACGCGCTGATGGTCGGGCTGCTCGGCGCCGGACTGGCCGCGACGATGGCCCGCTACCCCGCGCTCGGCACCGCGCTGCTGACACTGGCCGCGCTGGTCAAGGCACCGGCCGTGGTCGCCCTGGTCTTCGTGGCACCGCTCTGGGCCGGGCAGCTCGCCGGACGCTGGCGAACACCGCGTGCGCTCGCCGGCACCGCCGTGGTGGCGATCGGGACCACCGTCGTGGTGACCGCCGTGGCCGGCACCGGGTACGGCTGGATCGCCGCCCTGGACACCCCGGTCTCCGCCGCGAACTGGTCCCTCAGCAGTGCGCTGGGGCGGGCCACCCGGGCGCTGCTGGAGCTGATCGGCGCGGACGTCGCCCCACACGCGGTCTCCTTCTGGCGCTGGGCCGGCCTGGCCGTGGCGCTCGCCGCCGGGCTGCTCCTCTGGTTGCGCCGCGACGAACTCGGACCGGTGTACGCCCTCGGCCTCGGCCTCGGCGCGCTGGTGCTCTTCGGCCCGGCGATCCGACCCTGGTACCTGCTCTGGGGACTGGTTCCGGTCGCCGCCGCCGCGGCCGAGGGCCGGCTGCGCCGCTGGGCGGCACTCGCCTGCGCCGGGCTGGCCGTGATCATCCTGCCGGACGGGTTCGCCCCCGGCGTCGCGGAGCTCGGTCAGGCACTCCTCGGCGGCGGGCTCGCCGCGCTGCTGGTACTCGCGGTACGGCACCGGTCCATGCTCCTGCGCCACCTGACCGACACGTACCTGCTGCTGCACCGGTTCGCCGCGGGCACCCTGCTCCCGCCAGTTCCCGGTGCCACCGACCACCGCCGCCCCGCCGAGCCGCTGCCCGTCGAGCACGACGTGGTCCACCGACCGCGACCGGCAGCCACACCGTCACCGTCGAGAGGAACCCGATGAGCCGACCGTGGACGCCCCGCCGGACCCGGGACCGGGTCCTGCTCGTCGCCGTACTGGTCGCGCTCTGCGCGCTCTTCCTGGCCACCGTCCCAGCGCACCGAGGCTTCTTCGACGTCGGGGTGTACCGGGGGGCGGTGACGTACTGGCTGCGTGACGGCGGTCAGCTCTACGACTACCTGCGCCCCGGCACCCGGTACGGTTTCACCTACCCGCCCTTCGCCGCGCTGGTGATGAGCCCGTTGTCGCTGCTGAGCTGGCCGGCGGCGATCGCGGCCAGCATCGCGGTCAACGTGGCCGCCGCCACACTCGTCATCTACTGGCTGCTCGACCCGATCGCCCGCCGCCGGGGCTGGCCCCGCTGGTACGCCTTCGCGCTCACCGGCTGCGCCGTGGCGATCTTCGAACCGGTCCGGGACACCGTCAGCTTCGGTCAGGTCAACCTGCTCCTGCTGGTGCTCGTCCTGGCCGACGTGATGGCCTCCCGCACCGGCCGGGGGCGGCTCTGCGGCATCGGCATCGGCATCGCCTCGGCCATCAAACTCACCCCCGTGGTCTTCATCGGCTACCTGGTGCTCAGCGGACGGTGGCGCGCCGCCGCGGTCGCCACCGGCACCGCCGCCACCGCCACCGGTGTCGCCGCCCTGCTCGCGCCCCACTCGTCCTACGTCTTCTGGACCGAGGCGCTGTGGCACACCGACCGGGTGGGGGACCTCGGCTACGTGTCGAACCAGTCGCTACAGGGGGTGCTGACGCGCTGGGACCCGCACCTGGGGCGGGGCGCCTGGCTCGCCGCGGTGCTCGTCGTCGTGGTGCTCTGGGCGGTCCGGGTACGCCAGGCCGCCCGTGCCGGCGACCCGCTCGCCGGTGCGGCCCTCACCGGAATCGTCGGCTGCCTGGTCAGCCCGATCACCTGGGTCCACCACCTGGTCTGGCTGCTGCCCGCGCTGGCGGTGCTCGGCGGCGCGGCGGTCGAGGCCGGACCGGGCCAGCGGCGACGACGGCTCGGCACCGCCACCGCCGTGGCGTACGTCCTGCTCTGTAGCAGCGTGGTCTGGCTCTGGTGGGCCGACGCGAGCGGGGTGGACGGGCTGATCGGCGCCAACGCCTACGTCTGGATCGGGCTGGCCCTGCTCGTCGGACTGCCGATCGGCGGTCACCCGGTCGCCGGCCTACCCCTCGCCAGCCTGCCGATCGGCCGCCAGACGGTCGGCGAGGTGGAGCAGCGCCAACCGGTAGCCGTCGACACCCAACCCGGCGATCACACCGGTGGCGACCGCGGAGACGACCGAGTGGTGCCGGAACTCCTCCCGGGTGTGGATGTTGGAGATGTGCACCTCGACCAACGGGGCGCGGAGCAGGGCGCAGGCGTCCCGGACCGCGTACGAGTAATGTGACCAGGCGGCCGGGTTGAGCACCACCGGCGCCCCCTCGTCCGCCGCCTCGTGCAGCCAGGCGATCAACTCGTGTTCCGCGTCGGTCTGCCGTACCTCGACGTCAAGACCGACCTCCCGCCCGGTCCGTTCACAGAGTTCGACCAGTCCGGCGTAACTGGTCAGGCCGTACACGTCCACCTGGCGGGTGCCGAGCCGGCCGAGGTTCGGGCCGTTGAGGACGTACACCTTCGTCACCGGGCCACCGCCTCGTCGTACGCGGCGCGGAGCAGGGCCTCATCCGGCCCTTCCAGGATGGCGGGTCGGGCCAGCCCGTCCAGGACCACGAAACGCAGCCGCGCCCCCCGGGCCTTCTTGTCCACCCGCATCGTGGCCAGCAGATCCGGCCAGGCGTCGGCCCGGTAGCCGGTCGGCAGGTCGAGCAGTTCGAGCACGCTGCGGTGCCGGTCGGCGGTGAGCGGGTCGAGCCGGCCGGTGAGCCGGGCCAGGGTGGCGGCGTAGACAAGCCCGACGGAGACCGCGTGCCCGTGCCGCCAGCGGTAGCCCTCGGCCTTCTCGATCGCGTGCGCGAGCGTGTGGCCGTAGTTGAGGATCTCGCGTACCCCGGACTCGCGCAGGTCACCGGAGACGACGTCCGCCTTCACCTGGATCGCCCGCTCGATCAGCTCCCGGACCACGGGGGCGCTGGCGCTCCTCGCCGCGACCGGGTCGGCCTCGACCAGGTCGAGAATGACCGGGTCGGCGATGAAGCCGCACTTGACCACCTCGGCCAGCCCCGCGACCAGATCGACCTGCGGCAGGGTGTCGAGCGTGGCCAGGTCGCAGAGCACCCCGGCCGGTGGGTGAAAGGCGCCGACCAGGTTCTTCCCGGCCCCGGTGTTGATCCCGGTCTTGCCGCCGACCGCCGCGTCGACCATGCCGAGCAGCGAGGTCGGCACCGCCACCCAGCGCACCCCACGCAGCCAGCAGGCGGCGACGAAGCCGGCCAGGTCGGTGACGGCGCCGCCGCCCACCCCGACCACCGCGTCGGTACGGGTGAAGCCCGCCTCCCCCAGCCGGTCCCAGCAGCGGGTGGCGACGTCGATGTTCTTGCCCGCCTCCGCGTCCGGCACCTCGACCAGCAGCGGAGTACGGCCGTCGGCGCGCACCCGTTCGGCGAGCGCGTCGGCCAACGCCTTCAGTGGTGCCGCGTAGAGCACGGCGACCCGGTCCGCGCCGGGCAGCAGGCCCGGCAACGCGTGCAGCAGGTCCCGGCCGACGAGCACGTCGTACGCCCGCTCGCCGCCGATCGATATCTTCCTCAGCTCGTCCATCGCGCCCGAGCCTAATCCGCTGCTCCGGTAACCCCTCGCAACCGCCCCGCCGGCTGTCCGCATGCCGGACGAAGGAAGGGCCTCACGGCTTGAGCAGTTGCAGGATCTCCTCGGCCACCTGTTCCGGCGTACGCCCGTCGGTGACCACGGTGAGCGTGGCGACCTCCTGATAGAGCGGTCGCCGCTGGTCGAGCAGGTACTTGAGGGTGGCACGCGGGTTGATCGCGAGCAGTGGTCGGCCCGCGCCGAGCCCGACCCGGCGGATCGCGTCGGTCAGCTCCACGGAGAGGTAGACCACGGTGTGACCGGCGAGCGCGGCCCGGTTCGACTCGGCCAGGATCGCGCCGCCACCGAGGGCAAGCACCCCGTCGAACTCACCCAACGCGGTCGCCACGGCGTCCCGTTCGAGGGTACGGAAGTGTTCCTCCCCCTCGTCCACGAAGATCTCCGGGATCGGCTTACCGGCGGCCGTCTCGATGTCGGCGTCGGTGTCCCGGAACGCGACACCGAGCGCGGCGGCGAGCGCCTGACCGGTGCTGGTCTTACCGGATCCGGGGGCGCCGACCAGAACGCAGACGGGGGCCATCAGCGGATCACCAGGTTCTCCAGGTAGCCGGCGAGGTTACGCCGGATCTCGGCGATCGAGTCGCCGCCGAACTTCTCGGTCGCCGCCTCGGCCAGCACCAGCGCCACCATCGCCTCGGCCACCACCGCCGCGGCCGGGACGGCGCAGACGTCGGAACGCTGGTTGATCGCGGTGGCGGGTTCGCCGGTGGTGACGTCGACGGTGGCGAGGGCCCGGTTCAGTGACGAGATCGGCTTCATCGCGGCGCGTACCCGAAGGGGTTCTCCGGTGGTCATGCCACCCTCCAGGCCGCCGGCCCGGTCGGTGACCCGGCGCACCCCGGTCGCGGTCGGCACGATCTCGTCGTGCGCGACGGAACCCCGGGACCGGGCCTGGAGCCAGGCGTCGCCGATCTCCACACCCTTGATCGCCTGGATCGACATCAGTGCGGTGGCGAGCCGCGCGTCGAGCTTGCGGTCCCACTGCACGTGGCTGCCGAGACCCGGCGGGACGTGGTACGCCAGCACCTCGACGATGCCGCCGAGGGTGTCGGCGTCCCTCTTCGCGGCGTCGACCTCGGCCACCATCCGGGCGCTCGCCTCCGGGTCGAGACAGCGCAACGGGTCGGCGTCGATCCGCTCGGCGTCCTCGGGGCGGGGTTGCAGGCCGGGCTTGGCCGCGACCGAGCCGAGTTCGACCACGTGCGACACGATCTCGATGCCGAGCCCCTGCCGGATCAGCGCCTTGGCGACCGTGCCGACGGCGACCCGGGCGGCGGTCTCCCGTGCGCTGGCCCGCTCCAGGATCGGCCGGGCGTCGGTGTGACCGTACTTCTGCATCCCGGCAAGATCGGCGTGACCGGGGCGGGGGCGGGTCAACGGGGCGTTTCGTGCCTGGCTGGCCAGTTCGTCCGGGTCGACCGGGTCGGCCGCCATCACGGTCTGCCACTTGGGCCACTCGGAGTTGCCGACCCGTACGGCGAACGGGCTGCCCAGGGTGAGACCGTGGCGTACGCCACCGATGATCTCGACCTCGTCCCGCTCGAACGACATCCGCGCGCCCCGGCCGTAGCCGAGCCGGCGTCGGGCCAGCTCCCGGATGATCTCCTCGCTGGTCACCTCGATCCCGGCGGGCACCCCTTCGAGGAGCGCGACCAGTGCCGGGCCGTGCGATTCACCCGCGGTCAACCAGCGCAACAAGGCAGAACCTTCCCTCCCGATGGGGTCGCCCTGGTTCTTCTCCCACCGGACGCCACCCACATGCCAGTTGCCCAGTCTGGCACGCGCCGCCACTCGCCCGGCGTACCGCACCGCCCCCGTCCCGTCGTACGGACGGCTGTGTTGCGGGGTGGCACCCGGGCCAGGGTGGGTCGGCCGCCGCGCGCAGGCGAATGAAGCGTTCACCTCGTACACGGAAGATCGTGTGGTTACACGTTCTTCCGTGTACGTCATCCCCGAGTCATTCGTCCGCCACGGCGAACCGGCGACACCCGGCGATCAAAGGGTCAGTGACCGGTGGTGTCCGAGTCGGTAGCGGCCTCTTCTCCCTGGTCCAGGGCGGAGAGCGCGGCAACCTCCGACTCGGTGAGGCGGAAGTCGAAGACCTCGATGTTGCTCCGCATCCGCCCGGGCGACGAGGTCTTCGGAATCGGGATCGACCCGAGTTCGAGGTGCCAGCGCAGCACGACCTGGGCCGGCGTGCGGTCGTACCGCTGCGCGATCTCGATGATCGTGGGGTGGGTGAGCAGGTCGGTCCCCTGGCCGATCGGTCCCCAGGACTGGGTCACGATGCCGTGCTCCCTGTCGTACGCACGGACACCGTCGCGGGTCACCCGGGGATTCAGCTCGACCTGGTTGACGTCGGGCGTGACCCCGGTCGCGGCGAGGATCCGGTCGATGTGCGCCGGCTTGAAGTTGGACAGACCGATGGCGCGTACCCGCCCGTCGGCGAGGAGCTTGGTCAGACCCTCGAACGCCTCGACGTACCGGTCCTGCCACGGCATCGGCCAGTGGATCAGGAAGAGGTCGATGTAGTCGACCCCGAGCCGCTCCGCGCTCTGCTCGAACGCCTCCTGGGCCTCGCGTACACCGTGCCACTCACCGTTGAGTTTGCTCGTGACAAAAAGATCTTCCCGGGGTACGCCGGAGGCCCGCAGCCCTCGTCCGACGCCCTGCTCGTTGCCGTACTTGTAGGCGGTGTCGACCAGGCGGTAGCCGACCTCGATCGCCTGTGCGATGGCGACCTCCGCCTCGGCGTTCGACATCGGCCACGTGCCCAGGCCGAGTTGCGGGATGCTCGCCCCGTTCACCAGTTTCCGGGTCGGTGCGATCGCTGCCGATGACGTCATGTTTCAGTCTCCTGAGGTCGGAATCCGTACGAGGCTACCCCCGCCGTCTCCCACAGCAGCCGGACAGGCGGAAACTGTGAAAGGGTCGGGCCCGCCCATCCGGTCGAACCGGATGGGCGGGCCCTCGATCGGTTACGAGTTGTCGTGCAGGGATGCGACCGCACCGTCGGACATCGCCCCGGCGAAGAGCTTCACCTGGTCGACGGCACCGCTCAGGTAACCCCCGGTCGGTCCACCCGCGCCCACGTAGAGCGGGTAACTCTCCAGGCCGGCGGCACCGGTCCCGGTAACCGCCTGCCGTACCCCGTTGACGTAGAGGCGGACGGAACCGCTCGCGGCGTCGAACACGCCGGTCAGGTGCACCCAGGCATTGGTCGCCGCGGGCGCGTCCGAGGTCGCGACCGACCACGTGCCACCCGACGAAGCGACGCCGAACCGCCACGTCCCGTCCGAAGCGGCGTAGAGCTTCATCGCCGCGTCGCCGGCCCCGTGTTGCAGCACGACCTGCTCCTGGTCGGTGAGAGCGGGCAGCCGGACCCAGGTCGACACCGTGAAGGACTGGTCCGAGGCCACGATGGCACCGGAGGTTTCGGCGTGACCGTCACCGGCGGAACCGTACCCCTGCGGTTGCGGTTCGTTGAACCACAGCGCGTCGTTGTCGTCGTGCCCCGCCGAGGTGTATCCGCTCGTCTGCTCCGTCGAGTACGGGTCGGTGCAGCCGTAGAGCCTCAGCACGGGCGACCAGTAGGTGTTGCTCGTCGCGCGAGCGCAGCCGGACGAGAGGCCACCGTTGAAGTCCCAGGAGGCGATCTCCGTCGGCGCGAGGATTCCCGTCGTGCCCTGGGTCCCCGCGGCGGAATCCGGCGCCGAGCCCCAGAGGTCGTCGTGGGTCGCCGCGCGGTTCCACAGTCGCACGTCGCGGACCTCACCGCTGTAGTAGGCCCGGTTGGCGTCGTTGGCGCGGCCACGACCGATCACCACCGGTCCGCTGGCCGCCCAGCCGTCTCCTCGGCTATCCGCCCAACCGGCCGGGGCCGTCACGATCGACGTGCTGTCGAGCACACCGTTCACCCAGAGACTGGCCTTGCCCTCGGCCTCGTCCCAGACCCCGACCAGGTGCGTCCACTTGTCGGCCGGAGTGGTCACCGCCGCCCACGCGTTGACGAAGGTCGGCTCGGCCTCGTCCTGCGCCGGGATGCGCAGGCGCCACTTGCCCGCGTCGCAGTTGTAGCTCAGCATGACCGCGCTGACGTGGGCTCCGTCGACGGAGACCGCGGTCCGGTTGCCGTCCGGGCAACTGCCCGCGGACGGCTGCCGGACCCAGGCTGCCACGCTGAACGAACCCGACGTGTCCAGGCCGGTCCCGGTCGCCGTGGCGACACCACGCGGACCGGTGCCGTCCGCGTCGAACGACGCCGTCTGCTCACCGATGATCCACTTGTCGGAGGACCAGCCGAGGTCCGGTTGCTCCACGACCAGGTCTGCGCCACTGACCTGGTCACGGAGGTAGTGGCCGTCGATGGTGTCCAGTGGCCAGTGCGCCACCGGGGCGGACGGAGCCCCGACCAGAAACCCGTACGTCTTGGTCGGGCTCTGCTGGCCGGCACGGTCCAGGCCGTACACCTGCAACGTGTTGTAGCCGTAACGCGGTGGAGTCAGAGCCGCCGTGTACGACCCACCCACTGGCACCTTGACCGTGGTCATCGGCTGCGGACCGCCGAGCCACCCGTACACGTATTTCACGACCTTCGCCCCGCCAGCGGTGAAGGCGAACTCGCCCGACACTCCCGGGCCACCGTGCGCCGCGCCGTCGGCCGGGTAGGCGAGTGACGACACCCCCGGTGCGGCCAGGGCGACCTGGTCCGCGTGGGACCCGGCAGCCAGAGCCGGGGACTGGTTGGCGATACCGGTAGCGACGAGCATTCCTGCTGTCAGCGTCAACACTGACGCCGACCGCGCCATCCTGCGGGCGGAAGGAATGTGACTGATCACAAAACCCAAGACAAGCCTCCACTGTGCTCTTCGAAGTCACCGAACCCTAGGAGAGCACGCACGCTTGGTCAAGATCTTTTCACGCTGGGAAACCGTGGGGTACCTGCACCGGAACGACAGACCCACGCAGACGCACCGCCGAACCGAACCCACGAATTCAGGGCGGGGGCAGTTTCGCAGGAATCAAGCTGTGCGGGCGCTGCGCAACGCGTCGCGCATCGCCGACACCGGTGCCGGTACGCCGGTGAACTGCTCGAACTGGCCGACCGCCTGGGCCAGCAGCAGATCGAGCCCGGAGACGATCCGGCAGCCGGCTGCCTCTGCGGCGGCGGCCAGCGGGGTCGGCCAGGGATCGTAGAGCGCGTCGAAGAGAACCGTCGACGGCGCCCAGGTGACCTGCCCGGCGAGCGGGTCGGCGACGCCCTTCGGCACGGTGGAGATCACCACGTCCGCGCTGGCATGCTCCGCTGCCCCGGCCCAGGCACCGGGCACCAGCGCGACACCGAGTGTGCGGGCCACCGGCAGCAGTTCGTCGACCGCCTCCGGCCGCCGGGCGACCACGGTCACCCGCTTCGCGTCGAGCTGGGCCGCCGCCGCCAGCGCCGCCCGAGCGGTGCCACCGGCGCCGAGCACGGTGACGGTGGCACCCGCCGACACCCCCGCCGCCCGGAGCACGGTCACCATGCCGGGGACGTCGGTGTTGTCGGCGTACCAGGAGCCGTCGGGGCGGCGTACCAGGGTGTTGGCGGCACCGACGGCGGCGGCGACCGGCGAGACCTCGCCGGCCACCGCGAGCGCCACCTCTTTCAACGGCATGGTCAGCGACAGCCCGGCCCACTCGGCGCCGAGGCCGGCCACCAGGTTCGGTAGCTCGGCCTCGGCGCACTCGATCGCCGTGTACGACCAGCCGGTCAGCCCCGCCGCCGCGTAACCCGCGTTGTGGATCACCGGGGAGAGCGAGTGCCCGATCGGCTTACCGAGCACCGCCGCCCTGCGTGCGGACTCCGTCAAGAGATGATGCCGGCCTCTCGCGACTTGTCCATGTTCTTCTCATGCTCCGCGTAGGTCTCGGCGAATTCCGAGTGTCCCTGCTTGTCGATCGCGACGAAGAAGTACCAGCCGCCCTTCGGCGGGTCCATCGCCCCCTGCAGCGCGAGCTTGCCCGGGTTGTTGATGGGCGTGGGGATGAAGCCCTTGAGCTTGCGGTTGTACGGGTTCTTCGGGTCGTCCATCTCCGCCGCGGTCATCTGATCCGACGTCTTGGTCGGCTTGCCCTGGACCTCGAGCCAGTAGTTGACCGTCACGTCCATCTCGAAGCACTCGCACGGCACCTCGGCATTGGGCTTGAACAGCCGGTTGTAGGCGACCCGGGAAACCTTGCCGAGATCGTCGGGGTTACCCGCCTCGGCCTGCGCCAGCGAGGCCACGATCAACGCCTCGTACGGGCTGATGTCACCGAGCTTCTCCGGCACCGTGTCGGCGAACTTGATCTGCCCGGTGACGGTGAGGAAGCCCTGGACCATTTCTTCGAGAATGCCTTCTGCTGTCGCATTCGGCGGCAGGTCGTAGGTGTCCGGGAAGAGGAAGCCCTCGATCGACGGGGTGACCTTCTTGTTGTCGCTGCGCTTGAACCACCAGTCCGGGACGCCGAGCTTGAGCGGGTCCTTCGCCGCCGCTTCGAAGTCCGCGACGGGAATCTTCGTCGCATCCGAGATGATCTTGTAGACCTGCTTGGCGCTCCGACCCTCCGGAATGGTGATCTTGTTCGTCACCTTGCTCTTGGGGTCGAGCAACATGCTCAGCGCGGACTCCGCCGACATTCCCTTGCGCACCTGGTAGAAGCCGGGCTGGATCTTCGTGGCGGCCTCGTTGCCGTCCGCGGCATTGACGAACGCCTTGCCGCTCTTGACCACACCGGCGCTGAGCAGGGTGTTACCAACGTCGGCGAGATACTCGCCTTCCTTGATCTCGATCATCACCTGTTCGGTGCCGGTGCCTTCGTAGTCCGGGGCGCCGAAAAGGCCCTGGACCCGGTCGAAGCCGTACCAGGCACCGCCGCCGAGCACCCCGAGCAGAACAAAGGTGAGCAGCAGGGCGACAACCGTCTTGCCCCGGCCGCCCTTGCCTTTCCGCTTCGGATCGCGCGTGCCACCGCGCCGGTGCTGTCCCTTCTCCGTCCGCTCGTCGAACGCGAGCTCCAAGTCGTCGATCATCTGGTCCGCCTCCGCTGCGCGTCTAGCCAGCTCTGCAGGATCTCCACCGCGGCCGCCTGATCGACCACGGCTCGTTGACGCTTTCCCCTGACGCCCCGCTCGGACAGCCTACGGGTAGCCACCACCGTCGACATCCTCTCGTCGGTGAAGGTCACCGGAACGGGGGCAATCACGTCGGCCAGTCGGGCCGCGTACGTCTTGGTGTGAATTGCGGCAGGGCCGTGCACACCGGCGAGGTTCACCGGAAGACCGACCACCACCTCGACACTTCGGTGCAGCTCGACGAGGCGCGCGAGTTCCGCGATGTCCGACGGAACCACCTCGTCATCCGTGGTGAGATCACGGGCCAGGGTGACCAACGGGGTCGCGAGAATGGCGTCGGGGTCACAGACCGCCACGCCTACCCGCACCTTCCCGACGTCGACGCCGAGTCGTACTCCGGGCGAAAAATGCCCCATACCGATTGACCTCCCCTCGCTGCAAACGGAAGGCAGACCGCCGCGGTTCAGAATCTGACCACGACGATCTGCCTCCGTGCAATCCATCACGCCTCGGCGATTGCCTTTTCCACGGTCCCGAGAAGCGTAGGTGCCTGCTCGGCCGGCACGCCACCACCCTGGGCGAGGTCGGCATTGCCGCCACCGCGACCGGAGAGCGCCGCCTTGACCAGGTCACCCGCGGCCAGTCCCCGACCCTTCGCCGCCGCGTTGATCGCCACCACCAACGACGCCTTGCCACCGGAGCGGGCGGTCACCGCGACCACCGCCGGACGGGCCGCGTCGATCTTGCCACGGATCTCCTGGGCCAGGGTGCGTACGTCGTTGCCGGCCGCACCCTCCGGTGCCTCGATGCCGACGTAGGCCACCCCGCGCACGTCACGGGCCCCGGCCGCGAACGCGGCGGCCCCACCGAGCACCATCTGCGCGCGGAGCTTCTCCAGCTCCTTCTCCGCGTCCCGAAGCTGGGACACCGTCTGCTCGACCCGTTCGGCCACCTGGTCGTTCGGCACCCGGTAGAGATCGGCCAACCGGGAGACGAGCAGGTGCTCCTTGGCCAGGAACTGGAACGCGTCGATGCCGACGAGGGCCTCGACCCGGCGTACGCCGGAGCCGATCGACGACTCGGAGAGGATCTTCACCAGGCCGAGCTGACCGGAGCGGGAGACGTGCGTACCGCCGCAGAGTTCGCGGGCGTAGTCACCGACCTCGACCACCCGGACCTCGTCGCCGTACTTCTCGCCGAAGAGCGCCATCGCGCCGAGCCGCCGCGCCTCCTCCTGCGAGGTGATGAACGCGTGCACCTCCAGGTCGCCCAGGAGCACCTCGTTGACCTGCTGCTCCACGTCGGCGAGGACGCTCGGCGACACCCCGGTCGGGGTGTTGAAGTCGAACCGCAGCCGCCCCGGCGCGTTGAGCGAACCCGCCTGGGTCGCCGACTCCCCGAGGAAGTGCCGCATGGTCTGGTGCACCAGGTGGGTCGCGGTGTGCGAACGGGAGATCGCCTTGCGGCGGGTCACGTCGATCTCGGCCATGCCAGCCTCGCCGGTGCGCACCTCGCCCCGGAGCACCCGGGCCCGGTGCACGATCAGGCCCGGCACCGGCTGCTGCACGTCGAGAACCTCGAGCTGGCCCCCGCCGACGGTGATCAGCCCCAGGTCGGGCTGCTGGCCACCGCCCTCGGCGTAGAACGGGGTGGTGTCGAGCACCAACTCGACGGTCTCTCCCTCGCCCGCCACCTCGACCGGGGTGCCGCCCCCGCCGAGCAGTGCCCGGACCTTGGACTCGCGGCTGACCTCGGTGTATCCGGTGAAGGTGACCGGGCCGCCCTGGTCGAGTACGCCCCGGTAGGCGGAGAGGTCGACGTGTCCGGTCTTACGCGCCTGCGCGTCGGCCTTGGCCCGGGAACGCTGGTCGGCCATCAGCCGACGGAAGCCCTCCTCGTCGACCTTCAGCCCCTGCTCCCCCGCGATCTCCAGAGTCAGATCGATCGGGAACCCGTACGTGTCGTGCAACTGGAACGCCCGCTCACCCGTCAACGCCGGCTTACCCGCCGCCTTCGACTCCGCGATCGCCGTGTCCAGGATCGTGGTGCCCGCCCGCAGAGTGGACAGGAACGCGTCCTCCTCCGCGTACGCGTACTGCGAAATCCGCTCGAAGTCACTGGCCAACTCCGGGTACGACGGCGACATGCAGTCCCGAGCCACCGGCAACAACTCCGGCAACGCCCGCTCCTGCCACCCGAGCAGCCGCACCGCCCGAATCGCCCGCCGCATGATCCGGCGCAACACGTAACCGCGACCCTCGTTCGACGGGGTCACCCCGTCACCGATCAACATCAACGCGGTCCGGACGTGGTCGGCGACCACCCGCAGCCGTACGTCATCCGGGTGCGACTCGCTCGCCGCGTGCCCCGAGTGGGCGCCGTACCGCTTACCGGTCAACTCCGCCGCCCGGTCCAGAATCGGCCGCACCTCGTCGATCTCGTACAGGTTGTCCACACCCTGCAGGATCGACGCCATCCGCTCCAGACCCATGCCGGTGTCGATGTTCTGCGCCGGCAGGTCCCCCAGAATCGGGAAATCCGCCTTACCCGTCCCCGGACCCCGCTCGAACTGCATGAACACGAGGTTCCAGAACTCCATGTACCGGTCCTCGTCGACCTCCGGACCACCCTCGGCGCCGAACTCCGGCCCCCGGTCGTAGAAGATCTCCGAACACGGCCCACACGGACCCGGAATGCCCATCGACCAGAAGTTGTCCTTCTTGCCCCGCCGGACGATCCGCTCCACCGGCACACCGATCTGCCGGTGCCACAGGTCGAACGCCTCGTCGTCGTCGAGATACACCGTCGGCCAGATCCGCTCCGGGTCCAACCCGAAACCACCGTCCGCCTGAGACTTCGTGACCAGATCCCAGGCCAGGCTGATCGCACCCGACTTGAAATAGTCACCGAACGAGAAGTTCCCGTTCATCTGAAAGAACGTGCCATGCCGACTGGTCTTACCGACCTCGTCGATGTCCGGCGTACGGATGCACTTCTGCACCGACACCGCCCGCGGATACGGCGCCGCCTGCTGCCCCAGGAAAAACGGCACGAACTGCACCATGCCCGCGTTCACGAACAACAGGTTCGGATCGTTGATGGCCGGCAGCGGAGCGGACGGCACCACGGTATGGCCATTCGCCTCAAAGTGCGCCAGATACCGCCGCTTGATCTCCGCCGTTTTCATCGGGAGCCATCCTCCGGGAAAATCTCGTGATCGCCGATCCGCGGGTCCCCGCGCAGCTCGGCGAATTGGTCGTCGAACGTCTCGCCTGCGGCGAACGCCTCGTGAATCTGCTGCTCACGCTCGGCCATTCCGGCCCGAACGTCGTCGATGAAACTACGGAACGATTCGACCGCGCCGCCGGCCGACTCCGTCAGCGACGTGGCGATGCCGCCCGGTGTGTACGACTGAGCGGTTTGGGTCACCTTTCGGACGACCAGCGCACCGACGGCAAGCCCGATGCCCAGCCAGAGCAAACGCCTCATGGCCCTATCCTCTCTCCCCGGTCCGGCGGTACCGGAACCAGGTCAGCGGCCCTCGCCGCGCTTGGCCGCCCGGCGCTGCTGCTTGAGCGTTGCCCGTACCTCGCGGTCCTCCTCGGCGTTGCGTCGGGCAGCCGCCGCCTTACGTACGCCGTAGCCGAAGGCGGCGACCTTGACCAGCGGGTTCGCCGCCGCGGCGGAGACGACGGTGGCGAGGTTGGCGACGTTCGCGGTGACGTTCTGCGCGTGGCCGGTCATGGTATCGATCTTGGCAAGCTGGATGTTGACGCCGTCCAGCGAGGTGTGCACCTGGGTCAGCGCGACGTTCACGTTCTCGATCGTGGCGTTCGCGTTGCCGAGCAGGGGCGCCGTACGGTCGTTCAGGTCGTTGATCGCCCTGGTCGCGGCGTCGACCGTGTGCCGCAGTCGCAGGATGGGCACGACCAGCGCACCCACCAGTAGCAGGAACGCCGCCGCAGAGACGAGCGCGGCGATCTGTCCAAGGGAATACACCCGTGTTCTCCTCTACCGAACCGTTTTAGCGGACCGTCTCGTCAGACGCGGCCCCATCGAACGGGCCGCACCAGCAGCAAACAAAGCGGCACCGGATACGTAACGGCGCACTCCGTACCAACAGGCAGACCCTACCGTCCGTGACGAATCCCGTCTCACGACGGTGGGGCGGTCAGGTCGGCGAGCGGATCGTCGGTAATGATCGGATCAGGGTCCTCGCCGGTGAGCGAGGGATCTGTACTCGGCTGGGGCTTGATCCGATCGTCGTCGATCGCATTCCGTACCTTGATCGAGACCACCGCTCCCTCGCACCTCGGCGGCTCTCCGCCGGGAGAGGCGGGCGCCTCCTCCTCACCGGCCGGCGGCTCCACCGTCGGACGGGCGTCAAGCGGATCGGTCTGGCAGGTTGGTGGGCGGACCCAGAGGTCGAGGGTCAACTCGTCGCGCCGCCAGCAGGTGTAGTGCCCCTCGACCGGCTGCTCCGGGCAGGGCGTGACCTGCCAACTCTTCCAACCGTCAGCGGTGAGCGCCTCCTGGTACGCCTTCGCCGTCTCGTCCGCCCCCTGCTCGGACTCGACGGTCCGTTCCCGGAACCGGCACTCGATCAGGCACCACCGGCTGCCGTACACGTCGTCCTCGACCTGCGCCGCGGCCCACTGCGGTACGGCGAGCGCGTCGAGCGCGCTGAAAACCGGGTCGCGGGTGGCCGCCCGGATGCCGAAATAGAGCGGAAGCGCACCGAGCACCAGCAGCGTGGCCAGGACCAGGGCGATCACCTTGAGGCGGCGCTTCTCCCGCATCTGCCGCATGATCTCGGACCGGGGCGTGCGGATCTCGCCGGTCCCGGTCGTCGCGGGCCCGTCGAGCGCATGGTCGTCCCCGACCGGGCCGTCGGGAAGCGAACCCCCACCGGGTACGGCAGCGGATCGGACGACCGCCGCGGTCCCCGGGGCGACGGTCGCCTTCGCCACGGCTGGCGGGGTGGCTCCGCCCACAGGGTGTCCGCCGGTCTGGTTCGGCCCGCCCGTCTGGGGCGGGGCCGGCTGGTTCGGTCCGGTCATCGGACGCGGTCCTGGCTGGTTCGGTCCGCCCATCCGCTGCTGACCCGGCTGGTTCGGCCCGCCCATCCGCTGCTGACCCGGCTGGTTCGGTCCGCCCATCGAACTCGGCCCGCCCATCGAACGCGGACCCGCCGCATCCGGTCCCGCCGGACGCGGCCCACCGGCCATGTTCAATCCACCAGCCGGATTCGGTCCGCCCACCGTGTTCGGTCCGGCGACCGTGTTCGGTCCGCCCACCATGTTCGGTCCGCCCACCGTGTTCGGTGCGGCGACCGACGCCGATCCGGCGACCGGAACAGAGGCAGCACCTCGGCCCGCCGGTGTGGCGCCCGGGTCACGCATCGGTGGACCGGCGGGTGGCATCGGACCAGTAGGCATTCCACCGGCGGGCGGCTTCGGGGCAGCGGACGCTCCACCGGCAGGCGACATCGGACCGGTGGGCATTCCACCGGCGGGCAGCCGTGGACCGGGGCCCGTGGGGCGCGCGGGCGGTGCTCCCGGACCGGATTGCGGGGCGAACGTCGGGACCGCTCGGGCGGCCACGTGTCCACTCCGGTCTGCCTGCTCGGCGACCGGTGGGACGGCAGCGCCCCGGGCGGGGACGGATCCTGGTGGCGGAGCAACCGCACCCGGGCCGCCGGGGGTTCCCGACCGGCCGGCACCACGCGGGTCACCAGTGCCGTCACCCCGGTCCGGCCCGGGGCCGGACGGCCCGACCGGGTGACCCGGCACGTAACCGGGGCCGGGTGGACCGGGCTGGGGTCGGCCGCCGACCGGCGGGGCGTCGGCCGGGGCCGAGCGACGTGGCCGCAGTTCCGGGCCGGCGGGAGCAGTTCCCGGGCCACCGGGCGGAGCACCGGGCATGGGAGCGGCGCCGCCCGGGGCACCTGTCGGACGTACGGTCCGTTCGCCACGGGTGGGCCGCCGGATCCAGTCGGCGGGGCGGGCCGGACGGTTGCCCCCCGTCGCCTGCTCCGATGCGTCCGGCGGACGGACCGCCGCCGCACCGGAGACCCCGCTCGGGGGCAGTGAGGGCGTGTTACGCGAGTCTGTGGGTTCCGGCATCGCCCGGCCGCGTGGATCCGTCGCGTCGGCGGCCCTGTGCCCACGCGCCTCGGCGCTCCTGCGCCCGCGAGGCTCGTCCGGGTCGGCGCTCCGCCGCCCACGCGCCTCGGTGTCGTCCCGGGACGGGCCGTACCTGCTGTCGGGTGCCGGGCCGGTCGGGTCGACGGCCGGTTGGCCGGATCGTCCGAGGGCGGGGCCGCCCGGGACCGGTGGCGTGGCGATCGCGCTGCGCCGCCCCGTGGGCGGCTCCTCGACACGGGGATCGACCGGTCGCCGGGACGCGTCGACCGGCGCCGCACCATGCCTCGGCTGTGGTTCACGCCCGTCGGGTGGCGCCGGCGGGCCGCTGTGGCGTCCCGCCTGACCAGGGTCGACGGGTAGCTCCGGCCGGCGGAAGCCGTCGGTGTCCCCGGGCCGGCTCTCCCCGTGTCGTCCGGGAGGCGGCGCCGAGCGCTGGTCCGGCAATTGCCGGTCGAACGGCGGCGGGACCCATCCGGCGGCGGTCGCCGGCGGTTCGGCTGGCGAAGCGGCGCGTCGGCCCGGACGCTCGCCCGCCGGGGCGACGCCCTCGGGTTCCGTCGATCGCGACCGCCGGGACGGCCCGGCCGGGTCGTGCTCCTCTGCTTGACGGACCTCGGGCGGCACGGGCGTACCCGCCACCGGGCGTTCGACCCGCGCGGAGGCGGTGCCGGTCAGCGGGTGTCCGACCGGGGGGACCACGGCGGCACGGCGTACCGGTGGTGCGGCGTCGGCGGCAGCGGGATCGACACCCTCGGCCGGGCCGAGACCGCCGGCCGGGCCAACACCGCCGGCCGGGTCGAGACCACGGCCGCCCCGACCCGCGTCGCGGCCACCGGGCGCTGGTCCGCCCGGGCCAGCGTCGGCACCGCCCGGACCCAGATCGGACTGCTGCTGCTTGGCCGTACGGAGGTCGGCGATCCAGCCGAGCTCCTCGCCGCTGACCTCCGGCTCCTCGGGCACGCTCTCGGACTTGCCCCGGCCCCAACGACGTAGCAGGGATCGAGGTTCCCGTTGCTCCTCAGTGCCGTCCTCGGGCAGGTCGGAACCGCGCGATTTCACTGGTGATCCTCCCCGGCAGGCACGCTGCCGTCGTCGTCCGCCGCCCGGTCCCGCCCGGTGCCGGTGCTGGTGGCCGTGCTCGCGCTGGCGGCCAGGTTCGTGCCGGCGCCCGCGCTGGTGGTCGTGTTCGTGGTGCTGCTGCCGGCACCCCCGCCGTTCTTCGTGGCAGGCGGGGCGGGCGTACCCCGGACGATGCCGCGCAGCAGCGGGAGCCGGGTGGCGACGGCCCGCTCCGCGCCGTGCCCGGTGGGCCGGTAGTAGTCGACCCCGACCAGGTCGTCCGGGGCGTACTGCTGGGTGACGACGCCGCGCTGGTCGTCGTGCGGGTAGCGGTAGCCGGTGCCGTGTCCGAGGCCACGCGAGCCCGCGTAGTGGGCGTCGCGCAGCGCCCGGGGAACCGAGCCGCCGCGTCCGGCCCGGACGTCGCCGCTTGCGGCACCGATCGCCGTGGTGACCGAGTTGGACTTCGGTGCGGTCGCCATGTGGATGACCGCCTGGGCCAGGTTGAGCTGCACCTCGGGCAGGCCGACGTACTCGACGGCGTGCGCGGCGGCGGTGGCCACGCTCAACGCGGTCGGGTCGGCCATGCCGATGTCCTCGCTGGCGAAGATGACGATCCGCCGGGCGATGAACCGGGCGTCCTCGCCGGCCACCAGCATCCGGGCCAGCCAGTGCAGCGCGGCGTCGACGTCCGAACCCCGCATGCTCTTGATGAAGGCGCTGGTCACGTCGTAGTGGGCGTCGCCGTCCCGGTCGTAGCGGACCGCCGCCACGTCGACCGCCTGCTCGGCGGTGGCGAGGTCGATCTCGGTGCCACCGAGGGCGGAGGCCGAACCGGCGGCTGCTTCGAGCGCGGTCAGCGCCTTGCGTACGTCGCCGCCGGCGAGGCGTACGAGATGGTCCTCGGCGTCCGGCGCGAGGGTGAGTGCCCCGCCGAGCCCGCGCTGGTCGGTCATCGCCCGGCGTAGCAACTGGCGTACGGCCGTGTCGTCCAGGGGTTGCAGGGTGAGCAGTACGCAACGCGAAAGCAGCGGCGAAATGACCGAGAAGTACGGGTTCTCGGTGGTCGCCGCGAGCAGCGTGACCGTCCGGTCCTCCACCGCGGCGAGCAGTGAGTCCTGCTGCGTCTTGCTGAACCGGTGCACCTCGTCGATGAAGAGCACGGTCGGCCGGCCACCGCTGCGCCGCTCGCGCCGAGCGGTCTCGATCACCGCCCGGACGTCCTTGACACCGGCGGAGAGCGCCGACATCGCCACGAACCGTCGCTCGGTGGCACCGGCGACCAGGTGGGCGATGGTGGTCTTGCCGCTGCCCGGTGGCCCCCAGAGGATCACCGACATCGGCGTCGTCCCGGTCACCAGTTGGCGCAGTGGCGCCCCCGGCGCGAGCAGGTGGTCCTGGCCGATCAGTTCGTCGAGGCTCGCCGGGCGCATCCGGACCGGCAGCGGCGCGTCCGCGCCGGGTGCGGTGAAGCCATCGGAGGTGCCCGATCCCATGGACGCGGAGCGCGCCCCACCGTCACCGGTGAGGGAGAACAGACCGTCGGGCTCCATCACGAAGACATTACCGGCCCGGTCCCGGACGCTCGAAATGCGCCGATCCCGGGCCGGTTCGCGTCCGTCGACGGCTCAGCCGCGACCGGGCCGCCGACCGCGCCAGCGCCCGCCGCCGCCGGGCGCCCGCCCGACCCCGGCCAGGTAGAGCGAGAGGCAGAGCAGGCCGATCAGCAGCAGCGTGTTCCAGTTGAACAGGTCCGGCGCACCAAGATCGGAATCGAAGAGGTCGAGCAGGAGCGCGAAGCCGAACACACCGGCGGCGATGTAGGCGAACATGTCGGTCCTCCGAGGGGGGTGGGGGTGGGTCGACCTGGCAATACCCCGCCGTCGCGCGCGTCAATCTCCATCGTGGAACCGGGGCCGGCAGGGCTAGAGTTGCCTTCATGATCACGAGAGCGACCCTGGTCAGGGGGCGGGCGGCGATCCTCGCCGCCGCCGGCGACCACCCCTACGCGCGGCTGTTCGCCGGGCGGGACGACGAGCTGAGCGGCTACCTGCTCGACGACGCCACGATCTGGACCGGACCCGGCCCGCACGGACTCACCGGGTACGCGAGCGGCGACGCCGGACAGGTCGCCCGACTCGCCGCCGACCTGCTCTCCGCCGGAGCCCTCGGCGACCTGCGCTGGCTGCACCTGCCCCGGCTCGACGCCGAGGTGCTGGAGACGTACCTGACGGTGACGCACCGGGACGACTGGGATTTCCGCTGGACGGTCACCCCGCCACCGGTCCAACCCGGCGAGGAACGGGTGGAGCGCCTCACCGAAGTCGACCACGACGCGATCACCGAACTCGTCGACAGCTCCTTTCCGACCAGCACCACCCGTCCGGGCGACCCCCGGGTCCGCGCCTGGTACGGCATCCGCTCGGGTGACCGGGTGCTGGCGGCTGGGGCGGACCGGGGCCGGGGCGGCACCGGCTTCCTGGCCGGGATCGCCGTCGCGGTCGACGCCCGGGGCCAGGGGCTGGGTGCCGCGCTCACCGCCGCGATGACCCGTCGCCTGCTCGACGAGGCCGAGGAGGTGACCCTCGGCGTACTCACGGACAATTTCGGCGCGATCCGGCTCTACGAGCGGCTGGGGTTCGCCGGTGCGTTGCCGCGTACCTCGGTGGCACTGGCTCCCTCGGCGCTTCTCGGCGCGGGCACCAGCGCCTGATCCGCTGCCGGCGCTGCGGCCACCGGTCGCCGGCCGGCCCGCCACGCGGGTAGGTAGAGCGGCGCGGCGACGGCCAGCACGACCGCACCGACCAGCATCGCCATGCTGACCGAGGTGGCACCGGCCACCCCGGTCAGCACCACCCCGCCGAGCGCCCCGGCGGGCTGGGCGACCATCGAGTTCAGCGAGAGCACGCTGGTCCGGTAGGGGCCGTCGACCTGCCGGTGCAGCAGCCCCATGTGCAGCGGGTTCGAGGCACCGTGCACCAGATAGCAGGCGAGGTACGCGGCGATCACCCCGATCGGCCCGGCCAGCAGCCCCATGCCGACCACCGTCGCGCCCTGGAGGATTCGCAGCAGTGCGGCGGTGGGGGCGACCCCGAGCCGCCGGGCGACCATCGGGGCGAGCGCGGCACCCCCTGCGGAGGCGAGCCAGGCGACCGAGCCGGCGGGGCCGAGCAGTGCCGCCGCCCGGTCCGGATCGCCGATCACCTCGGAGAGCCGGACCGGCAGCAGGGTCTCGAAGGTGGTCATGCCGAAGCCCCAGAAGAGTTCGACCGCGACCAGGGCGAGCAGGATCCGGGACCGGCGCAGCAGCCCGAACGCGCCGCCGATCGCGACCGGCACCCCGCGCAGCGAGTCGCGTAGCGCGGTGACGCCGCGTGCCGGGCGAACCTCCGGCAGGAGCAGGACCAGGGCGATCAGCCCGACGACCTGGAGTGCGAGGGCAACCAGCACCGGTACGGTCATCGCGCTGATCCCGCCGATGGGGCCGAGCGCGACCAGGCCACCGCTGATCAACGCTCCCGCCCCGATCGCCACGCCGACAACCGCGCCACCGCCGCCGAGCCCTCGTTCCAGGTCGGCGTCGGGGTCGGCGGCCAGCATCGCGTCGACGTACCAGGATTCGAGGGGCCCGCTGTCCAGCGCCCGGAAGAAGCCCTGCAACACGAAGACGAGCAGGAGCAGGGTGACCGTGTCGGCGAAGGTGAGCAGGGTGAGCGAGGCGAGGTTGAGCAGGCTGGCCACGATCAGGACCGGTTTGCGGCCGATCGCGTCCGCCAGCCCGCCGGTCGGCAACTCCATGACCAGGACGACCAGCCCCTGCGCCGCCGCGACCAGCCCGACCTGCGGCAGGGTGAGGCCCCGTTCGAGCAGCAGCAGGGCGAAGATCGGGATCAGCAGACCGGTCGGGAGCCAGCGCAGGCCGAGCAGGACCAGGTAGCGCAGTCGTGCCTGGCGGACGGTCAACGTGGGCATCAGGACTCTCCCATCCACGGGAAGGCGGTCAGGTAGATCAGCACCTGCTCGGCACCGGGATCGGCCGGCACGGACTCGCGCCGGTAGCGCTTGACCACCTGCCAGATCTCCTCGGTGAGCTGGCGGAGGCGGTCCGGCGGCAGGGTGACAACGGCGTCGTTGAACGCGGCAGCGCCGCGCCACGCGGCCGGGTAGTCGTGCTGGGCGCCGATCCACCGTTCGGCCTGCTCGCTGAAGAGTCGGAGTTGTTCACGTTGGATCCAGTCCGAGGCGGCACTGGCGTCGGGGTCGCCGTCGAAGTCGGTGGACTGCCACTGGCTGACCTCGTGCACCGCCCGCCACCAGCGCTGCCGGCCGGTGCCCCGCTCCGGGTCCTCGGCGACGAGACCGACCTCGGCGAGTTGACGCAGGTGGTAGCTGGTGGCCCCGGTGTTCGTGTCGAGCGCCTGGGCCAGGGCGGTCGCGGTCGCCGGGCCCCCGATTCGCAATGCGCCGAGCAGCCGTGATCGCAGCGGGTGCGCGAGGGTGCGAATCTGCCGGCTGTCCAGCTTGACGACACGGGGATCGGGCGTCACGCCCGGTTGCTCTCGCTCCACACATGCACAATAACTGTGCACAGATCTTATGCACAAGAGTTGTGCATAAGATCTGTGCACCGGTGACACGCGGCTCCGGGCGGTGGCCGGGAGAGCAGGATCAGGAGCGGTCGGAAGGAGAGGGGCCAGATTCAGGCGGCGAGCAGTTCGCGTACGCCGCGCAGCCGGATCTTGAGCAGGCCCTCGGCTCGGGAGCTGTCCAGTCGCAACTCGCCCGGCCGGGTCAGACCGGTGGACGAGATCGTGGTCTCGGCGAGCCGGTCCGGGTCGAACCCGTACCGCCGGGCGACCAGCCGACCCAGGTCGGCACGGCTCACCGCGTCCGGGCCGGCGACGTTGAGCAGGCCGGCGTAGTCCGAGTCGACCAGTTCCAGCACCGCCGACGCCAGGTCGGTCACGTCGACCGGGCAGCGGATCTCGTCGCTGAACAGGCGTACCCCCGAGGCGGGGTCGAGCGCGTCGAGGCAGAGTTGGATCTGCTTACTGCGCTCGTCGCCGACGATCAGCGACGTACGCACCAGCACCGCCGCCGGGGCGACCAGGCGTACGGCAGTCTCGGCCGCCGCCTTCGCCGCGCCGTACGGGTACACCGGAGTGGGCGCCTCGTCGTCGCCGTACGGCTGCGGCCGGCCGGCGTGCAGTGCGTCGCTGGAGAGGTGCACCAATCGAGCACCGACCTCCACCGCCGACCGGGCCAGATACCCGGCCCCGTCCGCGCAGAGCGCCCAGTCCCCGTAGACGTAGGCGGTGTTCACCACCGCATCCGGACGTACCCGCCGCACCAGGGCGTCCACCGCCGCCGGATCGCGCGCGTCCAACGGCTGCCAGTCGACGCCGTCGACCTCGGCGGGCGCCCGGTGGTAGGTGCCGACGACCCGGGTGCCAGCGGTCACCGCCCGACGGCACAGTTCGCCGCCGAGGTGACCGCTGGCACCGACGATGAGCAGGATCACCGCGCCGGGTCTGTCCGGCTCAGACCGGTTCGACCGGTGCGGCCACACCGGCGGTGCCGGCGGTGGCGGGAGTCGGCGGCTTCGGCTTGGCGTCGATGCCGGCCTCGGTCCGCTGCTGACCGGTGATCGGGGTCGGCGCACCGGTCAGCGGGTCGTACCCGCCCCGGGTCTTCGGGAAGGCGATCACCTCGCGGATCGACTCCGCACCGGCGAGCAGCATGCAGACCCGGTCCCAGCCGAACGCGATGCCGGCGTGCGGCGGCGGGCCGAACTTGAACGCCTCCAGCAGGAAGCCGAACTTGTCGGTCGCCTCCTCCGGGGAGATGCCGAGCAGGTCGAAGACCCGGCTCTGTACGTCTCCCCGGTGGATACGGACCGAGCCGCCACCGATCTCGTTGCCGTTGCAGACGATGTCGTACGCGTACGCCAGGGCCCGGTCCGGCGCCTCCTCGAAGCGCGCCTCCCAGTCGGCGTTCGGCGAGGTGAACGGGTGGTGCACGGCGGTCCAGCCGCCCTCGTCGGTGCGCTCGAACATCGGCGCGTCGACCACCCAGCAGAACGCCCAGGCGGATTCGTCGATCAGCCCCGACCGCTTGGCGATCTCGATCCGGGCCGCGCCGAGCAGTTCCTGCGCCTCGCGCTGGTTGGCGGAGGCGGCGAAGAAGACGGCGTCGCCGGGCTTGGCTCCGACGGCGTCGGCGAGCCCGCCGAGGTGCGCCTCGGAGAGGTTCTTCGCCACCGGTCCCCGGGCCTCGCCGGTCTCCGCGTCGAGCACCACGTACGCCAGGCCGCGCGCACCGCGCGACTTGGCCCAGTCCTGCCACCCGTCGAGTTCCTTGCGGGTCTGCGCGGCGCCACCGGGCATCACCACCGCACCGACGTAGCCTCCGGCGTCGATCGCGCCGGCGAAGACCCGGAACTCGGTGCCGCGCAGGTAGTCGGTGAGTTCGGTCAGCTCGACGCCGTAGCGCAGGTCGGGCTTGTCCGAGCCGTACCGGGACATCGCGTCGTGCCAGGTGATGCGCGGGATCGGCGAGCTGATCTGGTGTCCGGCCAGCTCACTCCAGAGCTTGCGGACGATCTCCTCACCGAGGTCGATCACGTCGTCCTCGGTGACGAAGGACATCTCGATGTCGAGCTGGGTGAACTCCGGCTGCCGGTCGGCGCGGAAGTCCTCGTCGCGGTAGCAGCGGGCGATCTGGTAGTAGCGCTCCATGCCGCCGACCATGAGTAGCTGCTTGAACAGCTGCGGGGACTGCGGCAGGGCGTACCAGGAACCGGGCTGGAGCCGGACCGGCACCAGGAAGTCGCGGGCACCCTCGGGGGTCGACCGGGTCAGGGTCGGGGTCTCGATCTCCAGGAAGTCGTGCCCGTGCAGCACACTCCGGGCGATCTGGTTGGCCTTGGAGCGCAGTCGCATGGCGTTCGCCGGGCCGCTGCGGCGCAGGTCGAGGTAGCGGTAGCGCAGGCGGATGTCGTCGCCGGCGACGACCTGGTCGTCCACGGGCAGCGGCAGCGGCGCGGCCTCGGAGAGGACCACCAGTTCGGTGGCGGTGACCTCGATCTCGCCGGTCGGCAACTCGGTGTTGTCGTTGCCCTCGGGGCGGCGGGTGACCTCCCCGGTGACCAGGACGCAGAACTCGTTGCGCAGCGCGTGGGCCGACTCCATGCCCTCACGGAACACCACCTGCACCACGCCGGAGGCGTCCCGCAGGTCGACGAAGATCACGCCGCCGTGGTCGCGTCGGCGGGCTACCCAGCCCGCGAGCTTCACCGTGCTGCCGGCGTGCGTCGCGCGCAGGCTGCCGGCGTCATGGGTACGGATCACGACAGGGCTCTCCTCATGGGTCCAGGATGTTGCCCCTGCATTCTGTCAGGGCAGCTCGGCGCACTCGGGGCCTCCCCCGGACCGTCCCGACCCGCCACCCCGTCCACGGGCGGCGTCCCGTCACAACGTGGTCAAGGTTACTCCGATCGGTCTGGTAGGGAATTGCGATCCGCGGGTAGGGTCGCTGCCATGAGCGTCGCGTATCCGTCCCAGTGTGCTGGGTCGATGGCCGGCGTCGCGCCGGTACGCGGCTGTTGTTGTTGTCGCTGACCGTCCCGTCGTCAGCACCATCGCCCTGCCCCGCCTGACCCGGCAAGCGGCCCTCCCGGCCAGCGCAACGCAGCGCAGCGGCGAGCGTACGACTCCCTCGCAGATCCGCCCTCCCGCGTCATCCATCGCACCCGATGTTGATCTTCGTCATCGTGGTCCGCCACTACCTGGAGCCGACAGATGCCCAGCCCCACCCCGGGACGTACGACACCCGGCCGCCATCTCCGCCGCCGACTCGGACTGCTGACCGCGGGCGCCGCGATCGGCGCCCTGCTGCTGAGCGCCTGCTCCAACGCCGGTGACACCGCGTCGGGCGGCGCCGGTGGCGCGGACCCGGACGCGACGATCACCATCGGGTCGCTGAACGAACCGACCACGCTGAACACCGTCAAGGGCGGCAACACCGGCCACGCCCAGGTGCTGCTCCGCAACGTGGTCGAGGGACTGACCGTACTCACCGACGACGGCAAGGTCGAGCCGCTGCTGGCGAAGTCGTGGGACGTCTCGCCGGAGGGCACGACCTACACGTTCCACCTCCAGCCGGGCGTCACCTTCTCCGACGGCACCCCACTCAAGGCCGCCGACGTGGTCGCCACCCTCAAGCGGGTGACCTCGGACGAGTCGACCAGCGCCCGCAAGAAGGACCTCTCGATCATGAAGACGATCGAGGCGCCGGACGACAGCACGGTGAAGATCGGGCTCAGCCAGCGGTCGCAGTCGTTCCTCTTCTACCTGACCACGACCGGGGCAGCGGTGACCAAGGCCGGTGCCGGCAACCCGGAGACGACCGTGGTCGGCACCGGGCCGTACACCGTCGGCGGCTGGAAGCAGGGCGACTCGATCACCCTGACCCGTAACGACAAGTACTGGGGCACGGCGCCGAAGAACAAGGAGGTGGTGTACCGCTTCTTCAAGGACACCACCGCCGAGAACAACGCCCTGCTCGCCGGCCAGCTCGACCTGGTGACCCAGGTGACCTCCCCGGACGTGCTCGCCCAGTTCGAGAACCGGCCCGAGTTCACCGTCGTCGAGGGCACCTCCACCACCAAGGAACTGTTCAACTTCAACGACGCGGTCGCCCCGTTCAACAACGTCGACGTACGCAAGGCGATCCGCCAGGCGACCGACCGCAAGGCGCTGCTGAACGCGGTCTGGGCCGAACGCGGGCAGATCCTCGGCTCGATGGTGCCGCCCACCGACCCCTGGTTCGAGGACCTGACCAGCATCGACGACCACAACGTCGAAAGCGCCAAGGCGCTGCTGGCCAAGGCCGGGTACGCCAACGGGCTCACCTTCACCGTCGACTACGTACCGTCCGACTCGATCAACATCGTGGCGCAGGGCCTGAAGAGCCAGCTCGCCCAGGCCGGCATCACCATCAACCTGAACCCGATCGACGACGCCACCTGGACCGACAAGGTCTACAAGAACCACAACTTCCAGGCCACGATCATGACCCACGTCAACCAACGTGACCTGATCTGGTACGGCGACCCGGACTTCTACTGGCAGTACGACAACCCGCAGGTCCAGCAGTGGGTGAAGCAGTCCGAGACCGCCGCCACCGAGGCGGAGCAGACCGAGCTGTTGAAGAAGGCGGCCCGGCAGATCTCCGAGGACGCGGCGAGCGACTGGCTCTTCCTCGACCCGGCGATCAAGGTGGCCTCCAGTGCGGTCAGCGGCTACCAGAAGAACCTCACCACGGACAGCTTCTATGTCGCCCCGATCAGCAAGCAGCGCTGAGTCACCCGTCAGCGCCTCCTGGCCGGCCGGTACCCGCTCCCCCGGGTCACCGGCCGGCCCCCGGCCGTACCCGGCTCCGGCGCGGCGCCGGTTCGGACAGCGCCGGCGGGGGTGGCGGTGACGATGCTCCGCTACCTGCTGCGCCGGCTCGGCTGGCTCGTCGGCTCGCTCTTCCTCGCCGGTTCGGCGGTCTTCTTCCTGCTCCGGGTGCTGCCCGGCGACCCAGCCGTCACCCTGCTCGCCGTCGGCTCGCCACCGGAGCAGATCGAGGCGATCCGGCACCAACTCGGCACCGACCGCCCTCTGCTCACCCAGTACGGCGACTGGTTCGGCGGGCTGTTCACCGGTGACCTCGGCGACAGCCTCTTCACCCGTACGCCGGTACTGGACCAGATCCTCGACCGGTTGCCGGTGACGCTGCCGCTGGCGCTGGGCGCGTTCGTCGCCTCGATCCTGGTCGCCGTACCGGTCGGGGTCTTCGCCGCGCTGCGCCGCCGCAACGCCAGCGGCCTCGCCGTCTCCGGGCTGGCCCAGATCGGCATCGCGCTGCCGATCTTCTGGGTCGGCATCGTGGTGGTCTGGCTCGTCGCCGTCCAGGGGCGACTGCTGCCGCCCGGCGGTTTCCCCCGCGCCGGCTGGCAGGACCCGGGCGCCGCCGTGCAGTCGCTGGTCCTGCCGGTGCTCACCCTCACCATCGCGCAGGCGTCACTGCTGGTCCGGTACGTCCGCTCGGCCACCCTCGACGTACTCGGCCAGGAATACCTGCGTACGGCCAGGTCGCTCGGGTACAGCCTGCCGAGGGCGCTGTGGCGGCACGGGTTGCGCAACGGCGCCGCACCGGTGGTGAACGTACTCGGGGTACTGCTCGCCGGTTCGCTGATCGGCACCGTCGTGATCGAGAGCGTCTTCGCCCTGCCCGGGCTCGGCAGCCTGCTGCTGACCAGTGTGAAGTCCCGGGATCTGCCCGTGGTGCAGGGCACGGTCTTCCTGATGACCGGAGCCGTGCTGCTGGTCGGACTCGCCGTCGACCTGATCCAACGGCTCATCGACCCCCGACTGCGAGGTCAGGCGTGACCGTACCGTTGCTGGAGCCCACCACCGCGCCGCCGGACGCCCCGGTCGCGGCCGGTCGTCGCACGCGCCTTCGCTGGTCGCCTTCGCTGGTCGCCGGGGCGGTGCTGCTCGGTCTGATCCTGGCACTCGCCCTGGTCAGCCTGGTGTGGACGCCGTACGCGCTGGACCAGGCGACCCCCGGCGGCCGGCTCGCCGGGCCGTCGGCGCAGCACTGGGCCGGCACCGACCGGCTCGGCCGGGACCAGTTCACCCAGCTCATGCTCGGGGCCAGGACCGCCGTCTGGGTCGGTACGGCCTCCGTCGCGGTGGCGTTCGCGCTCGGCCTGCCGCTCGGTCTGTTCGCCGCCTCCGCCGGCCGGGTCGCCGACGACGCGGTGATCGGCGTGATCGACATCCTGATCGCCTTCCCGACGCTGCTGCTGGCGATGCTGCTGGTCACCGTCTACGGCGCGTCGACCCTGGTCGCGATCATCGCGATCGGTGTCGGGGTGAGCGCCGAGGTGGCCCGGCTGACCCGGATCTCGGCCAGCCGGATCTTCACCCAGGACTACGTACTCGCCGCACGGACCTCCGGCACCGGACCGATCATGATCCTGGTCCGGCATGTGCTGCCGAACATCTGGCACACCCTGCTGGTCCAGGCCACCCTGGCGTTCGGCGTCGCGGTGATCGCCGAGGCGTCGCTGTCGTACCTCGGTCTCGGCACCCCGCCGCCCGCCCCGTCCTGGGGCCGGATGCTCCAGGAGGCCCAGCCGACGGTGAGCGTCGCCCCCTGGAACGTGCTGCTGCCCGGCATCGCGGTCGCGATCGCGGTGATCGGCGTCAACCTGCTCGGCGACGGCCTCCGCGAAACCCTCGACCCGCAGTTACGGCGTCACCGGCGAACGGGAGTGACGCGATGAGCATCCTCACCGCCGAACAGCTCACCGTCACCCTCGACGACCGCCCGCTGGTCCAGGACATCTCCCTCGAACTGGGCGCCCGCGACCGGGTCGGCCTGATCGGCGAGTCCGGCTCGGGCAAGTCGTTGACCGCGCTCGCCCTGCTCGGTCTGCTCCCCGAAGGCATGCGGGTCAGCGGCCGGATCACCGTCGACGGCCGGGACCTGGTCGGTGCACCGGACCGCGACTGGCGACGGGTACGCGGCAACACCGTCAGTCTGGTCTTCCAGGAGCCGTTGACCGCGCTCGACCCGCTGATGCCGATCGGCCGTCAGATCGCCGGACCACTCCGCCTGCACCAGGGACTCAACCGGGCCGACGCACAGACGCGGACAGTCGAATGGGTCCGCCGCGTCGGTCTGCCGGAGCCGGAACGCCTGGTCCGGGCACTGCCGCACGAGATCTCCGGCGGTCAGCGGCAGCGGGTCGCACTGGCGATGGCGCTCGCCTGCCGGCCGAGGGTGCTGATCGCCGACGAGCCGACCACCGCGCTCGACGTGACCGTGCAGGCGCAGATCCTGGCCCTGCTCGACGAACTGATCGAGGAGACCTCGGTGGCGCTGCTCTTCATCAGCCACGACCTGCCGGTGGTGGCCAAGCTGGCACAACGGCTGATCGTGATGCGCGACGGTCGGGTGGAGGAGTCCGGCGCCACCGACGACGTGCTGCGCCGCCCCCGGTCCGCGTACGCCCGGCACCTGGTCGCCAGCGCCGCCCAGGTGACCCGCCTGGTCACCGGGGCCGCCGGTGCCTCCGCGCCGCTCGCTGACGGGACGGTTCGGAAATGAGCGCCCCGCTGCTCGCCGGTCACGCGTTGACGCGTCAGTACCCCGGTCGCCCCCGGCCCGCCCTCGACCAGGTCGACGTCAGCGTCGACAGTGGTGCCAGCCTCGGCATCGTCGGTGAGTCCGGCGCGGGCAAGAGCACCCTGCTCCGCCTCCTGCTCGGCGTCGACCGACCCACGTCGGGCGCGGTGCTCTTCGGCGGCCAGCCGTTGGGCCGGGTGCCCCGGCGCGACTTCCGGCGCCAGGTGCAGGTGGTCTTCCAGGACCCGCGCTCGTCGTTGAACCCTCGGATGTCGGTCGCGTCGATCGTCGCCGAGCCACTGCGCTCACTGAAGATCGGCAAGGACCGGGCGGAACGGGCCGACCGGGTCGCCGAGGTGCTGACCGCCGTGGGGCTGAACCCCGACGACGGCCGGCGCTACCCGCACGAGTTCTCCGGTGGACAGCGGCAACGGATCGCCATCGCCCGGGCACTCGCCCCGTCACCCAAACTGCTGCTGGCCGACGAACCAGTCAGCGCCCTCGACGTCTCCGTACGTCTCCAGATCCTCGACCTGCTGCGGGGGTTGGTCGACACACTCGGCCTGACCCTGGTGCTGGTCTCGCACGACCTGGCGATCGTCAGCCAGCTCTGCCAGCAGGTGATGGTGATGCGCGACGGCCGGGTGGTCGAGGCGGGTCCGACCGCGACGGTGTTGGAGCGACCGACCCAGGACTACACCCGTGCGCTACTCGCCGCGATCCCCCAACTTCCCGCCGATCTGGCTGTTCCGCTCCCGGACGGGGCGGCGTTTTCGACCGCGTTTTCGAGTTCCCGAACCGAGGAGACGGCATGACTGTCGACATCGATGTGACCAGCGACAACTTCGCCGACGAGTGGCGAAAATGGCACGACCAGCGGGAGACGAAGGTCTCCTCCCCCGGTGGTGACCTGACCCTGACCGGCACCAACTGGATCTCCGACGGCACGGTCATCGAGGGCGTGCCGGGACGCTGGTCGGTCGAGAACGGTGTGGTCCGGGTCGACGACGCCGACGGGCTCACCGTCGACGGCGAACCGGTCACCGAGGCGGTCATCCGCGACGGCCAGTGGCTCGCCGTGGGTGACGTCGCGCTGGTCATCATCCGCCGGGGCGACGACACCGCCGTACGCACCTACGACCCGCACGCCGAGGCGGTGCGCCAGTTCGCCGGCATCGACGCGTTCGTCCCGGACCCGGCGTGGGTGGTCACCGCCGAGTTCCGCCCGGCCGAGGTGAACCGCACCGAGAACGTGGTGCACACCAACTCGGGTCGCGAGGTCGACTACCAGGTCATCGGGACGTTCTCGTTCACGGTGGACGGTCACGAGGTCGAACTGATCGGCCTGGACACCGGTCACGTCGGCGAAGCGCACATCACCTTCCGGGACGCGACCAGCGGCAAGCAGTCGTACGCCGCCTCGCGGTTCCTGTTCGTGCCGCTACCGACCGGACCGGGGCCGGTGACGCTGGACTTCAACCGGGTGGAGTTGCCGCCGTGCGCGTTCTCGGACGCCTTCATCTGCCCGCTCCCACCCCGGCAGAACATTCTTCCGTTCCCCGTCGAAGCCGGCGAGCAGCGCATCCGCAACCAGGCCTAACCACGTTAGGAACCTTGCCGGCCACGACCACGGCTCGGTCAGTTATCCTACTGTGATTCCGGCCGATTAACCTGGGATTAGCGCCGAAACCAGCACGTGCACGCCCGTTCCGGGGTTCATCGGAATTGCCTGCACATCCTCCACTGTATTGGCTTGAACAGAGGCTCGCCTGACCGCATCCCGGTAGTTGACGTACGCAAAGTCCCGCGGCAACTTCTTGTCCGCGCACCCATAGGGGCGGAGCAAGCGACGAAGTTCACTTGACTGGATGTTGACTGTCCGGTCCTTGAAGTGCCAGAGAATCCAAAGCTCGAAGCAAGGATTCGTTATAGCGATTGAAATCTTCTCTCGCCTTGCGAGAGAAATAGCATTCGACAAGGTATCGTGGCGATCAACATCAATCACACACCACGCCGAGTCGTACCCGTCATTACCTAGATCTCTGTTCTGGCCCTCTTTGCGTAAGCGCACGGCCTCCAGAACAATTCGCAAGGGGTCCCTGCCTAGGCCAACGATGTCTAGTGCCCGAATATCGACGCCTGTCGCCTTGACATACTGGGCCAGCCCCCGGAAGTATTGAGGCTCGGTAACTTTTCCCTCCGTTACCACAAGGATACGGGAGCGCTCACTTCGGGTTCCCCGTCGCCTTTCAAGGCTTCTCCCACCGACCCCATGAACCATGCGAGGACCTTAGTCGGCAAGTAGCGCCTGCTTCAACTCCTCGATAGCAATCAACGGGATTGCCCCATATCTCCCTTGTAGGTAACGACGTTCAAAATTGTCCTTTGATCGCGTCGAAAATTCCGCAAGGGAGTACAGGCGACTAACGCCTGCGGCATCCTTCTCCGTAAACCAAATCTCGTCGGCCCCGAGCAGATCTCCATGAACGCTCCCCAGCAAGGAGGTGTCATGTGACGTGAAGATCAATTGCGCACCGGTCCGGTTCAGGTCCCGGTCCCTGAAGAGGTTTATCAGGGCAGCCGAGAGCTTTGGATGAAGACTCGAATCCACCTCATCGACCACAAAAATATCTCCGGATCGTATGGATTCGACAGCCGGAACGGCGAGAGCAAGCCAAGCGACGGTCCCGCTACTCTCTTGCGATATATCGAGTGCAGGCAATGAATCTTGTTCACGAACATGCACGAACTTCAGGCTCTTACGAACCACCTCAAACAGTTGATCAACCGAAAACATGTCGGCCGGGGCATCAGAAAATTCTCTCACTGCATCAACAAACTTCGACAACCTTTCACGCATCTCATCAGACACCGCCGTGTCCTCGACCTGCAGGTTCGTGATCCCCACATCGGCGAATCGCAGAAGAGCCGTGGCTTCTCGGATTGACCTCTCATCGCTCAACATACCAATAACTCCACGAAGCCTCGTCTGCTGGTCAGACTCGTCAACCTCAGCAAAGTGGATGTTGTGTGAGATTTCGTCGTACAACCTCAGAAGAACGGGATGTTTATTTGTAGCAGCAAGCGATAAGTACAGCGTAGAATCTGTCAACGCTTTACTGATTCTAATATTGTCACCCGCGAGATGGCGCCCGAAGGAGGTCTTACCCCCGACTACCCGCTCGAAAAGCATGCGCCTTCGCCCGGACGGGTACGAATAAAGCCATTCCTCCGCAATGACAGACGTGGAACTGAAGCCATACGTGTACCGAGTTCCATCAACAGTAAGGTCTAATTCGTACAGCGAAGGCCGATTTGTCGAGCTAGCATCCAAAACAAATGGATAGTGCGGAAAAAACCCGCGCTCACTCCAGGCGGTTGCCGACCTACGCACCGCCGACACCATAAATCTGAGTCCATCTATAACAGTCGACTTACCTGAGGCATTTGCCCCGTAGATCCCGGAAGTCCGGACGGTTACGGATGTCCAGTCACCTCTGGCCGGCGCAGCCCCCTTCATCGTGCTCGCCACCAGGGATAGCTCTACTTCGTCCCGCACCGACCTGTGATTCGCTAGCCGAAATCGGAGGAGCATGATCCTCGTCCTCCTTTGCGCTTAGGGCGCACCCTGGGCCGCCTCTTGGACCTTTTCTACCACAGGGCGGCGCGAAACGGTGCGTAGGACACCGTCATGTTCGGCAATCGCTGCCCTCAGGGTCTCATCCTGACTGAGGGCCGTTGCGAAGCGCGGCAACGACCTCAAGAGAGGCACCGTCGGGCACGCTTCCACTCCCAGACACTGTCCGATTCGCCCGCCGCTCGATAACGGGAGAAGCATTCCCGAAGCACACACTGGCCGCGTGGGCGACCTTAGGTCATGTGACGGCCAGTCCAGCCGAGAAATCTGGCGAAAAGGTCCGCCGGGTCGGGACCGGGGTTCTGGGTCAGACAGTAGAGATCGACTGCCGCCTCGTGCAGGACTGTCCGAGAGGTAGATCGCGAGCGAGACGCGGTCGTGGGCGTACTCGCGCCAGAGGAGGAGGCGAACAGGCGCGCAGGGCCAGGGGGCGGCGCAGGTCCGGCAAATCCAGAGCGGGCGCAGCGGGAGGTGCTGGCGTTGCTGGAGCGGTGACGTGGTCACCAGCGACCGCCGTTGGCCCGCCAGCGCTGGGCCGGGGTGGGATAACCGGGCCGCCCGACGCGGGGGTTTGCGACGGTCAACGCGCTCCAGTTCGGGCGGTGGTCCCGGTCAGAGCGAACGACGGAACCTGCCTGCGGCTCGTACGGGACGGGCGCCCGGCGGTCGGGGCAGGAGGTCCAACGCGATCCACAGGAGCACCAACGACGGAACCGCCGCCAGGTACAGCGGTGGATGGGTGCCAGTGGGATCGGTTTAAGCGCTCTCCGCAGGGGCATACCGACGAGCTTCACAAGGGGTTGACAGGTAGTCAACCCCCCTGTTGACAACTTGCCTACCCCCGTTCGTCGGATGGTGCACCGATGCAGGTGATGGCGCTCGCTGAGGTGGCAGATCTTCTCGGGGTCAGCCGCCAACGAGCCGCGATCCTGGTCGATCGAGCCGACTTCCCCGCGCCGATCGCCAACCTCACCGTGGGACGGATCTGGTCGGCGGCGGATGTGCAGGCATACGCGGAGAAGCGCAAGCAGCGGTTGGACGGATCCGGCTCAAGCTGACCGGTTCAGGCCACCAGAACCCGGAACAGTGGGCCTCACCCGATCCGCACCCACGCCTGACGTGAGCATCCACAGGACGCCACGATCGTCAGGTGCTGTGCCGCCTGTCTCATGGCGTGTCGCGCGGCAGAGCACCTGACGATCGTGGGAGCCGAGACCAGACCTCAGGGGTTGCCGTAGAGGCCGGTGAGGGTGCCGGTACGGATGGCCGCCGCTTCGATCGCCCTGCGGGCTTCGCCGGCTTCGGTGCCGGCGAGTAGGCCGATCTTCTGCTTCAGGGCGTACACGGTGAACCGGTAGCGGTGTTCGCCGCTCGGCGGACAGGGCGGTGTCCAGTTCGCGCCACCGGCGGAGTTCGACGCCTGGAGCAGGTCCGCTGGCAGGTCACCGGCCGGGATCTCCCTGGTGGCGGCCGGGATGTCGTAGGCGATCCAGTGCACGTACGTGAAGCCCGGCGCGTGCGGGTCGTCCACGATCAACGCGAACGCGGCTGCCTCGCCGACGTCGCCGGACCCGGCCAGCGGCGGCCGCTCGCTGCCACCCTTGCAGGTGTACCGCTCGGGTATCCGCTCACCCTCGGCAAAGGCCGAACTGATGACCGTGATCGTCTTCGCCGGACTGGCCGCCGCCGTCGGACTGGCCGCCGACGTCGGACTCGCCACTATCGTCGGGTCGCCCGTCGACATGGGATAAACCGGCGATGCCTCCCCGCATCCGGTCAGCAGTGAAGCGACCGCCACCAGTACGATCAGGCTGGCCGTCCGGGTCACCGCCCGTCACCGGCCCCCATGTATGGGCTGCCCTGGTTCCACAACCGACCGCTGTCCCATCCCCCGTGTCCTCTCCCCGGCAACTCGGCAACGCTGCGTACATCGACGAAGCTACCGGGACCGACCGGCTCGCGAGGCCCCGTGAGCAGCGACCATAGGTCGTAACACCTGCGCAACGTGCGACTGGCACCATCCACAATGTTCGCTCCACTGTCCGGAGGTACGGCATTGTTCCTCACCCGACATGAGCAGGACCGGTTGCTCATCCACGTCGCCGCCGACGTCGCCTGGCGTCGCCGCGAGCGTGGGCTGCGACTGAACCTCCCCGAGGCGACGGCGGTGATCACCGCGTTCCTGCTGGAGGGGGCGCGCGACGGCCGCAGCGTCGCCGATCTGATGGACGCCGGGCGGCATGTGCTCGGCCGTGAGGACGTGCTCGACGGGGTGCCCGAGATGCTGCCGGAAGTGCAGGTGGAGGCGACCTTCCCGGACGGCACGAAGCTGGTCACCGTACACGACCCGATCTCCTAGACAGGGGTCCGTCGCGGCCCGTGGGGAAGGTGGGACCACATGATCCCGGGCGAGGTGCTTCTGGGTACGGGCGACATCGTGATCAACCCAGGCCGGACGGTGCTGACGCTGCCGGTCACCAACACGGGCGACCGACCTGTGCAGGTCGGCTCGCACTACCACTTCGCCGAGGCGAATCCGGCGCTGGAGTTCGACCGGTCGGCGGCCTGGGGGCACCGGCTCGCCGTACCGGCCGGCACCTCGGTCCGCTTCGAACCGGGCATCGACCGCGAGGTGGAGCTGATCCCACTCGGCGGCGCCCGCATCGTCCCCGGCCTCCGCGCCGCCTGCGCCGGCCCCCTGGACCCAGATCATGAGACCAGCGACCGCGCAGGAGGTGGGCGGTGAGCACGCTGGACCGCAGGCGGTACGCCGCGCTCTACGGCCCCACCACCGGGGACCGGATCCGGCTCGCGGACACGAACCTGCTGATCGAGGTCGAGCAGGACCACTGTGGGTACGGCGACGAGGCCGTCTTCGGCGGCGGCAAGGTGATCCGCGAGTCGATGGGCCAGTCGACGGCGACCCGGGCCGAAGGCTCCCCCGACACCGTCATCACCGGCGCGGTGGTGCTCGACCACTGGGGCGTCGTCAAGGCCGACGTCGGCATCCGCGACGGTCGGATCGTGGCGCTCGGCAAGGCCGGCAACCCGGACACCATGGACGGGGTCCACCCGGCGCTGGTGATCGGTCCGGGCACCGAGATCATCGCCGGCAACGGCAAGATCCTGACCGCCGGTGGGATCGACAGTCACGTACACCTGATCTGCCCGCAGATCCTGGAAACGGCACTGGCCAGCGGCATCACCACGATCATGGGTGGCGGCACCGGCCCGGCCGAGGGGACCAAGGCGACCACGGTCACCCCGAACGCCTGGTACCTCGCCCGGATGCTCGCCTCGATCGACCCGTGGCCGGTGAACGTCCTGCTGCTCGGCAAGGGCAACACGGTCCGCGAAGAGTCGATGTGGGAACAGCTGCGCGGCGGGGCGGGTGGCTTCAAGCTGCACGAGGACTGGGGCACCACACCAGCCGCGATCGACGCCTGCCTGCGGGTCGCGGACGCCTCCGGGGTGCAGGTGGCCATCCACACCGACACCCTCAACGAGGCCGGTTTCGTCGCCGACACGCTGCGCGCCATCGCCGGCCGGTCGATCCACGCGTACCACACCGAGGGGGCGGGCGGCGGGCACGCGCCGGACATCATCACCGTCGCCGCCGAACCGAACGTGCTGCCGTCGTCGACGAACCCGACCCGGCCGTACACCCGCAACACCCTCGACGAGCACCTCGACATGCTGATGGTCTGCCACCACCTGAACCCGACGGTGCCGGAGGACCTGGCCTTCGCCGAGAGCCGGATCCGGCCGAGCACCATGGCGGCCGAGGACGTGCTGCACGACCTCGGCGCGATCTCGATGATCGGGTCGGACGCGCAGGCGATGGGTCGCGCCGGTGAGGTCATCCTCCGCACCTGGCAGACCGCGCACGTGATGAAGGCGCGGCGCGGGGCGCTGGCCGGCGACGGGTCCGCGGACAACCTGCGGGCCCGGCGGTACGTCGCCAAGTACACGATCTGCCCCGCCGTCGCGCACGGCATCGACGCCGAAGTCGGCTCGGTCGAGTCGGGCAAGCTCGCCGACCTGGTGCTCTGGGACCCGGTCTTCTTCGGCGTACGCCCACACCTGGTACTCAAGGGCGGCATGATCGCCTGGGCGCAGATGGGTGACGCCAACGCCTCGATCCCGACCCCGCAGCCAGTGCTGCCCCGCCCGATGTTCGGCGCGTACGGTTCGGTGCCCGCCGCCACCAGTCTGGCGTTCGTCGCACCGGTCGCGATCGAGGAGAACCTCGGTGAGCGGATCGGCCTCAGCCGGCGCCTCGCCCCGGTGGCGGACGTACGGTCGCGCGGCAAGTCCGACATGCCGCTCAACGACACGCTCCCCCGGATCGAAGTCGACCCGGACACCTTCACCGTCCGGATCGACGGCGTGGTGATCGAACCCGAACCGGCGACCGAACTGCCGATGGCCCAACGCTACTTTCTCTTCTGACCGCCATGTCGCTGACCACCACGCCCTCCCTCGCCACCCTCCTGGTCCTCGCCGACGGTCGGCTGCCCTCGGGCGGACACGCCCACTCCGGTGGGCTGGAGTCCGCGGTGACCAGCGGCCGGTTACGGGACCTGGCCGGGCTGGCCGATTTCCTGCGCGGCCGACTCGCCACCACCGGCCGGGTCGGCGCGGCGTTCGCCGCCTGCGCCTGCGCCGGCCGGGTGCCGGTCGCCGAACTCGACCAGGGCCTCGACGCGCGTACGCCCTCGCCCGCGCTGCGTCGCGCCTCCCGGGCCCAGGGCCGGGCGCTGCTCCGCGCCGGACGGGCGATCTTCGGAAGCGTCGTGCTGCCGGCCGGGACACCACCCGCCGGACCGCACCAGCCGGTGGCGCTGGGACTGGTGAGCGCCGCCGCTGGGCTCGGACCGACCGAGGCGGCGGTGGCCAGCGCGTACGGCGCGATCAGCGGCCCGGCCAGTGCCGCCGTACGGCTGCTCGGCCTCGACCCGTACGCGGTCCACGCCCTGCTCGCCGGCCTGGCCGGCGAATGTGACCGGCTGGCGGCCGACGCGGCCGGCCGGGTCGACGATCCGGTCGACGACCTGCCCGCCGACTCCGCGCCCCTGCTGGAGATCGGTGCCGAACTGCACGCCTGCCAGGAGGTGCGTCTCTTTGCATCCTGACCAGTCCGCCCGGCCCCACGCCAACGGCGGCGCGCCACACGACCACGGTCCGGAAGAAACACCGCACACCCATCCTGATCCGGAGGTGGACCCGCACCCACCGCTGCCCGACGCCCCCACCGGCGCCCGCGCGTTGCGGGTGGGGATCGGCGGGCCGGTCGGCTCGGGCAAGACCGCGCTGGTCGCCGCGCTGTGCCGGACCCTCGCCGCCGAACTGCGGCTGGCGGTGGTGACCAACGACATCTACACCACCGAGGACGCCGATTTCCTGCTCCGCCACGGCGTGCTGCCGGCCGAACGGATCCGGGCGGTGGAAACCGGCTGCTGCCCGCACACCGCGATCCGCGACGACATCTCCGCCAACCTGGACGCGGTGGAGGAGTTGGAAACGACGCTCGGGCCGCTGGACCTGGTGCTGGTGGAGAGCGGCGGGGACAACCTCACCGCGACCTTCAGCAAAGGGCTGATCGACCAGCAGATCTTCGTGGTCGACGTGGCCGGCGGCGACAAGGTGCCACGCAAGGGCGGGCCCGGGGTCACCGGCGCCGACCTGCTGGTGATCAACAAAACGGATCTGGCACCGCTGGTCGGGGCGGACCTGTCGGTGATGGAACGGGACGCGGCGGCCCGTCGCGGCAACCTCCCGACGGTCTTCCTCTCCCTGGTACGTGACCCGGCGGCAACCCCGGTGGCGCAGTGGGTCCGTACGCTCGTCGCCGCCCACACCCGAGGCGGCGCCGCCGACGCCGGGCCCGTACACGTACCACCGCGTTGATGCGGGCGACGGCCCGGATCGTGGCCGTCGCGGACGGTGCGCGAGGCACCCGACTGGCGGAACTGCACGGCGAGGCGCCGCTGCTGATCCGGCGGACCAGGGCCGCCCCCACCGACGACGGCGAAGTCCAGGTGCACCTGGTCGGCGGGGCGGCCGGCCCACTCGGCGGCGACCGGTTACGGATCGAACTGACCGTCGGCGCCGGGGCACTGCTCTGCGTACGGACCGTGGCCGCGTCACTGGTCCTGCCCGGTGCCGGCGGGCGGCGCTCCCGACTGGAGGTGACCGCCCGGGTGGAGGCGGGCGGGCGACTGCGCTGGCTGCCCGAGCCGCTGATCGGCGCGGCCCGCTGCGACCACCTCTCCCGATCCGTCCTGGAGGTGGCCGACGGCGCGGGCCTGGTCTGGCGGGACGAACTGGTGTGCGGGCGGCACGGCGAGCCGGTCGGCGACGTACGGATCGACACGACCCTGCGCTACGCCGGACGTACGCTGCTCCGCAACGAACTCGCGGTGGGTCCGCGCGCCCCGGGCTGGGCCGGGGCGGCTCGACTCAGCGCCGCCCGGGTCACCGGCTCGCTGCTCCTGGTCGACCCGGCCTGGGCCGGGACCGGGCCACCCGGACCAGCGCCGCTGGGACCGTACGCGGCCCGGATGCCGCTGGGACCGTACGCGGCCAGGATGCCGCTGGCCGGCGGGCCGGCAGTGTTGCTCAGCGCGGCCGGCGCCGACCTGGCAACGGTCCGCGACGCCCTGGACGGGTCACGAGTCGGGGCTTCTCTTTCGTCCGGACGACAGGGGAAATAAGGTTCGCGTTTGGATGCGGGTACGGGCCGGGGTCGAGGAGTGGACGCATGGTGTGGATTCTGTTGGCCGGCGCGATCCTCAGTGAGGTGACCGCGACTATCGCCCTGCGAATCTCCCACGGGTTCTCGAAGCTGGTGCCGTCGGTGATCGTCGTCGTCGGCTACCTGATCGCGTTCGGCCTCCTCGCCGAGGTGCTGAAACGGGGCATGCCGGTGGGTGTGGCGTACGGGGTCTGGTCGGCGATCGGCGTGGCCCTGGTCGCGGCGATCGGTGCCGCGTTCCTCGGCGACAGCCTGACCTGGATCCAGGTCGGTGGACTGGTCCTGGTGATCGCCGGAGTGGCGGCGCTGGAACTGGGAGCGCGTCACTGACGGTGTCACCCCGGAGGGCTCAACGACCGTCCGCAATCGCCGGACCTGCACCAATGCTCCGCAGTACGGTGACCGAATGCGACCCGTGCCGTGGTGGGCCCTCCTCTCCGCGACCGGCGCTCCGTTCTTCCTGATCGGTGGCTGGACCGCCGGGGCGGCCCGTCAGCCGGACCACTACGACCCGGTCTTCGACACCATCAGCGTGCTGGCCGGACCCGGTGCGACCGACGCGTGGATCATGTTGCTCGGGCTGGCCGCGGCCGGCGCCTGTTACGTGGTCACCGCCATCGGGCTGACCGTGGCCGGGTTGCTGGGCCGGAGCCTGCTCGCGCTCGGCGGGATCGCGACCGGCCTGGTGGCGCTCTTCCCACAACCGGAGAACGGCGGTTCGAACGAGCACGCCTTCGTCGCCGGCACCGCCTTCGTCGCGCTCGCCCTCTGGCCGGTGGCGTCGACGCTGGCCCTGCGGGACAGGTACTGGCCAACCTGGGCGGAGACCATCTCGCCGGACACCCCCCGCCCCTGGGCGGTACGCCGCACCGCGGCGATCCTGGCGAGCCTCGTGCCGATCGGGCTCTGCGCCTGGTTCGGCGTCGAGATGTTCACCCGCGGACCCTGGATCGGGCTGACCGAGCGGTTCGCGGCCGGCGCCGAGTCACTCTGGCCGATGGTGGTCGCGATCAGCGCCCGCCTCACCCCCTTCACCCTCCCCGCCACCACCGCCACCACCGAACCTCCCTTGTAAGGAAGGGCCCCTTGTTATCGCTTTCCGTATAGGAAGGGCCCCTTCTTAACGTCGGGGGCAGCGCTGGCGGAGGGTGCCAGGGGCATCGCGGAGCATTGTTCGCAACGACGTACATCTATATGATTCGCGGACCGCACACTCCACCACCTGGCACCCGTGATCCGGAGGCCCCCATGTCCCTCACCCGGCACGCCCTGTCCCTGCTCACCGCCGCGTCCGTCCTGATCGGCTCGGTCGTCGTCGGCACCCTCCCCGCCGCCGCCGATCCCGGTCCCCCGCCGAGCGCGATGACCGGTCTCGGTGACTCGATCACCCGTGGCTTCAACGCCTGCGGCTGGTACGTCGACTGCCCGTCGCGCTCGTTCAGCACCGGAGACAACGTCTCGGTCAACGCTCACTACCTGCGGATCCGGGTCGCCAACCCGGCCATCAACGGCCGCAACCACAACGACTCGCAGACCGGGGCCGACTCCGCCGACCTGCTCGGCCAGGCCAACAGCGCGGTCTCCCGAGGCGGGCAGTACGTGACCGTGCTGATCGGCGCGAACGACGCCTGCACCGGTTCCGAGTCGAGCATGACCACGGTCGGTACGTTCCGCGCCAACATCGACGCCGGGCTCAACCGACTCAGGACCGGCCTACCGGGCGCCCGGGTCTTCGTGATCAGTGTGCCGGACATCCAGCGACTCTGGTCGGTCGGCCGGGGCAGCGGGAGCGCCCGTACCGCATGGAGTCTTTTCGGCATCTGCCAGTCGATGCTGGCCAACCCGACCTCGAACGCGCAGGCCGACGTCGATCGCCGCAACCGGGTACGGCAGCGCGTCGTCGACTACAACACGCAGCTCGCTCAGGCATGTGCCGCGTACGGGGCAAACTGCACATTCGACAACAATGCAGTGTTCAACTACCCGTTCGCCTTGAACCAGCTCTCCGGTTGGGACTACTTCCACCCGAACGCCACCGGTCAGCAGGTGTTGGCCAACGTCACCTACGCCGCCGGCTTCGGCTGGTAGAGCCGGCCCACCAAGGTTAGGAAGGGCCCCTTGTTATACAGAAAACGATAACAAGGGGCCCTTCCTTACTCCTCAATGGTCCAGGTCAGGGGGTATACATCGCGGGTATACACCTCGTGTAGAGTCTGCTCCCATGTCAATCCCGCAGACCTTCCTGGGGCTCCTCGAATCCCGCCCCCGCCACGGCTACGACCTGAAACGGGCGTACGACGAACGCTTCGGGCACGGCCGGCCGCTGCACTACGGACAGGTCTATTCGACCCTCGCCCGGCTGTTGAAGAGCGGACTGGTCGAGGTCGACGGCGTCGAACCGGGCGAGGGACCGGAACGCAAGCGGTACGCGGTCACCGCTTCCGGCGTGACCGACGTGCAGCGTTGGCTGGCCAACCCGGAAAAGCCTGACCTCTACCTGCAGAGCACGCTCTACACCAAGGTCCTGCTCGCCCTGATGACCGAGCGGAACGCGGCCGAGATCCTCGACGTCCAGCGGGCCGAACACCTACGCCTGATGCGCGAACTCACCCAGCGGAAGATCAGCGGCGACCTCGCCGACCAGCTCATCTGCGACCACGCCCTGTTCCACCTTGAGGCGGACCTGCGCTGGCTGGAACTGACCACCGCCCGGCTCGACCAACTCGCCACGGCGGTGCGCGGATGAGCGCCGACCGCGACGAACCACAGCCGACCACCGAGCCGGCCGACGCTCCCCTGCTCGTCGGCCTCGACCTGCACAAGGCGTACGGGCCGACGCCGGCACTGGACGGCGCGTCGATCAGCATCCGCAGCGGCGAGGTGGTCGCCGTGATGGGTCCCTCCGGCTCCGGCAAGTCCACCCTGCTGCACTGCCTTGCCGGCATCGTGACGCCCGACGCCGGCCAGATCCACTACCGGGACCGGGAACTGTCGGCGATGTCGGACGCCGAACGCAGCGCCCTGCGTCGGAGCGAGTTCGGGTTCGTCTTCCAGTTCGGCCAGTTGGTGCCCGAGCTGACCTGTCTGGAGAACGTCGCCCTGCCGCTGCGGCTGGACGGCGTCCGCCGCCGGGAGGCCGAACGACGGGCCGGCGAGTGGCTGGAGCGGCTGGAGGTCACCGACGTGGCCGGCAAACGGCCGGGCGAGGTCTCCGGCGGGCAGGGCCAACGGGTGGCGGTCGGCCGGGCGTTGGTCACCGATCCCCAGGTGCTCTTCGCCGACGAGCCGACCGGAGCCCTGGACTCGCTCAACGGCGAACGGGTGATGCGGCTGTTCACCGAGGCCGCCCGGCAGACCGGCGCCGCAGTGGTGCTGGTGACCCACGAACCACGGGTGGCCGCGTACTCCGACCGCGAGGTCGTGGTCCGCGACGGCCGTACCCGTGATCTGGAGATGGTGACCCCGTGAGCCGCAACCACCCCGGCCGACGGCCCGGCGTGGGCCGCTGGCGCGCCGACCTCCTCCTCGGCGCCCGGCTGGTCTTCGCCGGTGGCCGGGAGGGGATTCTGCGCACCGCACTGGCCGCGATCGGCGTCGGCCTCGGCGTGGCGCTGCTGCTGGTCGCCGTCTCGATCCCGACCATGCTCGGCGAGCAGTCCAGGCGTAGCGATGCCCGCGACGAGCAGTCGTACGGCACCGAGCAGCCCGACGCGGCCCGGAACACCCTGCTGGTGGCCCAGGCCAACACCACCTTCGGTGAACACGCGATCCGGGGACGGGTGCTGCGCCCGGAGGGCCCCGACGCACCGGTGCCGCCCGGCCTGGATCGACTGCCCGCACCGGGCGAGATCGTCGTCTCGCCGGCCCTGGCCGACCTGCTCGCCTCCCCGGCGGGCGCCCAGCTCCGACCCCGGTTCGACTACCCGGTCGGTGGGCTGATCGGCGACGACGGGCTGACCGGTCCTCACGAGTACGCCTACTACCTGGGCAGTGACCAACTGACCCCGCAACAGTCCACGGTCACCCGGATCGATCGGTTCGGCGTCCCGAACGTCAGTGACGGCCTCGACCCGGTCCTGCTGCTGCTGGTCCTCATCATCCTGGTGGTCCTGCTGCTGCCCATCGCCGTCTTCATCGGCACCGCGGTCCGGTTCGGCGGCGAGCAGCGCGACCGCCGGCTGGCCGCCCTGCGGCTGATCGGCGCGGACCGGCGGATGGCGACCCGGATCGCCGCCGGAGAGTCCCTGGTCAGCGCCGTGCTCGGGCTCGCCGCCGGGGCGGTCTTCTTCGTCGTCGGACGGCAGTTCATCGGTACGGTCTCGCTGCGGGAGATCAGCGTGTTCCCCACCGACGTACGCCCCGACCCGGCGCTGGCCGCGCTGATCCTGCTCGGGGTGCCGGTCACGGCGGTCGCCGTGGCACTGCTCGCCCTGCGGCGGGTGGTGATCGAGCCACTCGGGGTGGTCCGCCGGTCCGCCGGCGCACGGCGGCGGCTCTGGTGGCGGCTGATCCTGCCGGTCATCGGCGTCGCGCTGCTGCTGCCGCTCTTCGGCCAGGTGTACCAGAGCGGGAAGCCGGCCAACCAGGCACAGGTCACCGTCGGTGTGGTGCTCCTGCTCGCCGGGGTGACCGCCGTGCTGCCCTGGCTGGTCGAAACGGTGGTACGGCGGCTACGTGGCGGCGCCGTCTCCTGGCAGCTCGCCACCCGGCGACTACAGCTCGACAGTGCCGCGTCCGCCCGCATGGTCAACGGAGTCGCGGTCGCCATCGCCGGCGGCATCGCGCTCCAGATGCTCTTCTCCGGCGTCGCCCCCGACTATCAGCTTCGCACCGGACAGGACCCGGCCCGAGCCACCATGTACGGCGCCCTCCCCCTCGACAGCACCGGAGGCGCCAGCACCACGACGATCACCGAACGACTCCGCGCCACCAGCGGCGTGCGATCCGTGACCCACCTCGTACGCACCGGGGCGACCCTGGCCGAGGGGCCGGCCTTGCCGGATGGCGAACGCCCGAGCTGGCCGCTGCTGGTCGGTGACTGTGCCGCCCTGGCCGAACTGGCCACCCTGGACCACTGCGTTGACGGCGACAGCTTCGCCGTCAACGACAGCGAGTGGCTCGCCGCCCCACTGCCCTCCGCCGGGCAACGGCTCAAGATCGGCGCGCCGCACGACGACACGCCCGAACAGCCGTGGACCGTGCCCGCCGGAATACGACCCGCACCGCCTCGGACCGCTCCCGAGGGCGGCAGACACCCCGGCCTGTTGGTCACCCCTGGGGCGGTGGATCTGGACGCCGTCTCCGACCGGACCATGCTCGTCTACCTGACGCTCGACCCGACCGAGCCAGCCGCCGAGGAACAGGTACGCAACACCGTCGCCGACATCAGCCCACTGGTCGAGGTCTACTCGTTGGCCCCCTCCGAGGAGGACAGCACGTTCCGCGACATCCGCCGGGGGCTCTTCATCGGGGTGGTCGCGGTGATGCTGCTGCTCGGCGCCAGCCTGCTGGTCACCACCCTGGAACAGCTACGGGAGCGGCGCCGGCTGCTCGCCGTACTGGTGGCCTTCGGCACCCGGCGCAGCACCATGAGCTGGTCGGTGCTCTTCCAGACCGCCGTGCCGGTGCTGCTCGGAATGGCTCTGGCCACCGTTCTCGGCACCGCGCTGGGCGCGGTGCTGCAACGGGTGGTGCGGGAACCCGTACGCCTGGACTGGTCCAGCCTGGCCCAGCTCGCCGGGGTCGGCGGTGGCGTGGTGCTGCTGGTGACCGTACTCAGCCTGCCGGCGCTCTGGCGTCTGATGCGCCCGGACGGCCTCCGTAGCGAATGACCCTGCCGCCCCCGCCCGGGGCGTTAGGAAGGGCCCCTTCCTCTACCGAAAACGATAAGAAGGGGCCCTTCCTTCGTCAGCGGGCGAGGCGGGCGAGCCGGGCGTCGCGCTTCTCCTCGAAGCGGGAGGCGGCCTTGTCCAACTCGTCCAGGTGCGCGGCCAACTGCTCGCGGGCCGCCTCGCCGTCGGCGTCCAGGCCGGTGACGTTCCAGACGTCCCACTGGCGCAGCACCGGCACCAGCACCTCGTCCCGGTGCTGCCGCAGGTCGTAGATGCCGGCCAGGGCGATCGCCACCGACTTGCGGGCGAAACCGTCGATGCCGTTGCCCGGCATCTGGAAGTCCGCGGCCACGTCCGCCACCGCGCGCATCGCCTGGCTCGGGGCCAGCTCGAACGCGGCGGCGAGCAGGTTGCGATAGAAGATCATGTGCAGGTTCTCGTCGGCGGCGACCCGGGCCAACAACTGCTCGCAGAGCGGGTCACCGGTCACCCGGCCGGTGTTGCGGTGCGAGATCCGGGTGGCGAGTTCCTGGAAGGAGACGTACGCCAACGAGTGCAGCACCTCGTCGGAGTGCTCGTTGACGTACCCGGTGGACATGTGGACCATCCGCGCTCGCTCCAGCGCCACCGGGTCGACCGCCCGGGTGACGGTCAGGTAGTCACGGATCGCCGTCCCGTGCCGACCCTCCTCGGCGGTCCACCGGTGCACCCAGGTCCCCCAGGCGCCGTCCCGGCCGAACTGCGTCGCGATCTCGTGGTGGTACGACGGCAGGTTGTCCTCGGTGAGCAGGTTGACCACCAGGGCCGTCCGGGCCACCTCGGGGAGGGAGGTGTCCTCCGGCGACCATGCCTCGCCACCCAGCACCCCGTCGAACGTCCGCCCGTCGCTCCACGGCACGTACTCGTGCGGGAACCACTCCTTCGCGACCGCGAGGTGCCGGTCGAGGTTCTGGGCGACGATGGGGTCCAGCTCGGTCAGCAACTCGGTCTGGCTGAGCGGACGGGTGATGGCGGCGGTCACAGGCTCTCCCTACGGTGGCGTAAGTTACGCAACCGTAGGTCAAGTCCATCGCCAACGCCAGTCCGACCGCTCAGCCATTCCGGACGAGTCCCCCGTTCGGCTCAGCCGCGCACGCGACCTCGACTCAGCCGGGCACGCGACCTCGACTCAGCCGGGCACGCGACCTCGGCTCAGCTGACCAGGGGACGGAGGTCCTCGACGGGCGGCGTCCAGTCGTCCGGGGTGGCCGGCGTCTGCTCACCGGAACGGATGTCCTTGACCTCGTCCACCGCCCCGTCGGCACCTGGGAACCAGACGTACGGGATGCCGCGCCGCTCGGCGAAGCGGATCTGCCGGCCGTACTTCGCCGCCGACGGCGAGACCTCGGTGGCGATCCCGCGCCGCCGCAGCGCCGCCGCGATCCGGTCACTGGCCGGTCGGTGCTCCTCGTCGGCGAGCGCCACCAGCACGCAGGTCGGCACCGACCGGGAGACGTTCAGCTCACCGGCGCCGAAGAGCAGGCCGAGCAGCCGGGTCACACCGATCGAGATGCCGACGCCGGGGAAGGTGGCCGAGCCGGCGGTGGCGAGGTTGTCGTACCGGCCACCGGAGCAGATCGAGCCGAACCGCTCGTAGCCGCGCATCTGGGTCTCGTAGACCGTACCGGTGTAGTAGTCCAGGCCACGCGCGATGCGCAGGTCGGCGACGCAGAGCCCGGGCGAGTGCGCGGCGGCGGTCTCCACCACCGTGACCAACTCGGCCAGCCCCTCGTCGAGCAGCGGGTGCTCCACCCCGAGCGCCCGGACCGCGTCGGCGAACGAGCCGTCCGGCGCACTGATCTCGGCCAGGGCCAGACACGCCTTGGCCTGGGACTCGGTGGCCCCGGCGGTCTCGACCAACAGCGCCGCGACCCGTTCCGGCCCGATCTTGTCCAGCTTGTCCACCGCGCGCAGCGCGGCGTCCGGGTCGGTCAGCCCGATGCCCCGGTAGAAGCCCTCGCTGACCTTGCGGTTGTTCACCTGGATCACGATCGGCGGGATCGGCAGGCTGCTGAGGGCGTCGCCGATGACCAGCGGCAACTCGGCCTCGTAGTGCGCCGGAAGGGTGTCCCGGTCGACGATGTCGATGTCGGCCTGGAGGAACTCCCGGTAGCGCCCCTCCTGTGGCCGCTCACCCCGCCACACCTTCTGGATCTGGTAGCGCCGGAACGGGAACTGCAGCTTGCCGGCGTTCTCCAGCACGTACCGGGCGAACGGCACGGTCAGGTCGAAGTGCAGGCCGAGCGCGTCGTCGCCGGTCGGGCCGCCCGGATCCTCCTGCAACCGGCGTACGAGGTAGACCTCCTTGGAGGTCTCACCCTTGCGGAGTAGCTGGTCCAACGGCTCGACCGACCGGGTCTCCAGCGGCGCGAAGCCGTACAGCTCGAATGTCCGCTGGATCTGGCCGATCACGTACTGCTCGATCATCCGCTGCGGCGGGGCCCACTCGGGAAAGCCGGAGATGGGGGACGGCTTGCTCATCATGCTCCTTGGACTTCCGCGCGGACGCGCGGATTCGGTGACGCGAGGCGGCGCGAGTGGGCGGGCTACCAGTTGGGACGGGCAGCGGCGGGCCGCACGTCGTCCGGCATACCCGCCTGACGCAGGTACGGGTTGCTCGCGCGCTCTCGGCCGATGGTGGTGTCGGGGCCGTGGCCGGGCAGGACGACGGTGTCGTCGGCGAGCGGGAGGATCTTCTCCCGCAGGCTGCTCAGCATGGTGGGCATGCTGCCGCCCGGCAGGTCGGTGCGTCCGATCGAGCCGGCGAAGAGGACGTCCCCGGTGAGGCAGATCTGGTCCGCGTCCCAGGGAGAGCCGGCTGCCGGCAGACGGAAGAGCACCGACCCGCCGGTATGGCCCGGGGCGTGGTCGACGGTGATCTCCAGGCCGGCCAGGCTCATGGTCGCGCCGTCGGTCAGCTCGGCCACGTCCTCCGGCTCGGAGTACTCCAGCCTCCCGCCGAGCATCTGGGTGATGTCCACGGAGAACCCCTTGGACGGGTTGGCGAGCATCTCCCGGTCGCCCGGGTGCACGTAAGCCGTGATCCCCCGGGCGCCGCAGACCGGCGCGACCGAGAAGGTGTGGTCCAGATGGCCGTGGGTCAGCAGTACGGCGACAGGCTGTAAACGGTGCTCGGCGAGCAGATCGTCGAGCTGGTCGACGACCCCGATACCCGGGTCGACCACGACACACTGCTCTCCGGGCGCGGGCGCGACCACGTAGCAGTTGGTGCCGAAGGTGTCCGCGGGAAACCCGGCGACGAACACGGCTGCCCCCTCCCGTCGACGTCTGAAGTCATCCGCAGCCTAGCCCGCCGGTCAGGGCGAGCGGCGCGGCACACGTACGGTCCCATCCGTGGGGCCGACCACACCACCGGATGGGGGACTTCGTACGACGTACGTAACATTTGAGCCGAGTCGGGGTCGAACGACGTGGGGGAAATATCCGAAAGGCCGGTCTACCGCCTCGGGGTGAGACCGCCCGGGGCACCGGATTCTCCCACCGGCCACCTCGTACACCACATTCTCAGCGGATGGCCGTACACTCTGGCGGGCGTGTGGCGTGGCGCACTTGACGTCCGACGGCGAGTAGGTGGCCGTCCGCCACAACCAGGGTAGAGGGAAAAGGAGCGCGGGTGGCTTCCAGCAGGGACCGGCAGCGCAAGTTGGCGCGCGCCAAGCTCGACCGGCAGATGGCTCGGCGAGCCGCCTCCGTCCGGCGGCGGCGACAGATCCAGGCCGGGGTCGGCGCGGCTCTCGCGCTGGCGCTGATCGTGGTCGGCTCGGTCTGGGCGCTCGGCGGTTTCGACCGCGAGCCAAGCCCGGCGGCAGCACCGGAGATCTGCGCCTGGACCCCGCAGGAGGCGAGTTCGAACGCCAACCTCAAGGACGTCGGCGTACCGGCAACCACCGGGCTGGCGACCGCCGGAACCCGCCCGATGACCATCACCACGAACCAGGGCAACCCGGTCACGGTCGATCTCGACCTGACCAACGCGCCCTGCGCCGGGGCGAGCTTCGCCCACCTGGCCAGCCGGTCGTTCTACGACAACACCAACTGCCACGAGATCACCGCCGAAGGCGCACTGCGCTGCGGCGACCCGAGCGGCACCGGGCTGGGCGGCCCGACGTACACGTTCACCAGCGAGAACGTACCGACGGCGCCGGCACCCAGCCCGTCGGCGAGCCCCTCGCCCAGCACCTCGCCGCTCTACCCCGCCGGGACCGTCGCCCTGATCGGCAGCGCTCCCGGTGCCAACGGCAGCCAGTTCCTGATCTTCTACAAGGACTTCAGCCCGGCCACGCCGAGCTACCCGATCGTCGGCAAGGTCAACTCCGGCCTCGACGTGATCCAGAAGATCGGCACCATGGAACGGGTGGACAATGGCAGCGGTGAGCAGGTGAAACCGAAGACCGACGTGGTGATCCAGAGCCTCACCGTCGGCGAGGTCTCCCCTGACGCGCCGCCCGCCGCACCGCCGGCGGCGACCCCGACCGCCACCTCCACGGCGGCGGCCGGGCAGTCCTGAGCAGAGCCCCAGACACCAGCCGCGGACGCAGCACCGCAGCGTAGATAGCCCAGGAGGAGTCACCGTGACGTCCACGAGAGAGCGGCAGCGCGCCGCGGCGCGGGCACGGCTCGAACGGGAGATGGCCCAGCGGGCCACCGCCGCCCGCAAGCGCCGCCAGCTCCAGACGACCGTCGGCGCCGGACTGGCCCTGCTGCTGGTCATCGCCGGCACCGTCTGGCTGGTCGCCAGCCTCGGCGACGACGACAAGTCGACCGACACCGCCACCCCCGCCGCCGGCACCACCCAGTGCGTCTGGACCGACCTGCCGGCGGAACAGCGCTCGCCCACGACCAAGGACGTCGGACTGCCGCCGGCCACCGCGCCGAACGCCGGCTCGCAGACGATGACCATCGACACCGGGCTCGGGCCGATCACCGCGAAGCTGGACCTGAGCAAGGTGCCGTGCACCGCAGCGAGCTTCACCCACCTGGCGGAGAAGAACTTCTTCGACAACACCAAGTGCCACCGGCTTGTCACCGAGGGCCTCAAGGTGCTGCAGTGCGGCGACCCGAGCGCCACCGGAGCGGGCTGGCGCGACAGTGACGGCACCGGCGGTCCGAGCTACCGGATGGCCGAGGAGAACCTGCCGACCGAGCAGCGCCCGCCGTACCCGGCCGGGGTCATCGCGATGGCCAACTCCGGCCAGCCCGGCACCAGCGGAAGCCAGTTCTTCATCGTCTACGGCGACTCGGAGCTTGACGCGACCTACACGGTCCTGGGCACGGTCACCGGCGGAATGGACCTGGTCAACCAGGTCGGCGCGGCCGGCGACGACGGCGCTTTCGCCCAGCAGGCCGGCGGCGGCCACCCGAAGAAGGAAGTTCTGATCAACAAGATCACGATGAGCCCGGTGGCGAGCTGAGTTTCCGGACACCTTCCGCCACCACGGACGAAAAGGGGCGGCCCGCTTCGGCGGGCCGCCCCTTTGGTTCGTACGTCCTACGTTTCCTGCGCGCTTCCCGGCGCCCCCACCGGGGCGCCGGGCCGGGTCACACCGCCGACGCTGGTCAGGCGCCCGAGGTGACCCGGTAGGCGTCGAAGACACCGTCGACCTTGCGCACCGCCGCCAGCAGGTGACCCAGGTGCTTCGGGTCGGCCATCTCGAAGCTGAACCTGCTCACCGCCACCCGGTCCCGCGTGGTCGTGACGGTTGCGGAGAGGATGTTGACCCGCTCGTCGGAGAGCACCCGGGTGACGTCGGCGAGCAGCTTGTGCCGGTCCAGCGCCTCCACCTGGATCGCCACCAGGAAGGTCGAGGCGCTGGTGAGCTTCCAGCTCACCTCGACGATCCGCTCCCCCTGCACCCGCAGGTCCTCGGCGTTGGCGCAGTCGTCCCGGTGCACACTCACGCCACCGGAACGGGTCACAAAGCCGAACACCGAGTCCGGCGGCACCGGGGTACAGCACCGGGCGAGCTTGATCCAGACGTCACTGACGCCCCGGACCACCACGCCCGGATCGTGGCTGGAGGTGCGACTACGCGGTGGCCGGGTGGCGACCGCGGTCTCGGCGATGTCCTCGGCCGCGCCCTCCTCGCCGCCGTACCCGGCCATCAGGCGTTGTACGACGGACTGGGCGGAGACCTGACTGTCGCCGACCGCCGCGTAGAGCGACGCCACGTCGGCCAGGTGCAGGTCCCGGGCGATCGCCATCAGGTTGTCCGAGCTGAGCATCCGCTGCAACGGCATGCCCTGCTTGCGCATCTGCTTGACGATCGCGTCCTTGCCGGCCTCGATCGCCTCCTCGCGCCGCTCCTTGTTGAAGTACTGACGGATCTTCGTCCGCGCCCTCGGGCTCTTGACGAAGCCCAGCCAGTCCTGGGTCGGGCCGGCGGTGTCGGACTTCGACGTGAAGATCTCGATCACGTCGCCGTTGGAGAGCGTCGACTCCAGCGGCACCAGCTTGCCGTTGACCCGCGCGCCGATGCACTTGTGCCCGACCTCGGTGTGCACCGCGTACGCGAAGTCGACCGGGGTCGACCCGGTCGGCAGCGGGATCACGTCGCCCTTCGGCGTGAAGACGTACACCTCCTGGCTGGAGAGGTCGAAGCGGAGCGCGTCCAGGAACTCGCTCGGGTCGCTCGCCTCCCGCTGCCAGTCGAGCAACTGCCGCAGCCAGGTCATCTCGTCGATGTTGGCCGGTGGGCCGACGACCGTCGCGCCCTTCTGCTCCTTGTACTTCCAGTGCGCGGCGATGCCGAACTCCGCGGTGCGGTGCATCGCGTACGTCCGGATCTGCATCTCCACCGGCTTGCCGCTGGGCCCGATCACGGTGGTGTGCAGCGACTGGTACATGTTGAACTTCGGCATCGCGATGTAGTCCTTGAACCGGCCCGGTACGGGCTGCCAGTTCGCGTGGATCACACCGAGGGCCGCGTAGCAGTCGCGCACCGTCTCGACCAGGATGCGGACGCCGACCAGGTCGTAGATGTCGTTGAAGTCCCGACCCCGGACGATCATCTTCTGGTAGATCGAGTAGAGGTGCTTGGGGCGCCCGGTCGTCTCCGCCTTGATCTTGGCGGACTTGAGGTCGACCTGCACCTTCTGCGTCACCTGGCGCAGCAGCGCCTCACGCTGCGGCTGGTGCTCGCCGATCAGCCGGTTGATCTCCTCGAAGCGCTTGGGGAACAGGGTGCCGAAGGCGAGATCCTCCAGCTCCCACTTGATCGTGTTCATACCCAGGCGGTGCGCCAGCGGAGCCAGGATCTCCAGCGTCTCCTTGGCCTTCTGCTCCTGCTTGGCGCGGGGCAGGAAGGTCAGCGTACGCATGTTGTGCAGCCGGTCTGCGAGCTTGATCACCAGGACCCGGGGGTCCTTCGCCATCGCCACGACCATCTTGCGGATCGTCTCGGCCTTCGCCGCGTCGCCGAGCTTGACCTTGTCGAGCTTGGTGACGCCGTCGACCAGCAGGGCGACCTCGGCACCGAAGTCGATCCGCATCTGGTCGAGGCCGTAGTTCGTGTCCTCGATGGTGTCGTGCAGCAGCGCCGCCACCAGGGTGGTGGTGTCCATGCCGAGGTTGGCCAGGATGGTGGCGACCGCGAGCGGGTGGGTGATGTACGGGTCGCCGGACTTGCGGTACTGCCCGGAGTGCCAGCGGGCGGCCATGTCGAACGCGCGCTGGAGCAGCCGGGCGTCCATCTTCGGATGGGCCGCCCGGTGCGTGGCGATCAGCGGTTCCAGCACCTCGCTCACCTGCGGCGTCTGCCACGGGGCGTTGAACCGGGCCAGTCGGGCGCGGACCCGCCGGCCGGTCGGTGCACTGGCCAGACCGAAACTCGACGTCGGCGAACCGGGTTCGTCGGCGGCGACGAGTCGACCCGCCGCGCCGACCGGCACCACCACGCCGCCGGCCGGTCCGGGCAACGCCACACCGGCGGAGCCGCCCGGACCGTTCGCCGATCCGGTGGGCGGGGTGACGGCGACCGGGGCCACCGTCGCGAGACTGTCCCCGGACACCGCTGGTGACGCGGGGGCGTGCGGGGCGGAGCCGTTGGTCGTCTGAGGGGTACGGGTGGCGCCGGGCGCGGTCGCGTTGCCGGCACTGACAGAAGTCGATCTGCTGGAACCGGCCGCACCCGGCTTACCGGGACCGGCCGCAGTCGCCCTGCCGGGGCTGGCCGCGCTGGCCTTGCCGGAGCCGCTCGATGTGGTGGCGCCAGGTGGGTCTGTGTCCGCTTTGCTGGCTGCCGCGCCGTCTGCGCCACCGGAGGGGGCGGCGACTCTGGCACCACTGGCACCATTGGTGGTGGTGCCGGTCGGGGCCGGGCGGGAATCGCCGCCACGGGCGGCGGAACCACCGTCCTGGGCGGCCTGACCGGCTACGGGTTCAGCCTCGTCGGCCGGACCGTTCGCCACTGAGCTGGCACCGGCGGTTGTCGGGACCGGCCCGCTGGCGGACGTCGTCACCGGCTTGGTGACATCGTCGGCCTCGCTGGTCGATTGCACCGTGCCCTCCGCCGGAGGGGCGACATCGTGGGACACCGGCCTCCTCACACCTCGCTTGGGACGAGCCGACCGTAACCGGTCGACCAGGTCCGACGCCAGCCCGGTAGAACGGCCTCCACCTGGTCAGCGAAAGGCAATGCTACCCGTCCCGACGGCCGGATGCCGCTCCCCCGCACGCACCGGATCGGTCCTGAACGACAAGACCCGCTAAACGGTTAGAAGGGCATGAACGGGACGCGGAGCCAGTCGATCGCGGCCCCCGAGGAAGGAGAGTTCGAGCAGTACGGAGAAGCCCGCGACCGTCCCGCCTGCCTGCTCCACCAGCCCCAGCGTCGCCTCCGCCGTCCCCCCGGTGGCGAGCACGTCGTCCACGACGAGCACCCGGTGACCAGCGGTGAAGGCATCCTGGTGCACCTCCAGGGTGGCCTCGCCGTACTCCAGGGCGTAGGAGGCGGCGTACGCCGCGCGGGGCAGCTTGCCGGCCTTGCGTACGGGCACCACACCGACCCCGGTCGCGTACGCGATCGCGGCGGCGAGCACGAAGCCACGGGCCTCGATCCCGGCCACCACGTCGAAGGAGTCCCGCCCGTGGTGCGCGATGATCCCGTCGATCACCTGCCGGAAGACCTCACCGTCGCCGAAGAGCGGCATCAGGTCCTTGAACACCACCCCGGGCTGGGGAAAGTCCGGTACGTCCAGCACCCGACTGGCCACGAGTTCCGCGGTGGCCGGGCCGCTGTCGCCCCGTACCCCGGTCTGGGTCTCCGTCACGCTGCTCCTCTCACCGGAGGTGGGCCGGTCGCGCCACAACAAAGGGCGCCCGGCACGCCGTGTGACTCAGCATGCCGGACGCCCTTGTCGCCTCTTCCGCCAGGGTCAGCGGCGCTTGGCCCCACTTGGCCGGTTTCCGCTGCCGCCCGCGGGGCGGCCACCGCGTGCCCCGGCGGAGCGCTTGCCCGCCGGGCGGGCGCCGACCTTCGGTGCCGCACCGGAGAGCGCGGCGGCCTCGTCGACGTCCTGGCCGTCCGTCGTCTCGTCGGCCGGTTCGCTGCCGCTCTGCGCGACCGGACGGGCCGGCCGGGCGGTGGCACCGCTGGAGCGCCGGGCCAGGACCCGCTTGGTGTGGGTCTGGATCCGCGGCTCGTAGTCCTTGAGCAGGGTCAGCACCGGGGTCGCGAAGAAGATCGAGGAGTAGACCGCGATCCCCATGCCGACGAAGAGCACCAGGCCCAGGTCCTCCAGGGTGCCCGCGCCGAGCAGGCCGGCACCGATGAAGAGCAGACCACCGACGGGCAGGAGCGCCACCAGACCGGTGTTGATCGACCGCATCAGGGTCTGGTTGATCGCGAGGTTGGACGCCTCGCCATAGGTCTGGGTGCTGCTCGCGGTGATGCCCCGGGTGTTCTCCTGGACCTTGTCGAACACCACCACGACGTCGTAGAGCGCGAAGCCGAGGATGGTGAGGAAGCCGACGATGGTCGACGGGGTCACCTCGAAGCCGACCAGGGCGTAGATGCCCGCGGTCAGCACCAGGTTGAGGAAGAGCGAGGAGACGGCGGCGACCGCCATCCGCCACTCGAACCGCAGGACCAGGTAGATCATGACCAGGACGACGAAGACCACCAGACCGAGCAGTGCCCGCTCGGTGACCTGGTCGCCCCAGGCAGCACTCACCTGGTTGACGCTGATCTGGTCCTCGGCGATGCCGAACTTGCCGGCCATGTCGGCCTGGACCTCGTTGGACTGCTCGGTGTCCAGTTCCGTGGTGCGGAACTCGTAGAACGAGCCGCCGACGCCGTTGACCGTCTGGCTGGAGACGACGTGCGCCGGCTCGGCGCCGCCGAGGTCGCCCAGCGCCGCGTCGACCTGCTCCTCGGCGTGGGCGATCGTGCCGACGCTGGCCGGCACCTGGAACGAGTTGCCGCCGGAGAACTCGATGCCGAGCTTGAACCCGGGGATCGAGATGCCCAGGATCGCGATCAGCACCAGGCCGGCGGCGATGCCGAACCAGACCCGGCGGCGTCCGATGATGTTGAGACCGGCCTCACCCTGGTAGAGCCGGGTGGCCAGACCGCTACGGCCGCTCATGCCGCTACCTCGCTTTGCTCGGCGCCGGCCGGGGAGGCCGTGGCGCTGCCCTGGATGACTGGCTCGCTCATGCTAGGCCTCCTTGGCCCGCGGGTTGCGCGGGTCGGTCGGCGCGGCCTCGTTCTTGTGCTGCAACACCCGGCCGAGACCACTGACCCGCGGCGACAGGAACGCCCTGGTGTTGGCGAACATCGTCATGATCGGGTGCCGGAAGAGGAAGACGACGACCAGGTCGAGGATCGTGGCCAGACCCAGCGCGAACGCGAAGCCCTTCACCGTGCCGACCGAGACCACGTAGAGCACGACCGCGGCCAGGATGGAGATGGCGTTGGCCGAGATGATCGTCCGCCGGGCTCGGGCCCAGGCACGCGGCACCGCGCTACGCGGGCTGCGACCCTCCCGGATCTCGTCCTTGAGCCGTTCGAAATAGATCACGAACGAGTCGGCGGCGACACCCAGGGAGACGATGAATCCGGCGATGCCGGCGAGGGTCAGCGTGAAGCCGATCTGCCGGCCGAGCACGATCAGCGCGCCGAAGACCAGCAGCGCGGAGAGCCCCAGGCTGAGGATGATGACCGTGCCGAGCAGGCGGTAGTAGAAGAACGAGTAGATGGCGACCAGCAGCAGGCCCACACCGGCGGCCAGCAGACCGGCCTTCAGGTGGCTGGAGCCGAGCGTCGCGGAGACGCTCTCCTGCTCCTGCGGCTCGAACGTCACCGGCAGCGCGCCGAAACGGAGCTGACCGGCGAGGGTGTTCGCGTCCTTGCTGGTGAAGTTACCGGTGATCTGCGAGTCACCGGTGAGCACGCCCTGGATCTCCGGCGAGGAGACGACCGTGTTGTCGAGCACCACGGCGACCCGGCACTTGCCGTCCGGGCCGACCGCGCTCTGGTCGCAGGCGCCGCCCTCGTTGTTGAACGCCTCGCGGGTCAGGTTGGTCCAGTTCTTCTGCCCGGGGCCGGTGAAGTTGAGGCTCACCACCCACTGGCTGTTCTGGTCCAGCACGGCGCTGGCGTCACTGACGTCGGTGCCCTGCACCTTGGCCACGTCGAGCAGGTACTTCACCGGGCCCTCACAGGCCACGACCTGCTGGTCCTTGGCGCTGATCGAGGCCGGCGGGCGCTGCTCCAGCAACTCGCAGGTGATCGTCGGTACGTTGAACTGCATCGCCGCCGGCAGCGAGGCGACCTCCCGACCGGTCAGCTCACCGAACGGCTTGAGCTTGTCGAGCAGGGTCGGGTCGGTGCTCAGGTCGGCCGGCGCCTGCAACGCGCTCGCCGCCGCCCATGCCTCCGGGCCCACCTTCTGCTGGACCTCGGCACGTTGCTGCTCGACGCTCTGCGGCACCGGGGCCGACGAGGTCGAGGCGCTCGGCGTCGGCGTGGCCGGCGGGGCGCTGGTGGCCGCCGCGCTCGGCGTCGGCGTCGGCGCCATCCCGCCCTGACCACCGGCGGACGGCGTGCCGCTCGGCGCACCGGCCGACGCGCTCGGGTTCGGCGTGCCGGACGGGTCCGGCGTCGCGGCAGCAGCCGGAGGGGTCGGCGCGACCGCGCTCGGCGCCCCGCCGTCGGCGGTCTTGAGCACCTTGCGGAAACGCAGCTCGGCCGCGTTGCCGACCTCGCTCAGGTCCCGGCTCTGACCGGGGAGCGAGATGACGATGTTGCGGTTGCCCTCGGTCACCACCTCGGCCTCGGAGACACCCTGGGCGTTCACCCGGTTCTCGATGATCTGCCGAGCGCGCTCCAGGTTCTCCTGTGTCGGAGGCTGGTTGTTCAGGCTGGTGGCCTCAAGCGTCATCCGGGTGCCGCCGACCAGGTCGAGACCGAGCTTCGGCTCCAACCGGTCACGGAAGCTCCCGCTAGCACCGCCGGCGAAGAAGACTAAGAGGTAGAGGACGACGAAGATGCCCCCGAGTACGGCGAGTTGCCGCCCGGGGTGCATCTGTCCCTGAGGTGGTGCCACGGCTGTCCTGTCTCCCTGCACGGTTCGGCCGCTGGTGATGGGCGGCGGTGGGGCGCCGGCATGCCCGGCGACATGCGTACCTCTCCGACGTGTGTCACACGTCGGTACCGCTATTTACTATCTTCGATCGAAGATCGATCCCGGTGTCACCGAGGATCGGTCACTCTTTCGCTTCGATCTCATCCGGGATCGACTCGAGCTTCGGCGCCGAATTGACCACGCGAGCGATGGCCGGGCGGGCGTACTTGGTGTGCACGCCGGGGGCAACCTCAAGGGTCACCGTCTCGGTGTCGACGGAGGCGACGGTCCCGTACAGCCCACCAATGGTGACGACCTCGTCGCCAGGGCCAATCGAGGACTGCATCTGCTCAGCCTCGCGGCGCCGCTTCTGCTGGGGCCGAATCATGATGAAGTACAGGACACCGAAGAACAGCACCATCACGAGGATCGGCGTGAAGCTACCGGCTCCACCGCCGCTGCTTGCCGCTAGGTGATACACGCTATGACCTTCCCATTGGCCCCGTCGCGACGTGAACGTCACGGCGAAAGCGAAATCTCCTGTCTGTACAGACAGATCGCGGCGAAGTCTAGTCGGTGAGTCTGTGTACGCCGAATGCGGCACGGATCACAAACAGATCACGACAGTTACGACTCAGCAGTGAACAGATCGGGCGTTGGGCCTGAACCACTACTAAAGGTACCATTCGGGGGCGTACGGTCGAGATGATGCCAGGCGGCTTCGGTCGCCACCCGCCCGCGCGGCGTACGCGCCAGCAACCCGGCCCGGACCAGGAACGGCTCACAGACCTCCTCCACCGTGTCCGGCTGCTCCCCGACCGCCACCGCGAGCGTGGAGAGGCCGACCGGCCCGCCCCGGAACGAATCGATCAAGGCGGTGAGCACGGCCCGGTCCAGCCGGTCCAGCCCGAGCGCGTCGACGTCGTACACCTTCAGCGCCGCCTGGGCCGTCTCCAGGGTGACCACACCCTCGGCCCGGACCTCGGCGAAGTCCCGCACCCGGCGCAGCAGCCGGTTGGCGATCCGGGGCGTGCCACGCGAGCGGCGGGCCACCTCCACCGCCCCCTCCTCGGTGATCGGTACGCCGAGGATCCGCGCCGAGCGGTGCAGCAGCGCCTCCAGATCCGCCGGACTGTAGAAGTCGAGATGCGCCACGAACCCGAACCGGTCCCGCATCGGACCGGTCAGCAGCCCCGACCGGGTGGTCGCGCCGACCAGCGTGAACGGCTCGACCTCGATCGGGATCGCGGTCGCACCCGGCCCCTTGCCGACCACCACGTCGACCCGGAAGTCCTCCATCGCGCTGTAGAGCAGCTCCTCGGCCGGCTTCGCGATCCGGTGGATCTCGTCGATGAAGAAGACGTCACCGGGGGCGAGGCTGGTCAGGATCGCGGCCAGATCGCCGGAACGCTCGATCGCCGGCCCGCTGGTGACCCGGATCCCGGTGCCGAGTTCCGCCGCGACGATGTTGGCCAGAGTGGTCTTGCCCAGCCCCGGAGGGCCGGAGAGCAGGATGTGGTCGGGCGCCGCACCCCGACGCATCGCACCCTTGAGCAGCAGGTCGAGCTGGTCGCGTACACGATGCTGGGCGATGAAGTCGGAGAGCCGCTTCGGTCGGACACTGACCTCGGCGTCCCGCTCGGCGTCGTCCGCGAACGCCGACACCAGGTCCTCGTGATCGGTCATCGAGTCTTACCGAGCAGCCGGATCGCCTGCTTGAGCAGAACCGGAACCGGTGGCGTCGGACCGTCGATCGTCTCCGCCACGGTGGCCACCGCCTGGTCGGCCTGGGCGACCGTCCAGCCGAGCCCGACCAGCGCCTGCCGGATCTGCTCCGGCCACGCCCCGCCGACCACGCCAGCGGCGCCGTCCGGACCGATGGCGACCGGACCGATCTTGTCCCGCAACTCCAGCACCAGCCGCTCGGCGCCCTTCTTGCCGATCCCGGGCACCCGGGTCAGGGCGGCCAGGTCGGCGTTGGCGATCGCCTTGCGGATCGCGTCCGGCGAGTGCACCGCCAGCACCGCCTGGGCCAGCCGGGGGCCGACCCCGCTGGCCGTCTGGAGCAACTCGAAAAGGTGCTTCTCGTCGTCGGCGGCGAACCCATAGAGGGTCAACGAATCCTCCCGGACCACCAGCGTGGTGGCCAACCGGGCCTCGCTGCCGAGTCGCAGCCCGGCCAGGGTGCCCGGCGCGCAGTGCACCGCCAGCCCGACCCCGCCCACCTCGATCACAGCGGTGTCCGGACCCAGCCCGGCCACCACGCCCCGCACACTGGCGATCATCGTCTTCCTCCACCTCGGGCGGCGTCCGCCGCTGTGCGCCGTGCGACGGCGTCCGCCGCGGCGGCGAGCCGGGCGCGGGTCCCGCCCCGCCAGACATGACAGATCGCCAGCGCCAGCGCGTCCGCCGCGTCCGCCGGCTTCGGCGGCGCGGCCAACCGCAGCAGTCGGGTCACCATCGCGGTGACCTGATCCTTGTCGGCCCGGCCCGAACCGGTCACCGCCGCCTTCACCTCGCTCGGCGTGTACGTCTGCACCGGCAGTCCGGCCCGCGCCCCGGCCAGTACGGCGATCGCGCTGGCCTGGGCGGTGCCCATCACGGTCCGGGTGTTGGACTGGCTGAACACCCGCTCGACGGCCACACTCTCCGGCCGGTGCTCGGCGACCAGTTCGGTCAACGCCCGGTCCAGGTGCAGCAGCCGCAGCGACAGGTCGGCGGACGGGTCGGTCCGTACCACGGTGTAGGCGATCAGGGTGCACGGTCGACCGGGCACGCCCTCGACCACACCCACCCCGCACCGGGTCAGCCCAGGGTCGACGCCGAGAACCCGCACGCCGCCCCCTCCCCTACGCACCGGCAGTACACGTGTTCGACACCCTACTGGCGCCTCCGGAACGGGCGTACGCCGACACGCCCGCACCCACTCTCGTCGCCGCCAGCCACATAGCCTCGCCTTGGAGTATGTGTTCGTTGCCCATGTGCGCCCGCCCGTACGGGTCGTAGCTTCTTGCGCCATGACGGCAGAAAGCGTGGCTGATCCCCACGTCGTACAGCTCGACCTGTCGGGGCGCACCGCGCTGGTCACCGGTGGTGGCAGCGGCATCGGCCGGGCCTGCGCGGTCCGGCTCGCCGCAGCCGGTGCGGTGGTGACCGTGGTCGACCGGAACACCGAGGCGGCCCAGACGGTGGCGGCGGAGATCGGTGGCAGTGCGCTCGCGGTCGACCTGGCCGATTCGGCGGCGACCTCGGCGATCGACGCCCGGGTCGACATCGTCGTCAACAACGCCGGCCTGCAGCACGTCGCGCCGGTCGAGGAGTTTCCGGTCGAGCGCTTCGCGTACCTGCACCGGGTGATGGTCGAGGCGCCGTTCCTGTTGATCCAGCGCGCGCTGCCCCGGATGTACGAGCGGGGCTGGGGTCGTGTGATCAACATTTCCTCGGTGCACGGGCTGCGCGCCTCGCCGTACAAGTCCGCCTACGTCTCGGCGAAGCACGCCCTGGAGGGACTCTCCAAGGTGGTCGCGCTGGAGGGCGCCGCGCACGGGGTCACCGCCAACTGCATCAACCCGGCGTACGTGCGTACCGCGCTGGTCGAGGGGCAGATCACGGCCCAGGCCGCCACCCACGGCATCGCCGAGGAGGAGGTGGTCGAGAAGATCATGCTGGCCCGCGCCGCGATCAAGCGGCTGATCGAGCCGGCGGAGGTGGCCGAGCTGATGGCGTACCTCTGCTCGCCGGCCGCCTCGTTCATCACCGGCACCGCGATCGCGGTCGACGGGGGCTGGACGGCAAACTGAAGATCCCCACCCGCACAATGGGTCCCATGTCGTCGCCGATCGAATTCCTGGAGCTGCTGGCCCGCGAGGCCGCCGCGGTGGAGTTCGAGGGGCCGCTGCTCGCCGCCCGTGCCGCCGGTCTACCGGCCGAGCGGCTGGCCGAGCTGGAACAGGCCAAGGTGGTCGCGCTGCGGGTGCGGGCGCTGCTGGAACGGCGGCGGCAACGCGAGGTCGAACTCTCCGGCCTGTACGACACCGCCAGCGACCTGGCCGGGCTGCGTGACCTGGACGCGGTGCTCCGGGCGATCGTGCACCGGGCCCGGCACCTGCTCGGCACCGACGTGGCGTACATGACGCTCAACGACGACGAGCACGGCGACACGTACATGCGGGTCACCGACGGTTCCGTCTCGGCCCGCTTCCAGCGGCTGCGGCTGCCGATGGGGGCCGGACTGGGTGGCCTGGTCGCGCAGACCGACACCCCGTACGCAACCGCGAACTACCCCGAGGACGCCCGCTTCCACCACACCGGCGAGATCGACGCCGGGGTCGGTGAGGAGGGCCTGGTCGCGATCCTGGGGGTTCCGCTGCGGCTCGGGCCGAGCGTGATCGGGGTGCTCTACGCGGCGAACCGGTCGGCCAGACCGTTCGCCCGGGAGGAGGTCGCGCTCCTGGTCTCCCTGGCCGCGCACGCCGCGGTGGCGATCGACACCGCCCGGCTGCTGCTGGAGACCCGGGTCGCGCTCGCTGAGCTTTCCGCGGCCAACGCCACCATCCAGGCACACAGCGCGTCGGTCGAGCGGGCCGCCGCCGCGCACGACCGGATGACCGCGCTGGTGTTGCGCGGCGGTGGGGTCGAGGACGTGGCGGCGGCGGTGACCGACGTGCTCGGCGGGGCGCTGTTGGCGTTGGACGCCGAGGGCCGACTGCTGGCCCGGGTCGGCAGCATCGGTGAGCCGGACCGGGCGGCGCTGGTCGAGGCCGTGGTCGCCTCCCGGGCCGAGGGGCGCAGTGTCCGACGGGGACCGCTCTGGTACGCCGCCGTTGTCGCCGGTACGGAGAACCTCGGCGCCCTGGTGCTGCACCCCGACGACGAACTGGTCAACGCCGACCAGCGAATCCTGGAGCGGGCGGCACTGGTCACCGCGTTGCTGCTGCTGTTCCGCCGGACCGTGGCCGAGGCCGAGGGACGGGTTCGGGGCGACCTGCTCGACGACCTGATCGCCCGCCCGGTACGCGACGCGGAGGCGCTGCGCAGCCGGGCCCGGCGGCTCGGGGTGGAGTTGGACGCGCCGCACGTCCTGGTGGCGGTCGGCGACGACGTGATCGCCACGACCGGTTCGGCCCGGCAGCGGGTCGTCTCCTGGGCGACGACGTACGCCTCCAACCGGGGTGGGCTGGCCGCCGCCCGGGACGGTCGGGTGGTGCTGATGCTGCCCGGCCAGGATGCGGGTGCGGCGGCACGGGCGGTGGTCCGGGACCTGTCCCGGGTGACCGGTCGCCCGGTGACCGCCGGGTCGAGCGGCCCGTCCACCGGGCCCGCCTCGCTCGGTACCGCGTTCCGCGAGGCGGACCGCTGCCTGACCGCGCTCTGGGCGCTGGGCCGGGCCGGTGAGGGGGCGAGCACCGCCGAACTCGGCTTTGTCGGGCTCCTGCTCGGTTCGGTCACCGAGGACGGTGACCGGGACGTGGCGCGGTTCCTCGCCGACACGGTGGGGCCGGTGGTCGACTACGACGCCCGACGGGGCACCGCCCTGGTGAAGACGCTGGAGGCGTACTTCGGGGTGGGGGGCAGCCTGGCCCGCGCGGCCGAGCAGTTGCACGTACACGTGAACACGGTGACCCAGCGGCTGGAGCGGGTCGGGCAGTTGCTCGGTCCGGACTGGCAGAAGCCGGAGCGGGCGTTGGAGGTCCAGCTCGCGCTCCGGCTGCACCGCCTCCGTACGCCCACCACCTGAGCCTGACCGGCGGTGGGGCGTACGGATCGATTCGACCGTGCCGGTCAGTCGGAGCTGACGGTGACGCCCTGGTTGGTGGCGACGGCCGGCTCGGCGGCGATGCCGGTGAAGAAGGCGTCGACCACCCGTTCGGACAGGTTCTCGTCGCCGAGCCTCGGGTGCCAGTTCAGCAGGCGCTGCAACAGCACCGGAGCGGTGAGCATGGCGAGGGCCAGCTCGATGTCGAGGTCGGGGCGGAGTTCGCCGCGCTCGATTCCCCGGCGCAGCACGTCCCGCATCACCTGCCGGCGCGGTTCGAGTATCTCCTGGTAGAGCCGGTGCATCGAGGTGTCGCGTTGGATCGTCGGCATCATGCACGGGAAGATCGACGCGGCGCGGGCGTCCGGGTTGTGGCCCACCGCGCTGAGCAGGATCACCAGGTCCTCGCGGACGTCCTTGCCGTCCGGCATGGCCGGTGGGCCCTTGAGCGTGCGAAGCGTGTCGATGATCAGCGCTTCCTTGCCCGGCCATCGGCGGTAGATGGTCGCCTTGCCGACGCCCGCACGGGCCGCGATCGCCTCGATGGAGAGCGCCTCGATGCTGCTGCCCTCGGCAAGCAGGTCCAGGGTCGCTTCCATGATCGCCTCGTCGACGCGGGTGCTCCGCGGTCGCCCGGGCGACCGCGGAGCATCAGCGTTTGTGGTCATGTCGGCCATTGTTTCCGACTTATGACGCGCTAGCCAGTTCCGGCGTGGCCGCCGGCTCGGGCTGGACGTGCGACTGGGTCGCCGCCCGTCCCGGCATCCAGCGGAGCACCACCAGGATGCCGAGGACCACGATGACGGTCGAGATCCCCGAGGCCCAGTGCATGGCGGAGACGTACGCGTCGTTGGCCGCGCCGATCACGCCCTGTCCCGCCGGGCCGAGCTGGGCGGCGGCGCCGTACGCACCGGAGATCGACTCGTTCACCGCGTCCCGGGCCGGAGCGGGCAGCGCTCCGGTGGCCCCGGCGATCTGGTCCCGGTAGACGCCGGCGAGCACCGACCCGATCACCGCGACCCCGAGTGCGCCACCGACCTGGCGGATGGTGTTGCTGACCGCCGAGCCCACACCGGCCTTCTCCCGGGGCAGCGAGGACATCACCGACTCGGTGGCGGGCGCGACGATGTTCGCCATCCCGACGCCCTGGACGAAGAAGGAGACCAGGAGAACCCAGATCGGGGTCTCGGCGCCGATGAAGGCGAACACGAAGAGCGCGAGCGCGGTCAGGGTCAGGCCGACCGCCGAGACGGCCTTGCCTCCGTACCGCTTGACCATGGCCGCGCTACGCGGGGCGAAGATCAGCTGCGCCGCGGCGAACGGCAGGTAGAGCAGGCCGGTGTGGAGCGGCTCGTAGCCCCGGACCAGTTGCAGGTAGAAGGAGCTGAAGAACATCACGCCCATGGTGGCGAAGAAGGTCAGCCCGACCACCGCGACCGGAGCGGCGAACCGCGGCATCTTGAAGAGCCGGACGTCCAGCGACGGGAACTCGACCCGCCGCTCGTAGAGCACGAACGCTCCCAGCACCGCCAGGCCACCGATGATCGCGACCCAGACCAGTGGCCGGCCGAAGCCGTGCTCGCCGCCGTCGATGATGCCGTAGCTCAGGGCGACCAGACCGATAACGGAGAGCAGGACACCAACCACGTCGATCTTGTTGGGGCGCGGGTCCCGCGACTCCGGCACCAGGATGGCGGCGGCCACCAGGCCGACCAGTACCACCGGCACGTTGATCAGGAAGACCGATCCCCACCAGAAGTGCTCCAGCAGCAGCCCGCCGAGGACCGGACCGATCGCGACCGCGAGGCCGACGGACCCGGACCAGACACCGATCGCACGGGCCCGCTCGCGGGGGTCGAAGACATTGGAGATGATCGACAGCGTGGCCGGCATGATCGCGGCACCGCCGAGGCCCATCAGTGCCCGCGCGCCGACCAGTTGACCCGGGCTCTGGGCGTACGCGGAGAGCAGCGAGGAGAGCCCGAACATGGCAAGCCCGAAGAGCAGGAACCGCTTGCGGCCGAGCCGGTCGCCGAGCACTCCGAAGGTGAAGAGCAGGCCGGCGAAGACCAGCGTGTAGGAGTTGATCGCCCATTCCAGCTCACCCTGGCTCGCGCCGAGCCCGTGCACCGGGTCGGACAACGTACGCAGGGCGACGTTGAGGATCGTGTTGTCGAGGACCACCACCAGCAGGCTGATCACCAGCACGCCAAGGATGGCCCAGCGCCGGGGATGCCCGGTGTTCTCGAATGGTTGTGGGTTCTGCATCGACGCCTCTACCCCCGATACCCGTATCGCCAATGCGATACGGAACAGACTCGTAACGAAAGGAGCCTAGTCCTCGGCAATGCGATACGAAACCGTATCGTATTGTATTGTGATCGGGCTCACCCCGCGTCCCGCCGCGACACCTCAGTTCAGCGCGGACAGGGCGAGGTCGACGTCCTCGGTGGTCGAGTAGAGGTGGAACGAGGCCCGTACCCGACCGGCCCGGACCGCGGCCCGAACACCCGCCGCCGCCAGCCGCTCCTGCGCCCCGGGCACGTCGACCGTGACGATCGCGCTGTCGCCCGGCGGGCGCCCCAGACCGGCGAGGAACCGGTTGGCCAGGGAGACGTTGTGCTCCCGGATCGCCGGCAGACCGACCTCGGCGAGCAGTTCCAGCGCCGGAGCCGCGCCGACAAAACAGAACCAGGCCGGCGACAGGTCGAACCGGCGGGCGTCGGCGGCGAGCCGCAGCGGAGGCCCGTAATAGGAGGCGTGCGGGTCCTCACCCGCGTACCAGTTCGCGGCCAACGGGGTGAGCCGGTCACGCAGCCCTGGGGCGAGGTAACCGAACGCGGCACCACGCGGTGCCATCAACCACTTGTACGCACTCACCACCACCGCGTCCGCCAGGTGCGCGTCGAACGGTAGCCACCCGCAGCCCTGGGAGGCGTCGACCACCACCAGGGCGCCGTGCTCGCGGGCCGCCGCCACCACCGCGTCGTACTCCGCGACCGCCCCGGTGGCGGACTGGACCAGGCTGAACGCGACCAGGTCCGTATCCCCGTCGACCGACTCGGCCAGCCGGTCGGCCGGCACCGTCCGCACCCGTACGCCCCGCTCGCCCTGCACCAGCCAGGGGAAGAGGTTCGAGGTGAACTCCTCGGTCGGGGCCAGGACGTTCGTCCCCGCCGGCAACGCCGCCGCGACCGGCGCCAGCAACTGGGAGACCGTGCTGCCGATCGTGACGTCACCGACCGGCACCCCGACCAGCCCGGCGAAGGCCCGCCGGGACCGCTCGGTCTGCTCGCCCCACCCCTCCCACGAGGTACTCCCGACCTGCCACTGCCCGAGCGCCGTCTGCAACGCCTCCCAGGCCGGTCGAGGCGGCAGCCCGTAGCTGGCGGTGTTGAGCCAGCCCGGCTCGGGACTCCACAACTCCTGCGCACGGACCAGCTCCATGAGGGGCAGGATAGGCCGCCCCGGCGACTTTCCACGGACCCGCGATCCCCGGATCACCTGCCCCTGGATATCCACCGGGACCGGTGTGACCGTGGGAGCCGAACCACAGGGAAACACCGCTCAGTCCCAGTCGCTGCTGGTCTACACCGCCACCCCGGGCAGCGAGAGCTACGAGAAACTGCGACTGCTCTCGGTCGTCGCCAGCCAGGGCATCTGATCGATGCCCTGGCGGAGCTGTGACAAAACCATGACACGGTACGGGCAGGATCTTCATATCCTCGGCCGACCATTGGCGGATGCGCTCGGGAACGTTGTACTCCTCGACTCCCCACCGCCCTTTGCCACGTCCGCCCGCCGAACGATCCGTGCCGGTCGGCTCCGGCTCGGGTCCGTCACCCGCCCGTCGGCTGCCCGAGGGAGCGGTCGGCTATCTCGCAGCCGCGCTCGCGTGCCTGATCGCCTTCGCCTTGACCTGCCGGGTGTTCCTCGGAACGCCCCGTGGCCAGGAATTCGACGGTCTCCTTCTGCCCCGGGCCGAGCAGGGCGGCGGGTACGAACAGCAGGGCGTCCTGACCGCGCCGGCGAAGGCCCTGCTGGCCTTCTTCGGCGACTACACCGTGTTGACGATCCTGGTCGCCTCGGTGTTGCTGGTGGGCGCGCTCAGTCGGCGCCTGTACGCGGGAGTGGCCGGGGTGTTCATGGTGCTCTGCGCCGTTGGTGTGGCGAGTGTGGCGAAGTCGGCGATACCTCGGCCGGAACTCGGGGTGGTGAACTCGACCACACACAACAGCTTCCCCAGTGGTCACGTCACCGCCGCGATGGCCCTGCTGCTCGCGTTCATGCTCGTGCTGCCGAACCGGGCCCGTTGGTGGTTCGCCCTTCCGGGCGCCGCCGGGGTCTCGGCGGTCGCCTCGGCCACGATGATCGCCGGTTGGCACCGGTTCAGCGACGTCATCGGGGGCGTACTCCTCGCCGAGGTGCTGTTCTTCCTGGCCGCCGCCGCGCTGACGGTACGGCGGGCCATTCCCGGTACCGGGATCAGACTGATCCAGGACCAAAAATTCCGGACATCAGTAGGTACAGGAGTCGTTTCAGGTATGTAGGCGGAAATGCAGGAACTGCCACCTTCAGCCCGTGATGCGATAGTTGGCGACATGTCCCGAGTGCTCTTGATCGAAGACCACCAGACCGTGCGTGACGGGCTGCAACTCGCGTTGACCAGGCAGGGGCACACCGTGGAGGCGGTGCCGACCGGGGAACAGGGCCTGGCCCGGTTACAGGCGGCCCGCTCCGACGTCGTGGTGCTGGACCTCATGTTGCCCGGGATCGATGGATTCGAGGTCTGCCGACGAATCCGTGCCGGCGGCGACCTGCCCATCATCATGCTCACCGCCCGAAACGACGACATGGACGTGGTCGCGGGTCTGGAAGCGGGCGCCGACGACTACGTGGTCAAGCCGGTGCAGGCCCGGGTACTTGAGGCACGGATCCGCGCGGTGCTGCGGCGGGCCGGGGACAACCAGCGCCGAACCGGCGGGGATCGGATCGGGATCGAGCAGCACCGTACGCTGACCATCGACCGGGCCGCGCTCGTCGTACGCAAGGACGGGGCGCCGGTCGGTCTCGCCCCCACCGAACTGCGCCTGCTGCTCGAACTGTCCGGCACACCGGGTCGCGTACTGAGCCGTCAGCAACTGCTGGAGGCGGTCTGGGAACACGGCTACCTCGGCGATTCGCGGCTCGTCGACGCCTGTGTCCAGCGACTGCGCGCGAAGATCGAGGACGATCCGGCGCGCCCGGTGTACGTGCAGACGGTGCGCGGGTTCGGCTACCGGTTCGGACCACTGTGAGCCGATGGCGGTGGATCGGTGGCAGGGCATGGGGACTGCGGGTCCGGCTTCTGGTCGCCTTCGTGCTGCTCGGCCTGACGACGACGGCCGCCGTCGCCGGCAGCGGCTACGTCCAGGCACGCGACGTCATCCTGCGCAAAGCCCAGGACGCGGCGGTCGACGCACTGGTGGACCAGGCGGGCAAACTCTTCCCGGTACGGGACCTGCCGCCGACCCAGAACGAACTCGACGGGCTCGCCGAGACACTCTCCACCCGTGACGACAGCACGGTCGTGCTGTACCAGGAACGACGATCGGCGCTCGGCCCCCCACCCGAACTCCTCTCCCCGGACCTGCGCCAGGCGGTACGCGGCGGCCGGGTCGTCTGGCAACGCGTCTCCTACCAGGGGACACCGAGTCTCGTCATCGGGACCGAACTGATGCGCACCGGACCGGACGGCACGCCGGCCGCGTCCGGGCTGGAGATCTACCGGGTGCACAGCCTGCTGGCGGAGGAGCGGAGCATCGACCAACTCGCCGTCTGGGCGTGGCTCACCGGCGGGCTGTCCCTGGTGTTCGCGGTGCTGCTGGCGTCGCTCGCCGCCCGGGGCGTGCTGCGGCCGGTGCGTGAACTCGGGCGGGCGGCACGACGGCTGGGCGACGGCAACCTGTCGAGCCGACTCACCATCGGCGGCTCCGACGAACTCGCCGACCTGGCGCGTACCTTCAACCACACCGCCGCGACCCTGGAACGGTACGTCGGTGAGCTGCGCCGGATGGAATCCGACGCGCGACGTTTCGTGGCCGACGTGTCCCACGAGCTACGTACCCCGTTGGCCGCCATGACCGCGGTCACCGACGTGCTCGACGAGGAGGCCGCCGCACTCCCCGGAGACGCCGGCAGGGCCGCCCGCCTGGTGAGCCAGGAGACGCAGAACCTCACCAGGCTGGTGGACGACCTCATCGAGGTCAGCAGGTTCGATTCGGGCACGGCGGCGCTCGCGCTCGACCCCGTCGACGTGGCCACGGCGGTGACCGCGACCCTGCGCGCCCGAGGCTGGTCCGACCAGGTGGAGGCGGAACTGCCCACGGGGGTGACGGCCCGCCTGGATCCGCGCCGGTTGGACGTGATCGTCGCGAACCTGGTCGGCAACGCGCTGCGGCACGGCGCCCCACCGGTCTCCGTACGGCTGCGCACCGAGCCGGACTGGATCGTCCTGGAGGTCGCCGACCGTGGACCGGGCCTCGACGCCGAGGTGCTGCCGCACGTCTTCGACCGGTTCTACAAGGCGGACACCGCCCGGACGCGTTCCACGGGCAGCGGCCTCGGCCTCGCGATCGCCTGGGAGAACGCCCGGCTGCATCGCGACGCGGAGCGCCACGGCAGCCTGGTGGCCGCCAACCAGCCGGCCGGCGGCGCGGTGTTCACCCTTCGCCTGCCGCGCTGGTCAGCCGATCCGACGGACGAGGAAGGAGACAGGTGACTCGGAACAGGACCGTACGCGGGTTGCTCGCCGGTCTGGCGCTCACCGCGACCCTCGCCGGCTGTGGGGTCCGACCCAGCGGGGTGATCGTCGGCGGCGGTGCCCCGGCCGGACCGGTCCAGGAGGTGCCCGCCGGAACCAGGCTCTATCTGGTGTCGAACATCAACCTCACCCTCGTGGTACGCGACACCGGTCGAGAGCTGTCGCTCCCGGAGACACTCGCGCTGTTGACAGACGGGCCGGACGCCCGGGAGCGAGCGCAGGGGCTGACCAGTGAGGTCCCGCCGGAGGCCAGGGTGGTCGAGGTCGCCTCCGGTCCGACGGGGCCGACGGTGACGTACTCCAGTGACGTGACCGCGCTCTCGGCGACGGCGGTGGCACAGATCGTCTGCACCGTGGACGGCGCCCTGACGGCCGACGGTCAGGGCGCCGGCCCCGCCCCGGTCACCCTCGTCGGGCGGGGGCGGAGCCGGGGGCCGCAGTCCTGTCCGGTCTAGCCGGAGTGCGGCACTGCCTCGACCCGGCCGGTACGCCACCTGGGCAGCTCGAAGAGCCATCTCGCCGAGATGGCGACGAGCCCACGGTGGATGGTCAGACAGAGTGCGACCACCACCGAGGTCAACAGGATCGGATCACCGAGCGCCACCAGGAACTGCCCGGCGTCGCCCAGTTCGGAGAGCGGCCCCACCAGCAGCCGGTGCAGCAGGGCCAGCACCGGCATGTGGATGACGTAGACCGGAAGGGTGCGGCGCCCGAGGCTGGCGAGCGCCCCGCCGACCACCCGCCACTGGCCGACCCGAACGGCTGCGGTGATGCCGAAGAGCACCGCCGTGACGGACACCAGTAGCCAGACGCCGGGCCAGGTCTCGGCTCCGGCCACGGCCATGGCGACCAGCGCCACGGCGTACACGGCGAAGGTCAGCCCGAGCCGCCGCCTGGTCGCGGTCGCGGCCCAGCGTTCGACGTACGGCCGCAGGTGCAGCCCGGCGAGGAAGAAGACCAGGTTCTGGTAGACGCCGCCACGGTTGCCCGGCGTGGCGAGCAGGCCGGCGGCGGTGATGACGGAGAGCGCCGCGGCGGCGGTGAGGAGAACTGCGGGTGGTAGCCGATACGCCACCTTGGCGAAGGTGAAGTAGAGGGCCAGCGCGTAGAGGTACCAGAGGTTGGACGGGGTGATGGTGAGCTGCTCCAGGAGACCGGAGACGGAGTTCGCCCGGTCGGTCGGGAGCTGTGGGGCCAGGGCGAGGATCGCGGTGTGGATCAGCAGCCAGATCGCGTACAGGTAGAGGAACTGCGCGATCCGGGAGCGGGCCGTCGCCCGCCATGGCCGTGTGACGGCGTTCGCCGCGAACACACCGGAGATGGTGAAGAACAGCGGCATCCGCAGCGGCAGGAGCTGCTCACCCAGCTTGCCCCACAGCCCGGGCAGGGGCACGCCGAGGTGCCACGTTATCTGTAGGTAGTGCTTGATGACGACGTGCCATGACACCACCAGGATGATGCACACGCCCTTGGCGACGTCCGCCCACCGTACGCGTGGGGTCGGCACCGGGTCGGTCGTGGTCGCGACGGGGGCGGCGGCGAGCGGGCGGTAGTCCTGGTTTCCTGCTGTCTCGGTCATCGGGGCGTCCCGGGGACGACAACCAGTTGGTAGGTCATCTGCCCGAAGGTGCCAGGCCCGTGTCCGCACCCGGTCCGGGAATTGTCACCACTCGGTAATGCCCCGCCGAGGTGTTAAGGAAGGGCCCCTTGTTATACAAAAAACGATAACAAGGGGCCCTTCCTTAACGGATGTTGGCGGTGTGGCCGAGGGAGTAGCGGCCGGGTTGCGGCCAGACGGTGAGTCCGTGCGGGCCGGAGCCGACCGGGATCCGGGCCAGGAGCCGGCCGTCGGCGGTGCTCATGGCGTAGACCTCGTCGTGGTAGCGACCGGAGAGCCAGAGCACCCGGCCGTCGGCGGAGAGGCCACCCATGTCCGGGCTGCCGCCGCCGGGGATCCGCCAGAGGCCGGCGGTGGTGAGGGTGGCCAGGTCGATCAGGCTCACGCTGCCCTCGTCCCGGTTGGTGACGTACGCGAGTGTGCCGTCGCGGCTGAAGTAGATGCCGTGCGCGCCCTTGCCGGTCGGGATGAAGCCGGTCCGGTTGGTGGCCGTCCCGTCGAAGACGTACACCCCGCCGGCCATCATGTCGGCGACCAGGAAGTGCCGCCCGTCGGGGGTGAGCCGGGTGTCCTGGGGCATCCCGTCGGCGACCACGTCCAGGTCGAACTGGCGCAGCTTGCGGTGGGTGACCGCGTCGACGACCAGCATCCGGTTGGCGAACTCGCAGCTCACCAGCAGGGTTCTGCCGTCGACGGAGTAGTCCATGTGGTTGATCCCGGCGCACTCGGGGAAGGTCACCGACCGGATACGCCGCCAGCTCGTGGCGTCGTAGAAGTCGAGCCGCTGGTAGTACTCGGCGACCACGATCCCCTGTTTGCCGTCGGGGGTGAAGTAGAGGTTGTAGACGTCCTCGACGTCGATCGGGGCGCCCGGCCGGCCGGTACGCGGGTCGATCGGGACCAGGCCGCCGGAGGGCACCCGGCTGGAGGCGACGTAGAGCGTACGGAGGTCGTAGGAGGGGACGACGTGCTGGGGTTCCGCGCCGCCGGGGAACTTGTCCACCACCTGGTACGTGTCCGGGTCGATCACCCAGACGTCGTCACTGCCGGTGTTCGGCACGTAGACCAGGGGCTTGTCTCCGCGTACCGCCTCGCTGAGCTGGTCGGGACCGGCCGCGCCGTACACGTTGGTGGTGGAGACGTAGGGCGGCATGCCGGCGATCAGTTCCAGGCCCGGGGAGGTCACCGGTTCGACCTGCTGCCCGGGGGCACCCGACGCCGGCCCCGATCGTCGTGGCTGCTGCTCGGTGCAGGCGGCGAGTGCGATCAGCAGGGCCACCGACCCGGCGAGGATTCTCCGCCCTCTCGTCACCACCTTACTTTAGCGACGATTCTCCGTATTAATCTCATTACAGACTTTTCGGGCCACTCACCCCGGCACCTGGGTGAGTGGCCCGAAAAGCGGCTTGGCCGCGGGTCAGCCTCGGGCGCCAGCCGTCGCCGGCTCGGCACGGTTGGCTGCCGCGCCCGCAGCGGAGGTGGGGGCGTCCTGCGACGAACCGGCAGACGGGTCGTCGTCGGCCGGGCCGTGCTCGTCGACCATGGTCGACTCGTCGAACGGCCGATTTCCGGCGAGCACCTGCCGCGCCTGCTCCCGATCGAACTCCCCGGTCCAGGTGCCGATCAGCACGGTGGCCACCGCGTTGCCGGCGAAGTTGGTCAGCGCGCGAGCCTCGGACATGAAGCGGTCGATGCCGACGATCAGGCCGACGCCGTCGACCAGGTCCGGCCGGTGGCTCTGCAACCCGCCGGCCAGGGTGGCCAGCCCGGCACCGGTGATGCCGGCCGCCCCCTTGGAGGCGATGACCATGAAGACCAGCAGGGAGATCTGCTCACCGATGGCGAGCGGCTTGCCCAGCGCCTCGGCCACGAAGAGCGAGGCCATGGTCAGGTAGATCGCGGTGCCGTCGAGGTTGAACGAGTAGCCGGTCGGGACGGTGATGCCGACGACCGGCTTGCTCACCCCGAAGTGCTCCATCTTCGCGATCAGACGGGGCAGCGCCGACTCGGAGGAGGAGGTGGAGAGGATCAGCAGGAACTCCCGGCCCAGGTAGCGCAGGAGGGCGAAGATCGAGATCTTGGCGATGAAGCGGAGCAGCAGGCCGAGGATGACGACCACGAAGATCACGCAGGTGGCGTAGAACCCGATCATGATCTGGGCCAGGCTCTTCAGCGCGTCCACGCCCGTCGCGCCGACCACCGCGGCGATCGCGCCGAACGCACCGATCGGCGCCAGCCACATGACCATCGTCAGGATCTTGAAAACCAGCCGCTGGATCAGGCCGACCGCGCGCAGCACCGACTCACCCCGGCGCCCCATGCCCTGCACCGCGAAACCGACCAGGAGCGCGACCAGCAGGGTCTGCAGCACCTCGCCCTCGGTCAACGCGGAGAGCAGCGAGGTGGGGATGATGCCGAGCAGGAAGTCGACCGTACCCTCGCTCGCGCCGCTGACCTGGGCCTGGCCGGCTGCGGCCTGGGCGGCGCCGAGGTGCAGCCCCGAGCCGGGGTGCACGATGTTGCCGACGACCAGGCCGATGGCGAGCGCCACGGTCGACATGACCAGGAAGTAGCCGAGCGCGAGGCCGCCGACCTTGCCGACCTTCGCGGCCTGCCGTACCGAGCCGACGCCGAGCACGATGGTGCAGAAGATGATCGGGCTGATCATCATCTTGATCAGCGCCACGAAGCCGGTGCCGATCGGCTTCAGCTCCTTGGCCGCCTCCGGTGCGGCGAAGCCGAGGACGATGCCGGCGACGACGGCGACGATGACGGCGAGATAGAGGAAGTGGGTGCGGTCCCGTCGTGGCCGGGCGGTAGGGGTGTCCATGCCGAGACAGTGGCCTGGATCTCACCGGAACACAGCCTTGCGTTCATTGTGTTCACCGGGCCGACCCCGAATCGAAACAAGCCGCTGATCCAGGGGCGCCGTCGCGCCGATCACCGACGGTACAGGGAACACTGGAGCGCATGTCCAGACGACGGTGGAGCATCGCAGGCCAACTTTTCGCCCTGCAGGTCCTGGTCGTCAGCCTGCTCGTGGTGGCCGGAATGACCGGCGCGGTGCTGCTGGCCCGCTCCGACGTACGCAGCGCCGCCCAGGAAGAGGTGCTCGCGGTGGCCGAGGCCGTCGCCCGCTCCCCCGACGTGGCGACCGCGTTGCGCTCGCCCGACCCGGCCGCCACGCTCCAGCCGTACGCGGAGTCGACCCGCCAGGCCACCGGCACCACCTTCATCGTCGTGATGGCCCCGGACCGCACCCGCTACTCACACCCCAACCCGGCACTGATCGGTCAACCGTTCGTCGGCGAGATCGAACCGGCGCTGACCGGCCGGGCGTTCACCACGATCAACATCGGTACGCTCGGCGAGTCCGTCCGAGCGGTGGTGCCGGTACGCGCCGAGGGCGGCACCGTGATCGGCCTGGTCTCGGTCGGCATCACCACCGAGGCGATCAACCGGAAACTGCTCGCCCAGGCACCCGCGCTGCTCGCCGCCACCGCCGCCGCACTGGCCCTCGCCGCCGCCGGCTCCTGGCTGCTCAGCCGCCGCCTGCGCCGCCAGACCCACGGACTCGGACCGGCCCAGATCACCCGGATGTACGAGTACTACGACGCGGTCCTGCACTCCGTCCGCGAAGGGCTGCTCGTCCTCACCCCGGACCGGCGGGTCGCACTGATCAACGACGAGGCACGGCGCCTGCTCGGGCTGACCGGCACCGACCCGGTGCAGGAGCACCTCGTCGCCGACCTCGGCCTCCCACCCGCCGTGGCCGACCTGCTCCTCTCCGGCCGCCCCGCACACGACGAACCCATGCTCGCCGGTGACCGGGTGCTCGTCGCCAACCAGCGGCCCACCAGTTTCGGCGGCCGGGCGGTCGGCACCGTACTGACCCTGCGCGACCACACCGAACTGCGCACCCTCGCCAGCGAACTCGACTCGGTACGCGGACTCAGCGAGGCGCTCCAGGCCCAGGCGCACGAGTCGGCGAACCGGCTGCACACCGTACTGACCCTGGTCGAACTCGGGCGCACCGACGAGGCGGTGCAACTGGCCACCGCCGAGCTGACCCTGGCCCAGCAACTCACCGACCGGGTCGTCGGCGCGGTCACCGAACCGGCACTCGCCGCCCTGCTGCTCGGCAAGTCCGCCCAGGCCGGCGAGCGGGGCGTGGAACTGCTGGTCGATCCCGAGTCCCGCCTCGACGGCCACCCGCTCCCCATCAGCGACCTGCTCACCGTCGTCGGCAACCTGGTCGACAACGCGCTGGAGGCGGTCGGCGGCACCGAACCGCCCCGCCAGGTCCAGGTCTACGTCGGCGCCACCGAACAGGAGGTGCAGGTCCGGGTCCGCGACAGCGGACCAGGGCTGGACCCGGCCCAGGTCACGGACGCGTTCCGCCGGGGCTGGTCAACCAAGAGCGCCGGCCGGGGGCTCGGCCTGGCCCTCGTCGGCCAGGTGGTCTCCCGGTACGACGGGAAGGTCGATGTGACCCGTCCCGCCGCAGGTGGCACCCTGTTCAGCGTCCGGTTGCCGATCCCGGCCCGGCTGCCGACCCCCCGGGAGTCTCCGACGTGACCACCATCCGGGTGCTGGTCGTCGAGGACGAGCCACTACTCGCCGACGCGCACCGTGCCTACACCGAGCGGGTGCCGGGCTTCAGCGTCGTCGGGGTCGTACACACCGCCCGGGACGCGATGGCCGCGCTGCGTGCCGAGGGCGGCGCCGGGGTGGACCTCGTACTGCTCGACTTCCGCCTGCCCGACCTGCACGGCCTGGACGTCTGCCGGGCACTGCGAGCCGCCGGCAGCACCACCGACGTACTCGCCGTGACCTCGGCCCGGGACCTCACCATGGTCCGTGCCGCGGTCGCCCTCGGCGTCACCCACTACCTGCTCAAGCCATTCACCTTCGCCGCGTTCCGGGACAAGCTGGAGCGGTACGCCGAATACCGCCGGCAGGCGCTCGCCGAAGGCGCTGTGGTGGCCCAACACGAGGTGGACCGGATGTTCGCCACCCTGCGCGGCGCGGACGCCGACACCCTGCCGAAGGGGCTCGGCGCGGAGACCCTGGAAATGGTGCTCGCCACCCTGCGCTCCGAGCCGGGGCTCTCCGCGACCGAGGTGTCGGCCCGGACCGGCACCTCCCGGGTGACCGCCCGTCGCTACCTCGAACATCTGGTCAGCACCGGTCGGGTGAGCCGCAGCCCCCGGTACGGCACCCCCGGCCGACCCGAGGTCGAATACCGCCCGACCTAGCTTGTTTCTCATCATGTCTGGCGCCCCTGACCGCTGCCACCTGCGCCGCTGACCTCGTACCGGTCCCTGTAGGGTCGGGTTCGATCCCGGACCAGGAAGGCCAGTTCCCACGTGGCGAAGACCTTGAAGATCACCACCCGGAACGCGAGCTTCCAGCAGTGGCAGGCGCTGCTGAGCAACCGCACCAAACGGCAGCGGGCGGGTGAGTTCCTGGTCCAGGGGGTACGACCGATCAGCCTCGCGGTCGAGCACGGCTGGGAGATCCGCGCCCTGCTCCACCCGTACGGGCAGGGGTTGTCGAGGTGGGCACGGGATCTGCTCGACCAGGTCGACAGTGTGCGGGTGGTGATGACTCCCGACCTGATGGCCGAGCTCGGCGGCAAGGACGAGGAGTCGCCGGAGCTGCTCGCCGTGGTGGGGTTGCCGGAGGACCGGCTCGATCGCCTACCCACCGGCCCGGACAGCCTCGTGCTGGTCTTCGACCGGCCGACCACGCCGGGCAACATCGGCACGCTGGTCCGCTCCGCGGACGCGTTCGGCGCCACCGGTGTGGTCATCACCGGTCACGCCGCCGACCCGTACGACCCGAAGGCGGTCAGGGCGAGCACGGGTTCGCTCTTCGCCGTCCCGGTCGTACGCGCGGCCAGCCATCGGGAGGTCGTCGACTGGGTCACCGAGCTGCGCGGGCACGGCCTGCCGATGGAGATCGTCGGTACCGACGAGGACGGTGACGTGGACGTGGCCGACTACGACCTGACCGGGCCGAGACTGGTCCTGGTCGGAAACGAGACGCACGGGCTCAGCACCGGCTGGCGGGAGGTGAGCGACCGGACCGTCCGGATCCCGATCACCGGTGCGGCCAGTTCCCTCAACGCGGCGACCGCCGGCACCGTCGTGCTCTACGAGGCGGCCCGCCAACGGGCACGGGGGTCCGACCGGTCACCGGTCAGGTAACGGGCCGGGCAGCAGTCGATCGGGGCGAGGCGCCCGTGGGCATTTCACCCGGCGTTCCGCTGGCGTTGCCCGCGCTGGTGATCATCGTTCGAGGCGGTCGCTCCTAATGTTGCCGGTCCCCTTCCGGCAGATCAGGAGCCCTGAGCATGCAACAACCCGTCGACAACTCCCCTTCGCCCGTACCGGGTGCCGCGAGCCGCCGCACCTTCCTGCGCGGTGCCGGCCTGGTCGGGGCGGGCGCGGCAGCAGCCGGCGTACTCGGCGCCGGCGCGCACCCCGCCCTCGCCGCCGAGACGACCGCCGCCGGCAACGGCAACGGCGACCCGGAGAGCCCTCGCTTCACCATCGCCGTCATCCCGGACACGCAGTACCTCTTCGACGGCGACCGGGGCGACTCGGCCCCGCTCACCGCGTCGCTGCGCTACATCGTGGACCAGCGCGCGGAACAGAACATCGTCTTCGCCGCGCACCTCGGCGACGTGGTGGAGAACGCCGCCGCCGCCGAACTGGCCGCCGCTGGCAAGGTCTTCGACATCTTCGACAAGCGCAAGATGCCGTACAGCGTGCTCGCCGGGAACCACGACATCGACTCGCGTACGGACGACCAGCGCGGGCCGAGCGCGTACCTCGACGTCTTCCCGCCGTCCCGGTTCGCGCCGCTGTCGACCTTCGGTGGAGCCACACCGGACGGTTACAACACCTACCACCTGGTACGCGCCGCCGGCCAGGAGTGGCTGATCTTCGCGTTGGACTGGCGCGCCTCGGCCGGCACCATCGCCTGGGCGAAGCAGGTCCTGGCCGCGCACCCGCGTACCCCGGCGATCCTGACCACCCACGAGGTCGCGTCGGCCGACGCGGCCGGCAAGGCCACGCTCTCCTCCTACGGGCAGTCGCTCTGGAACAACCTGATCAAGGACAGCGACCAGATCTTCCTGACCCTGAACGGGCACTACTGGCCGCCGGGGCGGACCGTGCTCACCAACGCCGCCGGCCACGACGTGCACGTGCACGTCACCGACTACCAGGACCGCTACTACGGCGGCAGCGCCATGATCCGGCTGTACCACTTCGACCTGGCCCGCAACACCATCGACGTGGAGACGTTGTCGCCGTGGATCCTCGGCAAGGTCGCCGAGCGGCGCAACCCGCTGGAGCAGGCGGAGATCGAGCGAACCGGTCCGATCGACCGGTTCAGCCTTGAGATCGACTTCCCGGCCCGCTTCGCCGGCTTCGCCCCGGTGCCGCCGCCGGCCCCGCGCCCGGTCAAGGAACTGCTGGTGAAGGGGACCATCGGCTACTGGCGGTTCGACCAGTCGGCGACCGACGGGGCCACCGTCCCGGACGGCTACCAGGTCAACGACCTGTCGGGCAACGGCAACCACCTGACCCGGGTCACCCTCGCCGGCAGCGACGCCACCGCCCTGCGCTGGTCCGCCGAACACCACCCGGCCCAGCCGACCCGCGCCAGCCTGCGGTTCAACGGCGGCAAGAAGCCGGCCCGGGGCGCCTACCTGCGTACGGTCGACACCGCGCCGATCAACGACCTGACCCTCACCGGCGGCTACACCATCGAGGCGTTCGTCAAGCTGCCCGAGGACGTACGCGCCAGCAACCACGCCTGGATGAGCGTGGTCAGCCGGTTCGGCGCCGGACGTGACGGCGGCAAAACCGGTGGTGACCCGTCGGAACCGCTGGCGACGCTCTCGCTGTCGGACGGCATGGCGTTGCAGTGGGCGGTCTTCCCGACCAACCAGAACGACATCTCCAGCAACTGGGGCCACGAGATGCGGGCCGGTGAGTGGTTCCACGTCGCGGTGGTGAACGACGGGCAGCACACCACGCTCTACGTCGACGGGGCGCCGCTGCTGCGCAACCCGAGCACCCCGGCGGTCGGCCTGGCCACCTCCGGCGAGTCGTGGTTCTTCGGCGCGTACCACTACGACCGCCTGATCGAGCAGGGCTTCTACGGCTGGATCGGCGACGTACGGATCGTCGACCACGCGCTGCCGGTGGCCCGCTTCATGAACGCCACCGCCTGACCTCGGGGTAAGGAAGGGCCCCCTGTTATCGCTTTTGGTAGAGGAAGGGGCCCTTCCTAACCCGCGTCGGGTAGACGGCATGGGGCCGACACCGGCAGGGGCCCGGCGCCGCCACCGGTGGCGGCGCCGGGCTCAGCCGGCCCGAACTGGGTATCCCCTGGTCGCAGCCTCGGTACGCTGTGCCGGTGGCGCGCCAGCCGGCGGAGAAGTGGGTGACCTGGGAGGAGCTTTTCTTCGACCTGGCGTTCGTCTTCGCGCTCACCCAGTTCTCCCACCTGCTGCATGAGGAACACACGTGGGCCGGGCTCGGCAAGGTCCTGATCCTCTTCGTCATCGTCTACTGGCTCTGGGGCGGGGTCGTCCTCTACACCGACCAGCAGAACGTCGGCGTGGCACCGGGCCGGGTGGTGATCCTCTCGCTCGGCTTCGACAGCCTGGTGCTCTCCATGACCATCCCCGAGGCGTACGGCGAACGGGGTCTCTCCTTCGTCTGCGCCGCCCTGTCCGGCCGGATCCTGCTCGGCCTCGTGACGCTGCGAAAGCGCCCGCTCTGGCGCTCCTTCGTCCTCGGTCCGCACGGGGTGGTCCTGGCGATCGCGCCGCTGCTGGTGACCGGTGCCCTGCTGGACGGCACGCCCCGGATCGTGCTCTGGGCGGTCGCCGCCGCCATCGACGTGTTCAGTCCCTGGTTGGCCCGGGGAACGGTGCGGAAGGTCCGGGTGCAGCCCCGGCACTACACCCACCGCTACGGACTGCTGATCATGCTGGTGATCGGCGAGTCCGTGATCCGGCTCGGTGCCACGGCCGTCCAGGAACCGCTGACGAACATCCGGCTGATCAGCCTGGCCGCCGCGTACGGCTTGGTTTGTGCCCTCTGGTGGGTGTACTTCGGCTACGGCGTACGGACCTTCCGGTGGGCGCTGGAGCACGCCGAGGACCAGTCGAGCGTGCGACGCGCGGTGCTGGTCTACGGGCACGTGCCGTTCAGCCTGGGGATCATCGCGGTCGCCGACGGTCTGGGCGACGTGGTGGCGTCGCCGCTCGACTCGTTGGAGATCGGCGTGGCGGGCTTCCTCTTCGCGGGCAGCGCCCTCTTCCTGGTCACCTGCGTCTACACCGACTGGCGGATCTACCGGAAAATCGTCTGGCAGCGGCTCGGCGCGAGCGCGCTCTGCCTGGCCCTGCTGCCGCTGACCCCGGTGCTGCCGGCCCTGGTCGCACTCGCGCTGCTGGCGGGGGTGGTGGCCGGGCTCGGTGTCCTGGAGGAGAGAATTCGCCACCACCGGGCGGGTGGCTCGGAGAACGACCCGCAAGAACCCGGTCCCACCACGGGCGCCACCGTGGACCGGGACGACGACCTGGACCTGGACCAGGGCCCGGTGCAGGCTGAGTGACCAGCCAGGATGGGGGCACGCGGCCCGGCGGCACCGCAAGGGACGTTCGGAAGCACCGGGCCCGGGTCGCCAGGCCGAACCACGCGGGCTCGACCTGGCGACGGTACGGAACTAGTCGACGGCCGCCATGACCTCGTCGGAGATGTCGAAGTTGCCGTAGACGTTCTGCACGTCGTCGGAGTCCTCCAGCGCGTCGATCAGCTTGAAGATCTTCCGCGCGCCCTCCTCGTCCAGCGGCACGGTGACGCTCGGGACCAGCGAGGACTCGGCCGACTCGTACTCCATGCCGGCTTCCTGGAGGGCGGTACGGACCGGAATCAGGTCGGTCGGCTCGCTGATCACCTCGAATGCCTCGCCGAGGTCGTTGACTTCCTCGGCACCGGCGTCGAGGACGGCGAGCAGCACGTCGTCCTCACTGAGCCCCGCCTTCGGCACGATCACCACGCCCTTGCGGGTGAACATGTACGACACCGAGCCGGCGTCCGCGAGCGACCCGCCGTTGCGGGTGAGCGCGGTACGCACCTCGGTCGCGGCCCGGTTGCGGTTGTCGGTGAGGCACTCGATCAGGAGTGCGACGCCGTTGGGGCCGTAGCCCTCGTACATCACCGTCTGCCAGTCGGCGCCGCCGGCCTCCAGGCCGGAGCCGCGCTTGACCGCACGGTCGATGTTGTCGTTCGGGACCGAGCTCTTCTTCGCCTTCTGGATGGCGTCGTAGAGGGTGGGGTTGCCGGTCGGGTCACCGCCACCGGTTCGCGCCGCCACCTCGACGTTCTTGATCAGCTTGGCGAACATCTTGCCGCGCTTGGCGTCGATGACCGCCTTCTTGTGCTTGGTCGTCGCCCACTTAGAGTGGCCGGACATCTGTTACCTCCGTCGCTAACCCACGCGTCAACAGTCGACTGCCCGCTCATCTTCCCGGCGATGTCGCCGGTGTCGCGACAATCAGACCGGGTGAAGATCCGCTGTCGGCTCTGGGCGGAAGGCGAAATGAGCAGACTGCCCGGCCGAACCCGGCAATCCTACCGGCGCGACCCCTCGGGCCGTCACACCCCGTCAGGCCACGGCGTTCCGCCCCCACCGCAACCGGCGACCCGGATCAGGCGGGGGCGTCCCGGACCATGTCGACGAAGTACTGGTGCACCCGCAGGTCACCGGTGAGTTCCGGGTGGAAGGCGGTAGCGAGCAGGTTGCCCTGCCGTACCGCCACGATCCGGTCTGCGGCCGGCCCCTCGGTCACCCGCCCCAGCACCTGCACCCCGTCGCCGACCCGCTCCACCCACGGAGCGCGGATGAAGACCGCGTCGAAGCGGGGGCCGGGCACACCGACGATCTCCACCGGCGCCTCGAACGAGTCGACCTGGCGGCCGAACGCGTTGCGCCGGACGGTCATCTCGATGCCGTCGAACCCCCGCTGGTCGGGGCGACCGTCGAGGACCTCGGTGGCCAGCATGATCATCCCGGCGCAGGAGCCGTAGACCGGCATCCCGTCGACGATGCGCTTGCGGATCGGCTCGTACAGCTCGAACTCGCCGACCAGCTTGCTCATCGTGGTGGACTCGCCACCCGGGATGACCAGGGCGTCGACGTCGTCCAGCTCGCCCGGCCGACGGATCGGCCGGGCCAGGGCGTCGGTGCTGGCCAGGGCGAGCAGGTGCTCGCGTACGTCACCCTGCAGCGCGAGTACGCCGATCGTGGTCATCGTGCGCTCCGGTCGTCGACCGTGTTCACCAGCCACGCTCGGCGAGACGGTGCGGCACCGGGATGTCGTCGACGTTGATCCCGACCATCGCCTCGCCGAGTCCGCGCGAGACCTTGGCCAGCACGTCCGGGTCGTCGTGGAAGGTCGTCGCCTTGACGATCGCCGCGGCCCGCTGTTCCGGGTTGCCGGACTTGAAGATGCCCGAGCCGACGAAGACACCCTCGGCGCCGAGCTGCATCATCATCGCGGCGTCGGCCGGGGTCGCGATGCCGCCGGCGGTGAAGAGTACGACCGGCAGCTTGCCCGTCTCGGCGACCTCGCGGACCAGCTCGTACGGGGCCTGGAGTTCCTTCGCGGCGACGTACAGCTCGTCCTCCGGCAGGGAGCTGAGCCGACGGATCTCGCCCCGGATCTTGCGCATGTGGGTGGTCGCGTTGGAGACGTCCCCGGTGCCCGCCTCGCCCTTGGAGCGGATCATCGCCGCCCCCTCGGTGATCCGACGCAGCGCCTCACCGAGGTTCGTCGCACCGCAGACGAAGGGCACGGTGAAGGCCCACTTGTCGATGTGGTTGGCGTAGTCGGCCGGGGTCAGCACCTCGGACTCGTCGACGTAGTCGACACCGAGCGCCTGGAGCACCTGGGCCTCGACGAAGTGGCCGATCCGCGCCTTCGCCATGACCGGGATCGAGACCGCGTCGATGATGCTGTCGATCATGTCCGGGTCACTCATCCGGGAGACGCCGCCCTGGGCCCGAATGTCGGCCGGCACCCGCTCCAGCGCCATCACCGCGACCGCGCCGGCGTCCTCGGCGATCTTCGCCTGCTCGGCGGTGACCACGTCCATGATCACGCCGCCCTTGAGCATCTCGGCCATCCCGCGCTTGACTCGGGCACTGCCGACGACGGGGGTGGCGGATTCGGGCTGCACGACGGAATCGGACACGGCGTAGTCACTCCTCGGGGGGTGGATTTCACGGAACCGAGACCGATGTTACGCGCGGTGCGGAGCCCTTCCGACAGCCAATCAACCCTGCTGTGGCCTGCCCTGTGGTCAGCCTCACGCCTACGGGGCGCCGGACAACCCCTCGTTCCCGTAGAGCGTGGTGATCTTCGGCGTTGCCGGCGGCTCCGGAGACTCCGGCTGCGGGTGCAGGGTGGGGTCGTCCACGTCGAAGTAGGTGGGCCGCTCGTGCTTACGGGCCATCCGGAGCAGTCGTACGACCGGGCGGCGACGGGCGGTCAACGCGTCGCGTACGAGATCGGTGTGCACCTGGCGGGCCAGGCCGAGCCGGCGGCTGGCCGCGACCACGGCCTCGACGGCCGGGTCGTCCCCGGTCAACGGGATGGCACGTAGCTGGCGGGTGAGGTCGTTCTCGGCCGCCTCCCGTTCCTGCGGTCCGGCGTCGAGGGCGATCCGCGCGGCGGCGTAGAGCTCCACCGAGTAGTTCTCCTCGGCCAGCACCGCTGCGGCGGCGGCCCGGCGGAGCAGGTGCGCGTCGAGCGACCGGGCGGCGGCGGCCACCCTCAGGTGCAGCCGGTCGACCCGGCCGGCCGTCCAGGACAGGTAGATCGTGACCAGGGCGATCACGACGACTCCACCCACCACCCACCACATGTGCGGCATCGTCGTGCGGCTCCTCATCCCGTCCGGCCGGGGCGAACTGGTGCCGCCGGCATCTCCTGCGAGCCAATCGCGGGAGGCGGGTCAGCGTGGGCCGACCCACTCCTGGTCGATCACGCGGCCATCGGTGGCCTCGATCGCGGCTGCGTATACCTCCAGAACCCGACGGGCAACCGTCGGCCAGTCGAAGGTCGCCGCGACCTCCCGGGCGCAGGCGGACAGGGCCACCCGACGGTCCGGGTCGTCGAGCAGTTCGACGAGCGTACGACGGAGCGCGCCGGCGTCCCCGGTGGGGAAGAGTTGACCTGCCCGGCCGCCGTCGAGTACCCGGCGGAACGCGTCGAGGTCGCTGGCGACGATCGCCGCCCCGGCGGCCATCGCCTCGGTGAGGATCATCCCGAAGGACTCCCCGCCGAGGTTCGGTGCGACGTAGACGTGCACGCTGCGCAGCATGCGTGCTTTGTCGGCTTCGGAGACCAGGCCGAGAAACGTGATCCGCTCCCGCAACTCGGGCGGCAAACCCTCGAACAACTCCTCCGGCTCCCCCGGCCCCGCGACCAGCAGCCGCAGGCCCGGACGCTCGGCGGCGAGCGACACGAACGCCTCCCGGAGCACCGCGAACCCCTTGCGCGGCTCGGTGAACCGGCCCAGGAAGCCGATGGTGCCACCGGTGCCCCGCGCGATCTCCCCCGGCCAGCCCGGCAGTGGTTCGGCGTCGGCGAACTTCACCACCGCCACCCCGTTCGGGATCTCCACCGCGCCGCCGTCGAGGTGTTCCACCTGCACCTTGCGCGCCAACGCGCTGACCGCGATCCGGGCGGTGATCCGCTCCAGCACGATCTGGAGCATGCCCTGCGCGGCGGCGAGCGCCCGGGACCTGGTCATCGCGGTGTGGAAGGTCGCGACCACCGGCCCGCGCGCGGAGAGGACGGCGAGCAGGGACAGGCTCAGCACGAACGGCTCGTGCACGTGCAGTACGTCGAAGTCGCCCCGGGCCAGCCAGCGGCGTACCCGGGCGGTGGAGACCGGGCCGAAGGTGATCCGGGCCACCGACCCGTTGTACGGAAACGGCACCGAACGACCGGCCGGCACCACGTACGGCGGCAGCGGGGAGTCCTCGTCCGCCGGCGCCAGCACGCTCACCTCATGTCCGAGACCGATCAGTGCCTCGGCCAGATCCATGATGTGGTTCTGCACCCCGCCCGGCACGTCGAAGGAGTACGGGCACACGATGCCGATCCGCACTGCGCCCTCCCCCTCAGGCCGGCCCGGGGGCGGCCGGGGCCACTGCATCCGTCGCGTTCTGATCCTTCTCGGCCAACCACATCCGCTGCAACATGTGCCAGTCTTCCGGATGCTCGGCGATACCGGTCGCCAGTTGGTCGGCAACCCGCTGGGTGAGCAGCCGGACCCGGTCGGCGAGGGTGCCGCTCGCCGGGTCGGGGACCTCCAGCGGGCCGATCAACTCGGCACAGGCAATGTCCGATTCGTACCACATCGATGCGACGTACAGGGGTGCCCCGGTACGGATCGCGAGCAGCGCGGGACCGCCGGGCATCCGGGTACGAGCACCGAAGAACCGCACCTCGATGCCGCGACGGGTGAGATCCCGGTCTGCCAGCAGTGGCACCACGTGGCCCTTGGCGAGCCGCTCCGCGAGTACGTCGAACGGCGGCTGTTCCCCGCCGGTCAGCGGAATGATCTCCATGCCGAGCCGTTGCCGGAACGCGAGGAAACGGCGGTAGACCGCCTCTGGCTTCAGTCGCTCGGCGACGGTGGTGATCGGCCAACCGTTCGCGGCCACCCACGCCCCGGCCGCGTCCCAGTTGCCACCGTGTGGCAGGGCGATCACCACACCCCGGCCGGCGGCCACCGCCTCGGCCAGCTTCTCCGCGCCGACCAGCCGGAACGTGCTCAGCCGCTGGGCGTGCGAGAGCGACGGCAGCCGGAACATCTCCAACCAGTAGCGGGCGTACGACCGCAGCCCGCGCCGCAGCAGCCGGTCGAAGTCGGCCTCCGACACCTGCGGGCCGACCACTTGGCGCAGGTTGACGGCGAGCCGCTTGACCCCTGGACCACCTCGCCGGTGGGCTCGGTCGGCACCGAGTCGGAACACGGCGGCGGCCACCGACTTCGGCACCGCGCGGGTGATCCGCCAGCCGGCCAGATAGCCCAGCTCGACCAGATTCACCCGACCACGCCGTTCCAGGCCGGTTGGGACGACCCGGTCAGCGGTCGGGGTCGCCCCGTCACCGGCTGGTGGGGCCGGGTCACCGGCTCACGCCCGGCTCGATCCGCTGGGCCTGGCGGTAGACGTGGGTCATCCGCTGCCCGACGGTGAAGACCGAGACCGCGGCGAGCAGCCAGAGCGCGACGGTCAGCGCGTGCGGGACGCCGGCTCCCTGGAGGATGCCGCCGATCCCGACGATGATCAGCCGCTCGGTACGCTCCGCGATACCCACGTTGGCGGTCATACCGAGCCCTTCGGCCCGCGCCTTGACGTAGGAGACGACGCCGCCCGCGACGAGGCAGACCAGCGCGCCCGCAACCCCCCAGCGATCGTTTTCGGTGGCGAGCCAGTAGGCCACCGCCCCGAAGACCGCCCCGTCGGCGACCCGGTCCATGCTGGAGTCGAGGAAGGCGCCGAACTTGGTGGAGCCGCCGGACATTCGCGCCATCGTCCCGTCGAGCAGGTCGGTGAGCGCGAAGAAGGTGACGATGATGGCACCGGTGACCAGTTCACCGCGAGCACCGAAGCCGAGGGCGCCCACCAGCACGCCGACGGTTCCGGTCACGGTGACCGCGTTGGGGGTCACGCCGCGGCGCAGCAGCGCGCGGGCGACCGGTTCGATGACGCGGGCCAAACCCGCTCGGGCTGATACTTGGAAGATCTTCGCCATGGCGGTCTCACGATAACGGTCGCCCGACCGGTCGCGGTACGCCCGGTGTGCTTACTTCGCGCTGTGTGGTTGTGTACCGTCCGGCGCCGGCAGGATCAAGCACGGGAGTGTGACCCAGGTCACGCTACGAAACGGCACCTTCCCGGCACACCACGCGCCAGCCGAGGATATCGCCGCACGGGTGACCGGAGCCGCCTCCCGTCGAACCCGACGGTCACCCACCAGACTTCGACATGCCAGGGCTGGCCAACAGCGTGTCGCGACGATCGACCACCGGCAGAGGGAGGAGCGCCCGATGGCGCAGCACAGTCAGGACGAGGACGGAACCGATCTGGCACCGGTGACGGGCGAGCCCTCCGAGATCCGCAACGTGGTTCTCGTCGGCCACCCCGGAGCCGGCAAGACCGCGCTGGTCGGGGCGCTGTCGGCGGCGACCGGTGCCGGCGGTACCGCCCCCGACCGGGGAGCGGCCCCGCAGCGCTCGGTCGAGCTGACCTGCACCACGCTGCGGTACGACGGGATCAAGCTCAACCTGCTCGACACCCCCGGGTCCGCCGAGTTCGCCGACGAACTGCGCGCCGGGCTGCGCGCCGCAGACGCCGCCCTCTTCGTCGTCTCGGCCGCCGGAGGCATGGACGCGGCGACGGTCGACCTCTGGGAGGAGTGTGCCGCGCTCGGCATGCCCCGGGCCGTCGCCATCTCCCGGCTCGACCACCCCAAGGCCGACTTCGACGAGGCCGTGGCGCTCAGCCAGCGGCTCTTCGACGACAACGTGCTGCCGTTGCACCTGACGATGCTCGGCGACGACGGCGTCTCGGTCGCGGGCCTGCTCGAACTGATCACCCGGCGGGTCCTCGACTACACCGGAGGGCTCCCCGCGGTGGTACGCGAACCCGAACCGGAACACCTGCCGGCCATCGGCGAGGCCCGCGACGAGCTGGTCGAGACCATCCTCGCCGAGAGCGAGGACGACACCCTGATGGACCGGTACCTCGACGGTGAGGAGATCCCGGCCGACGTCCTCATCGACGACCTGGAGACCGCGGTCACCGGCGGGCACTTCTACCCGGTCGTGCCGGTCTGCGCGGAGACCGGGGTCGGCGTCGACGCGCTGCTGGAGGTCCTGACCGGCAGCTTCCCCTCCCCGCTGGAACGCGACCTGCCGGTGATCACGGGGGTGGACGGCTCCCCCCGGCCTCCGCTGCCCTGCGACCCCGACGGCCCGCTGGTCGCCGAGGTGGTCAAGACCACCGTCGACCCGCAGGTGGGCAAGATCTCCCTGGTACGGATCTACTCCGGCACGCTCCGCCCCGACCAGGCCCTGCACGTCAGCGGACCGGCCGAAGGTGGTCAACCGGGCCACGGAACCGAAGCTCACCTCGATCGGCTCCACCTCCCGCTGGGCGAGAGCCTGGGTGCGGGCGAGACCCGGCGCGCGGTTCCGGCCTGCGTCGCGGGCGACATCTGTGTCATCACCGGCGTGGCCGCTGCCGAGGCCGGCGACACCATCTCCGCCTCCGGGGATCCGCTGCTCGTCGAGGCGGGGGAAACCGACGACCAGCCGTGAGTCCACCGGCCGGCGCGTGCCCCGCGCCGGCCGGTCGATCCACCACCGTCAGCGCTGTTCCGGCGCCGTACGCAGGGCGGCCAGCAGGCGCTCCACCTCGGCCAACTGGGCGGACGTGAGCGGCCCGTACGCCAACGCGCCTGCGTTCTCCTCCACCTGGGCCACGGTCCGGCAGCCCGGGATCGGCACCGTACGGCCGCTGCGCGCCCAGAGGTAGCCGAGCGCCCCCTGGGCCAGGGTGCGGCCGTCGACGGTGAGCGCCTCCCGGACCGCTTCGACCCGTGCCAGCCACTCCGGTGCCGGACGACCGTCCCGGAACCAGTCCAGCCACTGCGGGGCGATGCCGCGTACGTCGTCCGCGCCGAGGGTGGTCGTGGCCGTGTACTTGCCGGTCAGCAGCCCCATCCCGAGCGGCCCTCGGTTGATGCTCGCGAGGTTGTGCTTCTCACACACCGCGAGAACCTCGGCCGAGTCCTGGAGCACCGAGAAGGAGTGCTGGATGGCGGCGGTGTGGGTGCCGCCGAGCGCCCACGACTCGGCCCGGTCGGCGAAGTCGGTGCTCCACCCGTACCACCGGACCTTGCCCTCGGCGACCAGGTCGTTCAGGGTGTCGAGCAGCGGCTCGGCGAGGTTGACGTCGAGGTCGTTGAGGTGGAGTTGGTAGAGGTCGATCCGGTCGGTGCCGAGCCGGCGTAGTGATGCCTCGGCCGCCCGCCGGAGGTACGTCGGGGACCAGTCCGGCCCGGTGGCCTGCCGGGTCTGCTCGTTGAAGGTGCTGCCCCACTTGGTGGCGATCACCACCTCGTCACGCCGTCCCGCCAGGGCCCGGCCGAGCACCCGCTCGCTGTGTCCGGCGCCGTAGACGTCGGCGGTGTCGAAGAAGGTCACGCCGAGTTCCAGCGCGCGGTGGATCGCCCGGGTCGACTCGTCGTCGTCCACCTGTCCCCAGCCCAGCGGCTGGTCACCGGCGAACCATGGCCCGCCGATGGCCCAGCATCCCATGCCGAGGGCACTGACTTCGATCCCGCTGCGTCCCCACACCCGTGTGCTCACCGTCATGCCGCCGAGCGTGCCATCTCCCCCGCCGAGGATCCAGATGAAGATCTTGGCACCTCATAACTTAACGCTTGTTAGTTAACGGATGTTAGTCTAGCTTCTAGCCTTACAGCCGTTAACTTAAGGAGCGGGACCGTGACAGCCGTGACCGAAGACAACCTGAGCGGCCATCCGCGCCGCTGGGCGGCGCTGGGCGTACTGAGTCTGACCCTGGTCGCCGTGACGCTGGACAACTCCGTGCTCAACACGGCGCTGCCCTCGCTCGCACGCGACCTGCACGCCAGCACCGCCGACCTGCAATGGATCACCGACGCGTACACCTTGATCTTCGCCTCGGCGTTGATCCTCGCCGGAGCAATCGGAACGCGACTCGGCATGCGGCGTGCCCTGATCGGTGGCCTCGTCGTCTTCGGCGGCGGCTCGGTGGCCGCGGCCCTCTCCGACACACCCACGCAGCTCATCGCCTGGCGCGCCGTGATGGGACTCGGGGCGGCGTTCGTCATGCCCGCGACCCTGGCGATCGTCACCCGGATGTTCCCGCCGCACGAACGGGCGAAGGCGTTCGGCGCCTGGTCGGCCGCCGCCGGGGTCGGCGTACTCGTAGGACCGGTCACCGGCGGCGCCCTGCTGCTGCACTTCTCCTGGAGCAGCACGTTCTGGATCAACGTACCGATCGTGGCGCTCGCCCTCGCCGGAATCCTCGCCGTCGTCCCCCGCATCCCGGCGCAGTCGAGCGGGCGGCTCGACCTCCTCGGCGCGCTGCTCTCGACACTCGCGATCGCGGCACTGGTCGACGCCATCATCGAGGCGCCGCAACGCGGCTGGACCGACACCACCACCCTCGGCGAGACCGGCGCGGCAATCCTGCTCGCCGCCGTGTTCGTCTGGTGGGAACTGCGGGTGCCCCACCCGCTGGTACGCCTGGACCTGTTCGCCAACCGCCGGTTCGGGCTGGCCTCGCTGGCGCTGGCGGTGACCTTCTTCGCGCTCTTCGGCACGCTCTTCGAACTGTCGCAGTACCTGCAACTGGTGCACGGCTACTCGCCCCTGCTGGCCGGGCTCGGGGCGGTACCGTTCGCGGTCGCCATGTCGGTCGCGTCCGCCACGTCGTCGCTGACCACGGCTCGGCTCGGCACCGCCAGAGCGCTCACGATCGGCCTGCTGCTGGTCGCCGCCGGGCTGGGCGCACTCGCCACCGCCACGACAGACACGGCGTTCCCGGTCATCGCCGGCTTCACCGCCATCGTCGGACTGGGCATGGGCATGCTGATGGCGCCGGCCAGCCTGGAGATCAACGGATCGGTGCCGGCGAGGTACGCCTCGATGGCGAGCTCGCTCCAGAGCGTGATCCGTGAGCTGGGAGGGGTGCTCGGAATCGCCGTGGTCGGGGCGATCGTCTCGACCCACTACCGCTCCACCATGGCCGACGCGCCGTCCGTCGCCGGTCACGACCTGCCCTCGGCGCACGCGGTCGCCGCCGCCACACCCCCGCCCGGGGCGGGCGAACTCCTGGCCACGGCCGACCACGCCTTCACCGTCGCGATGGGCCGAGGGCTGCTCGTCGCCGCCGGGGTGGCCCTGGTGGCCGCCATCGCGGTCGGCGTCGGACTCCGGCGCCGCCCGACACCCGAGTCGGTGCCGTCCGACGTCGCCGAGCCCGAAGTGGTCGTCGCGGGATAATAACCGGCATGAGCCCGACGACCGGACGTGTCCGCAACCGCCGCGGCGAGGGCGATCTCCTCCGTAACGAGATCGTCTCCGCCGCGGAGCGGCTCGTCGCGCAGGCGGGCGGCGACGAGACGTTGACGCTGCGGGCCATCGCCCGGGAGGCGGGTATCTCCGCGCCGTCGATCTACGCGCACTTCGACGACCTGGCGGCGGTACGCGACGCGCTGCTGGACGCCGGATTCGACCGGCTGAGCCAATCGATCGACGACTCCATGCGTACGCTCGGCGCCACCACCGACCCGGTGCGGCGGCTGCTGGCGGGCTGTCGCGCGTACGTCGACTTCGCCATGCGCGAGCCGGCCGCCTACCGGCTGCTCTTCAACCGGGGACGCCCCTCGGGCGAGGTTCCGCCGCCGGACCAGGTGCCACCAGCTCCGCTGCCGGACCAGGTGCCACCAGCTCCGCTACCGGCTCAGGCTCCACCGCCCTCGGACCCCAGCTCGCCGGGCCTGGACCAGATCCCGCCGACCGAGCGGCACCACCTCGACGCTTTCCGGATGCTGATCGACGGTGTCAGCAACTGCGTCACCGCCGGCCGCTCGACCAGCACCGATCCGGTCGCCGACGCCACCGCCCTCTGGACCGCGCTACACGGTGCGGTGTCCCTGCGCCAGCACCTGCCGAAGTTCCCGTGGCCGCCGCTGCACGACGCGGCGGACCGGTTCGCCGTCGAACTGGCCCACCTCACCCCCGCCTGACCCGCACCCGGGTCAGACCCAGGCCGCCGGACCTCTGCTCGGGTCAGACCCAGGCGGCGGCGAGCAGGTCGCGGGTGTCGGTGAGAAGCTGCGGCAGAACTTTGGTACGCCCGATCACCGGCATGAAGTTGGCGTCGCCGCCCCAGCGGGGCACCACGTGCTGGTGCAGGTGGGCGGCGATGCCGGCACCGGCGACCCCACCCTGGTTCATCCCGATGTTGAACCCGTGCGCGCTGCTGACCCGCCGGACCACCCGCATCGCGGTCTGCGTCTGCGCGGCCAGTTCGGCGGTCTCCGCCGCGTCGAGTTCGCTGTAGTCGGCCACGTGCCGGTACGGGCAGACCAGCAGGTGCCCCGGGTTGTACGGGTACAGGTTCAGCACCACGTACACCGTCTCGCCCCGGGCCACCACCAGGCTGTCGGCGCCCTGGCGGGAGGGGGCCAGGCAGAACGGACAGCCGGACGGTTTCTCGTACCCCTCGTCCGGCTTGTCCTGCCCGGAGATGTAGGTCATCCGGTGCGGGGTCCAGAGCCGGTCCAACCCGTCCGGTGTCCCGGTCTCGTCGGCTGGAACGTCGGTTTCCGTGTGCTGCGCCGCCCCTGTCACACCGGTGATCCTACGGTCAGCGCAAGCGGGTCCCACCCCCGCCCGCACCCGCCGGAAACGTTAGGAAGGGCCCCTTCCTCTACCGAAAGCGGGCGGATTCCAGGGGTCGTTGCAACACGGTGGTTAGTCGGTGACGGTTAGGAGCTTAGCGAGG